>CANKHJ010000215.1 GCA_947481635.1 Bradyrhizobiaceae bacterium
GAATCTCGCGCGAATTGTCGCGGCGATCCTTGAGTTCGACCTTGCCCTCGGCAAGGCTCTTCGGTCCGACCAGGATCTGCCAGGGGATACCGATCAGGTCCGCGGTCGCGAACTTCGCGCCGGGGCGGTCTTCGAGGTCGTTGTAGAGGACGTCGATACCTTTGGCGCCGAGCGCGCGGTAGAGCTGTTCGCAGGCCGCGTCGGTATCGGCGCTCCCTTGTTTCAGGTTGAGAATGGTCACGCGGAATGGCGCCACCGCCTCGGGCCAGACGATACCGGCATCGTCGTGTGATGCTTCGATGATAGCGGCCACCAGCCGGCTCGGGCCGATTCCGTAGGAGCCCATATGGACCGGCTTGACGGTGCCGTCCGGGCCGGTCACCACGGCCTTCATCGGTTCGGAATATTTGGTGCCGAAGTAGAAGATATGGCCGACCTCGATGCCGCGCGCGGAGACCCGCTTGTCGGCCGGAATGGCATCGAAGGCCGCTGCATCATGCTTCTCGGAGGTCGCGGCATACAGCGATGTCCACTTGCCGACGATCTCGCGCAGCGCTTCGACATTGTCGAAAGCGACATCCGCGTCGGGCACCGGATAATCCAGATAATCGGCGTGGCTGAACACCTCGCTCTCGCCGGTGTCGGCCAGGATGATGAATTCATGGCTGAGGTCGCCGCCGATCGGGCCGGTATCGGCCTGCATCGGGATCGACTTGAGTCCGAGCCGCGCGAAGGTGCGCAGGTAAGCGACGAACATCTTGTTGTAGGAATGCCGGGCGCCGTCGCCATCGACGTCGAAGGAATAGGCGTCCTTCATCAGGAATTCGCGGCCGCGCATCAGGCCGAAGCGTGGCCGAACCTCGTCCCGGAACTTCCATTGGATATGGTAGAGGTTCTTCGGCAGATCCTTGTAGGAGCGTACATAGCTCCGGAAGATGTCGGTGATCATCTCCTCGTTGGTCGGGCCATACAGCATCTCGCGATCATGCCGGTCGCGGATGCGCAGCATCTCCTTCCCGTAGTCGTCGTAGCGCCCGCTTTCGCGCCACAGGTCGGCCGACTGGATGGTCGGCATCAGCATCTCGATGGCGCCGGCGCGGTCCTGCTCCTCGCGCACAATCCCGCAGACCTTCTCCAACACGCGATGCCCAAGCGGCAGGAAGGCGTAGCTTCCAGCGGCCTGCTGCCGGATCATTCCAGCGCGCAGCATCAGCCGATGGGAGACAATCTCGGCCTCCTTCGGGGTCTCGCGCAGGATCGGCAGAAAGTATCGGGACAGACGCATGGACGCTCGCTTTTGGGGAATCGGCGTGAGCCGCGAGTGAAACCGGATCGAGCCTGAAAAGACAAGAGGATCAAGGATTTCGTAGGGCAGTTGCAGTGCTGGCGATTACCGCCAGTTCCCAACACACATCTGCCCATAGATGGTGGGCTAGGGCCTCGTGGGCAGAGGAATTTTTGAGCACTAGTGCCCACTTTTCGATGACAACCATAGCGTGATCGGCTAGCGTCGCGCTTGCAAATCGGGCCGGGGGGCAAAGACCCTTACAGTCTCGCTTTGCGGTCCAAGTCTGGGAGGACGAAACCGCAGGCGCAGTATCTGCAGCCGTTCCGCAAACAACAACAGCGGAACCAAGCGGACTAAAGAAATCGATTTGGGCGGGGCGAAAGCCCTGCCCTCTTTTTTTGGCAGCATGATCCGGAAAAGTGGAGACCGGTTTTCCGAAAAGATCATGCTCAAACAAAAAGCTAGAGCGCGCTCGCGCTCTAGCCGAGCAAACCCCAAAGCGTGCCGAGATCGTTCAGCGAGACCAGCCGGTAGATGTAGATCGTCGCACCGATCGCGAACACGATTCCCGTCACGACCGTGTTCCAGGCCAGGCGTTTGGCGATCGACGCGACCGAGGGCGCGCCGGGATCGGTGCCTTGCGCGAAGCTGCCGCTCTCCTGCTGACTGCGCACGCCAAATGGCAGGACCGCAAACAGCACGACCCACCACAACACGAAGTAGATTGCGATCGCGGTGGTCACGGCCACGGGGGGATCCTCACGCCTGTTCGATCTCGATCAACGTGCCGAAGAAATCCTTGGGATGCAGGAACAGCACCGGCTTGCCATGCGCGCCGATCTTCGGCTCGCCGCTGCCGATCACGCGGGCGCCATGCGCCGTCAGCGTGTCGCGCGCGGCGATGATATCGTCGACCTCGTAACAGACGTGATGCATGCCGCCGTCGGGCGCACGCTCGAGGAATTTCGCGATCGGCGAGTCCGCGCCTAGCGGCTCGAGCAACTCGATCTTGGTATTCGGCAGCGTGACGAACACCGTCGTGACACCATGCTCAGGCAACGGTACCGGCGCGGAGACCTCGGCGCCGAGCGCCTCGCGATAGAGGCGCGAGGCAGCGGCGATGTCGGGCACCGCGAGTGCCACGTGGTTCAACCGGCCGATCATGGACGCATCATAGCGTCAAGATATGCACATGGACCATCGGCTTCTTGCGCCACGGGCCGGCGATCGAGGAGCGCACCGCGCGCCGGACCGATTCCGCGACGCTTTCCGGATCACGCCTGCGCGCGCGCGGCATGGAGTCGAACGCTTGCACCACGGCGTCATAGGCCAGCCCGGCAAATTCGCGGCCCTCCTGATCGCGTGGCGGAATTCCGGTCATCTCGATCTCCGGATCGGCTGCCAATTCGCCCTTATCGGTGAGTGCGATCGCGACCGACACGATGCCGCCGAAGCCGAGCTTGCGGCGATCCGCGACGGTGCGTTCCTCGGCCGCGACCAGGATCGAGCCGTCCTTGTAGACGCGCCCGGCCGGCACCTCGTCGATCACGCTGGGCTTGCCTGGCGCAAGCTGGATCAAGTCGCCATCCTGGCACATCAGGACCTGCGGGACCCCCGCTGCGAGCCCGAGCTTGGCATGCTCGGCCATGTGCAACGCTTCGCCATGCACCGGGATCAGGGTCTGCGGCCGTACCCAGGAGAGCATGTCCTTGAGTTCCTCGCGGCGCGGATGTCCCGAGACATGGACCAGATGGGTGCGGTCGGTGATGACCTCGATGCCCTGCATGATCAGGCCATTGATTACGCGCCCGATCGCCTTCTCGTTGCCAGGAATGGCGCGCGCCGAAAAGATCACGCGGTCGCCATGCGACAGCGTCACTTCCGGGTGCTCGTCCTGCGCAATGCGCGCCAGCGCGGCGCGCGGTTCGCCCTGGCTGCCAGTGCAGAGCGCCACGACCTTGTCCGCCGGCAGATAGCCATAGGTCTCGACGCTGCGGAATTCCGGAACGCCGTCGAGATAGCCAGTCTCGCGCGCGACCTGCGAGATGCGATCCATCGCGCGGCCGACCAGCACCACTTCACGACCGCAGGCGAAGGCCGCCTCCGCGACGGCGCGCAGGCGCCCGACATTCGAGGCAAAGGTCGTCACCGCGACGCGGCCCGGCGCGGAGCTGATCAATTCGCGCAGGCATTTCGCGACATCGGTCTCCGAGGGCGAGCGCCCGTCCCGCACCGCGTTGGTTGAATCGCCGATCATCACGGCGCAGCCTTCATCGCCGAAGGCGCGCAGCTTGGCCTCGTCGGTCTTCGGCCCAAGCACCGGCGCGGTGTCGATCTTCCAATCGCCGGTATGAAGGACGTTGCCGTGCGGCGTGCGGATGATCAGCCCATTCGATTCCGGGATCGAATGCGCCATCGAGACCAGCTCGATATCGAAGGGCCCAGCCTTGAAGCGGCCGCCGAGCGGAATGATCGTCACCGGAATCTTCGGCGCCCCCGGCTCGCTCGCCGCCTTGGCTTCGAGCAAGGCCGCCGTGAACGCGGTCGCGTAGACCGGCACCTTGAGGCGCGGCCAGAGGTCGAGCATCGCGCCGAAATGATCCTCATGCGCATGCGTCAGGATGATACCGTGCAGGTTCTTCCTTTGCGCTACGAGAAAACGGATGTCGGGCAATACCAGGTCGATGCCGGGCAGATCGTCGCCCGCAAACGACACGCCGAGGTCGACCGCGATCCATTGCCGCTGACGCTCGTCACCAAGGCCGTAGACCGCCACATTCATGCCGATCTCGCCGACACCGCCGAGCGGTGCGAAGACCAATGCGTCGCCGTGTGAGGCCATCAGGCGGTTACTTTCTCGCGGACCAGGGGAAAGACATCTCCGGCCGCAATAGGCTCCAATCGCCCGTCGGGCAACCGCAACATCAGCCGTCCCGCCTCGTCGAGGTCCTCGAAGAGCCCCGAGATGGTGCTGTTCGGCAGCCGAACGTCAATCGCCTCGCCCAGCCCCGACGCACGGGCAAGCCAGTCGGCGCGGATCGAGGCGAAGCCGTCCTGCCATTGCCCCAGCCGCAATACCATCGCATCCGACAGCGCCGCGAAGAGCTGCTCCGGCAAGAAACGCCCGTCGAGGTCCGAGGCCGGATAATCGGTGCCGTCGGGATGATGCGCGCAATTGACGCCGATGCCGATCACGACTGCATTGTCCCGGCCGGACTCGATCAGGATCCCGGTGAACTTGCGGCCCTCGATCAGCAGATCATTCGGCCACTTGATCCGCGCCGCGACCGGAGCGACGGCGTCATGAACAGCCAGCGCCGCGACGAAGGAGAGCTCCGGGCATCGCGCGGTGGCCGCGGGTGTTTGCAGCAGCAGGCTCGCATAGAGGTTGCCGGGCTGGGAGGCCCAGGAGCGGCCGCGCCGTCCGCGGCCGGCGGTCTGCTCGCGCGCCGTCACCCAGAGCCGGTCTTCGCCGGCACGCGCGAGCGCTTCGATATTGGTCGATGCGACGGTATCGAGGGACAGCAGTCGGAAGCCCGCGGATGCCGCGCGCGGTCCCAGCGCAGTGGCCATCAGAACAGCGATTTGGCCGCCGCGCTCGCGGCGTTGATCAGCGGCGCCGGCCAGACGATGAACAGAAGATTGAACAGCCCGCTGACGCCGAGCACCGCTTTCAACGCGAACGGCATGCGCTCGAAGCCTGGCGACGGCTCGTCGAAATACATCACCTTGACGATCAGCAGGTAATAATAGGCGCCCACCACGCTGGTCAGCACGCCGATCACCGCGAGCGCGTAGAGGCCCGACTGGATCGCGGCGAGGAACACGTAGAACTTGGCGAAGAAGCCCGCCAGCGGCGGAATGCCGGCCAGCGAAAACAGCAGCAGCGCCAGGAAGAAGGCCATGCCCGGCTTGGTGCGCGCGAGGCCGGACAGGTCGGAGATATTCTCGACGAAGGTATCGCCCTGCCGCATCGCCAGGATGCAGGCAAAGGCGCCGAGCGTCATGCTCATGTAGATCGCCATATAGATCAGCACGCCCTGCACGCCCTCGGCGCTGCCGGCCGCCAAACCGACCAGTGCGAAGCCCATATGCCCGATCGAGGAATAGGCCATCAGGCGCTTGATGTTGGTCTGTCCGATCGCGGCGAAAGAGCCGAGCGCCATCGAGGCAATCGCGACGAACACCACGATCTGCTGCCACTGCGCAGTGATCGCGGGGAACGACACCATGGTGGCCCGCACGAACATCGCGGCGGCGGCCACCTTGGGCGCAGAGGCGAAGAAGGCGGTCACCGGCGTCGGAGCGCCTTCATAGACATCCGGCGTCCACATGTGGAACGGCACGGCGGAAATCTTGAAGCAGAAGCCGGCAAACAGGAACACGATGCCGAAGATCAGCCCGAGGCTCGGAGCGGTCGCCGCCTTGGCGATACCGACGAAGCTCACCGTGCCGGTGAAGCCGTAAATCAGGGACGCGCCGTAGAGCAGCATTCCCGACGAGAGCGCGCCGAGCACGAAGTATTTCAGGCCGGCCTCCGTTGCGCGTGCATTGTCACGGTCGAATGCGGCGAGCACATAGAGCGACAGGCTCATCAGCTCAAGGCCGAGGTAGAGCGCGATCAGATCGGCCGCCGAGATCAGCATCAGCATGCCGGTGGTCGAGAGCAGGATCAGAACCGCATATTCGAATTTCTGCCGCTTCCGCACCTTGTTGTAGTCGAGCGACAGGATGATCGCGGTCGCGGAGCCGGTCAGCGCCAATAACTTGAGGAAGCGGGCGAAGCCGTCGACCACGAAGCTGCCGCCGAAAGTGGTCTGCGTTCCGGGCGGCATGGCGAGAATGACGGCGCCGGCGATGAGCAGCAGCGCGATGGCGAGCCAGTTGACCAGGGTGGCTGTCCCCTCGCTGCTGCGAAACGCGCCGAGCATGAGGAGCGCCATCGCGCCGCCGGCGAGCAGAAGCTCCGGCAGCGCCGGGCGCAGCGTGTTGAAATCGACGACGTCCATCAATTCACCATCAGCGCGGCGGACTTCACCGCTTTGAGCGCCGTGTTGTAGTTCTCAATGAGATTGGCGACCGAGGCCGCCGACATGTCGAGGACCGGCTTCGGATAGATACCGAAAAGGATGGTCAGCACCACCAGCGGCGCGAGCGTGACGATCTCGCGGTATTCGAGGTCGCGGATGCCGGCGAGGCTTGGCTTGTCGAGCTTGCCGAACACCACCTTGCGATAGAGCCACAGCGCATAGCAGGCCGACAGGATCACCCCGAGGCTTGCAACCGTTGCGACCCAGATATTGACCTTGAAGGTGCCGATCAGCGCCAGGAATTCACCGACGAAGCCTGAGGTGCCCGGCAGGCCGACATTGGCCATGGTGAACAGCAGGAAGGTGAAGGCATAGAACGGCATGCGGGTAACAAGGCCGCCATAGGCCGCGATCTCGCGGGTATGCAGCCGGTCGTAGACCACGCCGACGCAGAGGAACAGCGCGCCCGAGACGAAGCCATGGGAGATCATCTGGAAAATACCGCCGGCGACGCCCTGCGTCGTCGCAGCGAAGATGCCCATGGTGACGAAGCCCATATGCGCCACCGAGGAATAGGCGATCAGCTTCTTCATGTCCTCCTGCACCAGCGCGACCAGCGAGGTGTAGACGATCGCGATCACCGACAACGCAAACACCAGCGGCGCGAAATCCGCCGAGGCCACCGGGAACATCGGCAGCGAGAAGCGCAGGAAGCCGTAGCCACCCATCTTCAGCAGGATCGCCGCCAGGATCACCGACCCTGCCGTCGGCGCCTCGACATGGGCATCCGGCAGCCAGGTATGCACCGGCCACATCGGCATCTTCACCGCGAAGGATGCGAAGAAAGCGAGCCAGGCCCAGGTCTGCAGATTGAGCGGGAATTTGTGCGCAATCAGCGTCGGGATGTCGGTGGTGCCGGCCTGAAAATACATCGCCATGATGGCGAGCAGCATCAGCACCGAACCGGCGAGCGTATAGAGGAAGAACTTGAAGCTCGCATAGACGCGCCGCGGCCCACCCCAGACGCCGATGATCAGGAACATCGGGATCAGGCCGCCCTCGAAAAATAGGTAGAACAGCACCAGATCGAGCGCCGAGAAGGTGCCGATCATCAGCGTCTCGAGCACCAGAAACGCAATCATGTATTCCTGGACACGCTTGGTGATCGCGGTCCAGCTCGCGATGATGCAGAGCGGCATCAGCGCCGTGGTCAGGATCACAAACGGCAGCGA
>CANKHJ010000216.1 GCA_947481635.1 Bradyrhizobiaceae bacterium
CCCTGATCGAGCAGCTTGCGGAACATCTCAACGCCGGTGACGATGGTCTTCTGGGTGTCCTTCAGACCGACGATCTCGACTTCTTCGCCAACCTTGACGATGCCGCGCTCGACACGGCCGGTCACGACCGTGCCGCGGCCGGAGATCGAGAACACGTCTTCGACCGGCATCAGGAACGGCAGATCGATCGGGCGCTCAGGCTGAGGGATGTAGCTGTCGACGGCGGCCATCAGCTCGAGGATCGCGTCGTGACCGAGCTTCGGCTCCTTGTCTTCCAGCGCCATCAGCGCCGAGCCCTTGACGATCGGGATCTTGTCGCCGGGGAACTGGTACTTCGAGAGCAATTCGCGAACTTCGAGCTCAACCAGCTCAAGCAGTTCCGGATCGTCGACCATGTCGACCTTGTTCATGAACACGACCAGGGCAGGCACGCCGACCTGACGCGCGAGCAGGATGTGCTCACGGGTCTGCGGCATCGGGCCGTCGGCGGCCGACACGACCAGGATCGCGCCGTCCATCTGCGCGGCGCCGGTGATCATGTTCTTCACATAATCGGCGTGGCCGGGGCAGTCGACGTGGGCGTAGTGGCGGTTCTTGGTCTCGTACTCAACGTGAGCGGTCGAGATCGTGATGCCGCGCGCCTTCTCTTCCGGCGCCTTGTCGATCATGTCGTAGGCCGTGAACGTGGCACCGCCCGTTTCGGCCAGGACCTTGGTGATCGCTGCCGTCAGCGATGTCTTGCCATGGTCGACGTGACCGATGGTGCCGATATTGCAGTGCGGCTTGTTACGTTCGAATTTGGCTTTGGCCATGGGGCTCTCCGTCGAAATCTATGCTTGCGTTGACTTAGGCGAACTTCGCCTGAAC
Organism: Bradyrhizobiaceae bacterium; assembly: GCA_947481635.1. Classification (GTDB taxonomy): domain Bacteria; phylum Pseudomonadota; class Alphaproteobacteria; order Rhizobiales; family Xanthobacteraceae; genus CANKHJ01. The sequence continues at coordinate 868 of CANKHJ010000216.1, forward strand.
TTCTTCTGCAACCGCCTTCGGCACTTCGGCGTAGTGGTCGAACTGCATCGTGAAGGTTGCGCGCCCCTGACTCATGGAGCGTAGCGTATTGACGTAACCGAACATGTTGGCCAGCGGCACCATCGCGGTGATGACATTGGCGTTGCCGCGCATGTCCTGGCCCTGAATTTGGCCACGCCGCGAATTGAGATCGCCGATCACCGAACCGGTATAGTCTTCCGGCGACACCGCCTCGACCTTCATGATCGGCTCGAGCAGGACCGAGTGGCCCTTCTGAAGCGCTTCACGCAAAGCCGCGCGCGACGCGATTTCGAAGGCCAGTGCCGACGAATCCACTTCGTGGTAGCCGCCGTCGATCAGCGACACCTTGAGGTCGACAACCGGGAAGCCGGCGAGAATGCCAGCACCGAGAACCGACTCGAGGCCCTTCTCGACACCCGGGATGTATTCCTTCGGCACGTTGCCGCCAACGATCTTGCTCTCGAATTCGAAGCCTTTACCCGGCTCGTTCGGTTCAGCGACGATCTTGACCTTGGCATACTGACCGGTACCGCCGGTCTGCTTCTTGTGCGTGTAGTCGATCGTGACCGACTTGGTGATCTTCTCGCGATAGGCCACCTGGGGCGCGCCGATATTGGCATCGACCTTGTAGGTGCGGCGCAGGATATCGACCTTGATGTCGAGATGCAGTTCGCCCATCCCCTTGAGGATGGTCTGGCCGCTCTCCGGATCGGTCGAGACACGGAACGACGGATCCTCGTTGGCGAGCTTCGCCAGCGCGACGCCGAGCTTCTCCTGGTCGGCCTTGGACTTCGGCTCGATCGCGATCTCGATGACCGGCTCGGGGAATTCCATCTTCTCCAGGATCACCTGCGACTTCGGATCGCACAGCGTGTCACCGGTGCGCGTCTCTTTCAGCGACGCCAGCGCGACGATGTCGCCGGCATAGGCTTCCTTGATGTCTTCGCGGTTATTCGCATGCATCAGCAGCATGCGACCCACCCGCTCCTTACGATCGCGAGTCGAATTCACCAGGCCCATGCCGCTGGTCAGGACGCCGGAATAGATGCGGCAGAACGTAATGGTGCCGACGAACGGATCGTCCATGATCTTGAACGCGAGGAGCGCGACCGGCTCGCTGTCGTCCGCATGACGGTCAATCTCGTTGCCCCGGTCGTCGATACCCTTGATCGCGGGCACGTCGAGCGGCGACGGCAGATAGTCGACGACGGCATCGAGCAGCGGCTGCACGCCCTTATTCTTGAACGCCGAGCCACACAGCACCGGGAAGAAGGCGCCGGTGATCACGGCCTTGCGGATCAGCTTCTTGAGCGTCGCCTCGTCCGGCTCCTTGCCTTCGAGGAAATTGGTCAGCGCGTCGTCATCGAGTTCGACGGCCGCTTCGACCATCTTCTCGCGATATTCCTTGGCCTGCTCGACCATGTCTTCCGGGATATCGATGTAATCGAACTTGGCGCCGAGCGACTCGTCGTTCCAGACGATGCCCTTCATCTTCACGAGATCGATGAGGCCCTTGAAATTATTCTCGGCGCCGATCGGCAACTGGATCGCGATCGGCTTCGCACCGAGGCGGTCGACGATGTCCTTGAGGCACTGGAAGAAGTCCGCGCCGATCTTGTCCATCTTGTTGGCGAAGACGATACGCGGAACTTTGTACTTGTCGCCCTGACGCCAGACGGTCTCGGTCTGCGGCTCCACGCCCTGGTTCGAATCCAGCACGCATACCGCGCCGTCGAGCACGCGCAGCGAACGCTCTACCTCGATGGTGAAGTCCACGTGGCCGGGGGTATCGATGATGTTCAGGCGATGGTCGTTCCAGATCGCGGTCGTCGCGGCGGACGTGATCGTGATGCCGCGCTCTTGCTCCTGCTCCATCCAATCCATCGTCGCGGCGCCTTCATGCACCTCGCCGATCTTATGCGACTTGCCGGTATAGTAGAGAATCCGCTCGGTGGTCGTGGTCTTGCCGGCGTCGATATGCGCCATGATACCGAAGTTGCGGTAGTCCGAGAGGGGATGATTGCGTGGCATAGGGGGTCCTTACGATCGGTCCTGTTGGGCCGTCACCAGCGGTAATGCGAGAACGCGCGGTTGGCTTCCGCCATCCGGTGCGTGTCTTCCCGCTTCTTGACGGCGTTCCCCCTGTTATTCGACGCGTCGAGCAACTCGGCTGAGAGCCGCTCGGTCATGGTCTTCTCGTTGCGATCGCGCGCCGCAGCGATGATCCAGCGGATACCGAGCGCCTGGCGGCGATTGGTGCGCACTTCGACCGGCACCTGGTAGGTCGCGCCGCCGACACGCCGTGAACGCACTTCGATCGAAGGCATCACGTTGTCCAACGCCTGCTGGAACACGCCAACCGGGCTCGCCTTGGTCTTGCCTTCGATGATATCGAAGGCGCCATAGACGATGTTTTCGGCGACCGACTTCTTGCCGGAATACATCACCGAATTCATGAATTTTGAGACCACCAGATTCCCGAATTTCGGGTCGGGCTGGATCTCGCGCTTTTCTGCACCATGACGGCGGGACATCGCTCAGTCTCTCCGGATTATTTCGGACGCTTCGCGCCGTATTTCGAACGGCGCTGCTTGCGGTTCTTGACGCCCTGGGTATCGAGGACGCCGCGGAGAATGTGGTAACGAACGCCCGGCAGATCCTTCACGCGACCGCCGCGGATCATCACCACCGAATGCTCTTGCAGGTTATGGCCTTCACCCGGGATGTAGCCGATGACCTCGAAGCCGTTGGTCAGGCGCACCTTGGCAACCTTACGCAACGCTGAGTTCGGCTTCTTCGGGGTCGTCGTATAGACGCGCGTGCACACGCCGCGCTTCTGCGGCGATTGCTGCAGCGCCGGCACCGTCTTGCGGGCCTTTTGCGCCACTCGGGGGTGACGGATCAGCTGGTTGATCGTCGGCATCGTTCGCCTTCACCTCAAGTTTCGGAGCCAGGCTCCGGATTTTCCGCGCCGAACCAGACGCGCAAAGCAAATCCGCGCGGTCCTTCCCGATTTGGAAGGCGCGCGTTTCAGTTACAGAGGACCGCCCCGCAAAGCGAAACGGTCATGCATCAGCATCTGACACAGCGTGACGTCAGAGGCAGCGTTTGAGCTTCTTTCTTCGAGGCGGGAGGGCCCGCGCCCACAAGTCTGAGAAAATACGCAACGCTCTCAAGACCTTAGGGGCTCAGGTAAGCCGTTCCGAAGCAAGCGAAGCTCACCGCCTGCCGAAAGTTGGCGGTTTCTAACGGCGCAGGGGGGCGAAGTCAAGGCGGCAGGGCCGGAAAGTGTCGAGCCTGCGGGGCTTTGCGGCCAATATGCCGTTACGGCACCCTACCCTGGCTATCTCGGAAGAAGATAGGCCGGATTTTAGTTCCGGCCAGCCGTCGACTCGGCCATTGGCCGACTTCCCTGCCCCGAATTCGGCCTTTCGGACGCCTAAGTCAGAGAAAAGGGCCGCTCCAGCGGAGCGGCCCTGATTCTTTCGCGCGACTCGGCTGCGGTTTACTCCGCCGCGGGCAGCGCAGTCAGCTCGACCGCCGCGGCGGCCTTGATCGCGGCATCCTTCTCGCGCTCGTCGAGGATCAGCGCATCGCGCTTCACCGCGACTTCTCGCAGCTCGTTCATGAAAGCGCCGGTGCCTGCCGGGATCAGCCGGCCGACGATGACGTTCTCCTTGAGGCCTTCGAGCGTATCCACCTTGCCGTTGACGGCAGCCTCGGTGAGCACGCGCGTGGTCTCCTGGAACGACGCCGCCGAGATGAAGGAGCGGGTCTGCAGCGAGGCCTTGGTGATGCCGAGCAGGATGGGGTGGCCGGTTGCGGGCTTCTTGCCCTCTTCCGCACCACGCGCATTGATCTCGTCGAGTTCGATCTTGTCGATCTGCTCGCCTTCGATCAGCTCGGTCTCGCCGGCGTCGTCGATCTCGACCTTCTGCAGCATCTGGCGAACGATCACCTCGATGTGCTTGTCGTTGATCTGTACGCCCTGGAGCCGATAGACCTCCTGGATCTCGTTGACGAGATAGGCGGCAAGCTCCTCGACGCCCTTGATCGCAAGGATGTCGTGCGGCGCCGGATTGCCCTCGACGATGGAGTCACCCTTCTCGATCGCATCGCCATCCTGGAGATAGATGTGCTTGCCCTTCGGGATCAGGTATTCCTTCGTCTCTTCATTCTTGTCCGCCGGCTCGATCGTGATGCGGCGCTTGTTCTTGTAGTCCTTGCCGAAACGCACCGTGCCGGAGATCTCCGCGATGGTCGCGGCATCCTTCGGCTTGCGTGCCTCGAACAGCTCCGCCACCCGCGGCAGACCGCCGGTGATGTCGCGCGTCTTGGCGCTCTCGGTCGGGATACGCGCGATGACGTCGCCCGCCTTGATGGTGCCGCCCGGATCGACCGAGATGATCGCATCCACCGCGAGTTGGTAACGCGCGTCGCCGCCACGTGCGAGCTTGAGGACCTTGCCGTCCTTGCCCTTGATCACGATCGACGGACGCAGATCCTGCTGGTCTTTCCGGGTCGAACCGGTCCGCCAGTCGATGACCACGCGCTTCGCGATGCCGGTCGACTCGTCGACCGCTTCCGACATCGACTGACCTTCGACCAGGTCCTCGAAGCCGATGATGCCTTCCACTTCGGTCAACAGCGGCCGGGTGTAGGGATCCCATTCGGCGATGCGCTGGCCACGCTTGACCTGATCGCCGTCGTCGACGCGCACGCGCGCGCCGTATTGGATACGATGCACCGCACGCTCCGTGCCGTCCGGATCTAGGACCGCCACCACCATGTTGCGCGCCATGGCGACAACAACGCCTTCCGAGTTCTTGGCGATGGCCTTGTTCTTGATCTTGATCGTGCCGTCGAAATTCGACTCGATGAACGACTGCTCGGAGATCTGAGCCGCGCCGCCGATGTGGAACGTACGCATGGTGAGCTGCGTGCCCGGCTCGCCGATCGACTGGGCGGCGATGACACCCACCGCCTCGCCCATGTTGACCGGTGTGCCGCGGGCAAGATCGCGCCCGTAGCATGCCGCGCAACAGCCATTGGTGGTCTCGCAGGTGAGCACGGAGCGGATCTTCACCTCCTGCACACCGGCATTGGCGACCAGTTCGACTTCAGGCTCGGTGATCAGCGTGCCCTGCTTCAGCACGATCTTGTGGGACGACGGATCGCGGATGTCCTCGGCCGTGGTGCGGCCAAGAATCCGAATCCCCAGCGAGGCCACCACGGTGCCGGCGTCGATCACCGCGCGCACCGAGATGCCCTTCGAGGTGCCGCAATCCAGCGTCGTGATGATCGAATCCTGCGCCACGTCGACCAGACGACGCGTCAGATAGCCGGAGTTGGCCGTCTTCAGCGCGGTGTCGGCCAGTCCCTTGCGCGCGCCGTGGGTCGAGTTGAAGTACTCGAGCACGGAGAGGCCTTCCTTGAAGTTCGAAATGATCGGGCTCTCGATGATCTCGCCCGACGGCTTGGCCATCAGGCCACGCATGCCGGCGAGCTGACGCATCTGGGCGGGCGAACCACGCGCGCCGGAATGAGCCATCATGTAGATCGAGTTGACCTGAGCATCGCGGCCGCCCTTGTCCTTCTTGACCGCCGAGATTTCCTTCATCATCTCTTCGGCAATCAGGTCGGTGGACTTCGACCAGGCATCGACGACCTTGTTGTATTTCTCACCCTGGGTGATCAGGCCGTCGTTGTATTGCTGCTCGAACTCTTTGACGAGGTTGCGGGTCGAATCAACGATCTTCCACTTCTTCTCCGGCACGACCATGTCGTCCTTGCCGAAGGAGATGCCCGCCTTGAAGGCGTTGTGGAAGCCGAGCGCCATGATCCGGTCGCAGAAGATGACCGTCTCTTTCTGACCGCAGTGACGATAGACCTGATCGATCGTGCTGGAGATCTCGCGCTTGGTCATCAGCTTGTTGACCACATCGAACGGCGTCTTGACGTTGCGCGGCAGGATCTCGCCGAGCATGACGCGGCCCGGAGTGGTCTCGTACCACTTCTTAACGTCGTTGCCCTTCTCGTCGATGTTGGTGACGCGATAGCGGATCTTGGTATGCAGATCGATCGCCTTGGCGTTGAGCGCGTGCTCGATCTGCGCCATGTCGCCGAAGCCCTTGATGTCCTTGTCAGTGGCTTCACTGCGCATCAGCGACAGATAATAGAGGCCAAGCACGATATCCTGCGACGGCACGATGATCGGCTGACCATTCGCCGGATGCAGGATGTTGTTGGTCGACATCATCAGGACGCGCGCTTCCAACTGCGCTTCGAGCGACAGCGGGACGTGCACGGCCATCTGGTCGCCGTCGAAGTCGGCGTTGAACGCGGCGCAGACCAGCGGATGAAGCTGGATCGCCTTGCCTTCGATCAGCACCGGCTCGAAGGCCTGGATTCCGAGACGATGCAGCGTCGGTGCGCGGTTCAGCAGCACCGGATGCTCGCGGATCACCTCGTCGAGAATATCCCAGACCTCGGGCTTCTCCTTCTCGACGAGCTTCTTCGCCTGCTTCACCGTGGTGGACAGGCCCTTGGCGTCGAGCCGCGAGTAGATGAACGGCTTGAACAGCTCGAGCGCCATCTTCTTCGGCAGGCCGCA
>CANKHJ010000217.1 GCA_947481635.1 Bradyrhizobiaceae bacterium
AGGATCAAAAATCGACCGAGAAATCCTGCGTCCGGTCCGCGTCGTTATCCCCATCGGTCCGCAGGATTGTGCTAGAAACCCGCCATATCGTCGTGGCCGCCCGGGTCATGAGCCACTTTCAAAGGGACGACACTACAATGGATTCCAAGTTTTCTGTCGGCCAGAGCGTAGAGCACACCCCGATCGGTGATGTTGCTGGCCGCTACGTGATCATTCGGCAGATGCCGGCGGAATATAACCAGAGCGAAACCCGCTACCGCATTCGCGGCGAATTGGCCGGCGAGGAGCGCGTCGTGTCGGAAAGTTCGCTCAGCGACAACGTCGGCACCGAGCTCGAATACGCTACCGAAGCCCGCGCCCGCGCCGAGCGCGTCAGGAAGAAATAGTCCTCCTGTTCAAAGTCGGAATACAAAAAAGCCCCGCCGTGAGGCGGGGCTTTTCGTTGCCAGCGACGCTGCTTCACAGCCGCATGCGGCTGATCTTGGTGCCTTCGAGCGTCAGGTTATACATCAGGCCCTTCGGGTCCTGGATGAAGCCGATTACCGGGCGCGTGATCTTGTCGGAGTCGAGCGAACCGCCGGCGCCCAGGGTGATGATCGCCACCGAGCCGTCGACGCCGACCTTCCAGCCATCGACACGGCGGAAACCCGCGAGCGCATCCGGCGTCATGAACATGATGATAACGGAGCGCGCCTGCGCGCCGAGCTGGAAGCCGATCGAGGCCGAGATGGTGTTGTAATAGCCGACCGAGGTGCCGCCGACACGCAGCGCGCCCTCGCCATATTCGCCACCGATCCCGATCCCGGCTTTCACGATGGTCGGAAACACCAGGATGCCGGCCGCCCGTGCGGCGAGGTCACGGGTTCCCGGCGCCTGACGGTAAAGCCGCTCCAGCGTCGCGTTGACGTCGCGGTTTATCTGGCCCGCGCCGGCGGCATTGGCTGCTGAATTCCATCCCACACATGTGAGCGCTGCCATCAGCAGAAGGGCGATCGCGTTGCGGCGTTTCGTCATGTCGGAATCCTTTGGCGCGAAGGAGTGATTCGCGGTGCCATTGTTGCCCTCTTTTCCGGCAAGAAGGAACGCGGCACACTCTCGCCGAGACGTCCCTTCGTCGTCATTCTGATCCCTTCACATCCGGCGGTGACCATGACCTTGCGATTGATCGGCGCCCGTGCGGTGCAGGAAGCGACCCGGCCGCTCGCCGAACAGTTCACCCAACGGACCGGACATGCGGTCGAACACAGCTATTCGCCCGTCGGGACGGTGCGCAAGCGGCTGGCCGACGGCGAGCAGCACGACATCGTCATCGTCTCGGCCTCGGCGATCGATGAGATGGCCGGGGAGGGCGTGGTCGATGGAGCGACCCGGATCGTGCTCGGTTCGACCAGCATCGGCATGTGCGTGCGCGCGGGCGCGGCGTGTCCGGACATCGGGACGGCGGAAGCATTCCGGCAGACCGTGATCGCGGCGGGCTCGGTCGCGCTCTCGGACCTCGCGGTCGGCGGCACCGCGGGCACCTATCTCAATGGGCTGTTTGAGCGCATCGGCCTGTCCGAGGTGATCAACGCCAAGGCGAAGCGCTGCGCCGGCGGTGTCGACGTCGCGAAATGCGTGGCCGCCGGCGACGCCGAGATCGGCTTCACCTTCATCAGCGAGATCCTGCCGGTGAAGGGCGCCGCGGTGGTCGGCCCGCTGCCGGCGCCTTACGGCAACACCACGGTTTATGTGGCCGCGGTGCGGACGGGGTCTGCCCAGGCGGAACCGGCGCGGGCGCTGATCCGGGCCTTTGTCGACCCCTCGGCGCGGGACCTGTGGCGCGAGGTCGGGTTCGAGAACGGCTGAACGTAGTCCACGGGACGTTCCCCATCACCGGTGGTCGCCCTCCGCGAAAGCGGGGGGCCCAGTACGCCGTGAAGAACGACGGAGGCAATGTCTCTCCGGCTTTCTATCGATAGGACACGGCGTACTGGACCCCCCGCTTTCGTGTACGGTCCCGGGGGATTGGGTGGATGGAATCGGTGTAGAACGAGGTGTCGCTTATGTGAGGGAGCGCCTCGGTCATGGAAGTGAACCTACACGCCAACGCCACGACGACACCGAAGACAAGAAGCTACATCCAGCGCAGCAAGCGGTCGGTCGCGGAGTTGGCCATTGAGCTGGGAGTGAGCGAGACGACCATCCGCCGCTGGCGTGGGCGCGGCAGCGTCGCTGATCGCTCACATACGCCAAAGACTCTGACGACCAGCCTCTCGCCGCTCGAGCAGGCCTTGGTCTGCGAACTTCGGAAGGACCTGCAATTGCCCCTCGACGACATCACCGAGGTGATGCGTCGCTGTGCCAATCCCAAGCTCTCGCGTAGCGCCATCCATCGCTGTCTTAAGCGACACGACCTCAGTCGCCGAAGCAAAGCAGAGAAGCCATCGATCGGCCGCTTCGAGCAGGCCGGGGTCGGCTTCATCCATATGGATCTCAAGCATCTTCCGGCCTTGGAGCGGCGCAAGAGCTATGCCTTCGTCGCGATCGACCATGCCACGCGCTACGTCTACCTGGAGATTCATCTCAAGCGCGATGCCGAGACTGCGGCAGGCTTCTTAGAACGCTTCCTCGCCCACTTCCCGTATCCCGTTCGCACCATCCTCACTGACAATGGCAGCGAGTTCACCGACCGCTTCGCCGTCGATATGAAGGACAAGCCTCTCAACAAGCCTTCCGGAAAGCATATCTTCGATAAGCTCTGTGCTAAACGCGGTATCGATCACCGCCTCACTAGAGCCTATCGACCGCAGACCAACGGGCTGGTCGAACGCTTCAATCGCCGTATTGTCGACGCGATCGGCCGCGAGCCTAAACGCGGTAACGCTCATCGCCTGTTTGCATCCCATGCCGATCGAGATGCCTTCCTCAACCGCTTCGTCTACGATTACAATCGAACCCGCCTTAAATGCCTCGAATACCTGGCTCCGCTCCAAGCCCTGTCCAATCTTCCGGGACCTAACACTTTCGCGGGGGGTGGTGGCTTAAGGCGGGATCGCTCACCGAAGAAACGCCTCTGCCGCGGCTTGCAGGTCTCCGTCCGCGCCCCTAAGTGTCGGTCACAGGCATCGTCCTCAACAGCGGCAAACATCATGGATCATCTCAAATTCGTCGCGCTGGACGCGGAGGATCTCGAAGTCGTTTCGGCGCATCTGCAGGATGCGAATGTCCGGGTCGCTGACGTGCTATGGCGGCCGCAGGAAAAGCGCCTGATCGTGGCGCTCGATCGCTTCGACTGGCTGGCCGCCGAGAGCGGCGAGCAATCGCTCAAGCGCTGTCGCAGCGCGCTGCGCTTCGACCGCGTCGCCGGCCTCAAGTGCCGCAACGTCGACCCCAAGGCGAAGGAGAGCGTGCTCAATCTCCTGGCGGTCGACTTCCTGCCGGTCGATGGGCCAGGCGGGGTGGTGCAGCTGATTTTCGACGATGACGTGGTGCTGCGGCTCGATGTCGAATGCCTCGAATGCGAGCTGGTCGATATCGGTGAGGCCTGGACCGTGAACGAAAAGCCGGTGCGCACCGAGATCGCCGTCAAGGCGTAGCCCGCTCTTTCTTCCTTACCTCGCCCCGCTTGCGGGGAGAGGTCGGATCGCGCCAGCGATCCGGGTGAGGGGGGCTCTCCCCGAACGCGGGGCCACAACGTCGGGCTCTGTGCACTTTGAGAGTCCCCCTCACCCGGCGCGCTTCGCACGCCGACCTCTCCCCGCAAGCGGGGCGAGGTAAGAGCCAGCGCCCCGCTTGACGCCCGGCGTGTCGCGCGCCATTGACCGGGCATGCCGATCCACCTCGATACCCGCGACGCGGATTTCCCCCAGCGCTTCCGGGCCTTTCTCGCCACCAAGCGGGAGAGCGCGACCGACGTCGAGCAGGCGGTGCGCGGCATCATTGCGGATGTGATCGCGCGCGGCGACGAGGCGCTGATCGAGCTCACCAGAACCTTCGACAATCTCGACCTCGCGGCGGTCGGCCTGCGCGTCGGCGCGGCCGAGATCGAACGCGCGGCGGCAGCCTGCGACCGCGCCGCGCTCGATGCGCTCGAGCTCGCGCGCTCGCGGATCGAGGTCTATCACCGCCGCCAATTGCCGGAGGACGATCGCTTCACCGATGCGCTCGGCGTCGAGCTTGGGCATCGCTGGACCGCGATCGAGGCGGTCGGGCTCTATGTGCCGGGCGGCACCGCGGCCTATCCATCGTCGGTGCTGATGAATGCGGTGCCGGCGAAGGTCGCCGGCGTCGGGCGGCTGGTGATGGTGGTGCCGGCGCGCGACGGCGTGCTCAATCCGCTGGTGTTGGCGGCGGCGCATCTCGCCGGCGTCGACGAGATCTATCGCATCGGCGGCGCGCAGGCGGTTGCGGCGCTGGCCTATGGCACGCAGAGCATCGCGCCGGTGGCGAAGATCGTCGGGCCGGGCAACGCTTATGTCGCGGCGGCGAAGCGGCTGGTATTCGGCAAGGTCGGCATCGACATGATCGCTGGGCCGAGCGAGGTGCTGATCCTCTCCGACCGCGACGGCCATCCCGACTGGATCGCGGCCGACATGCTGGCGCAGGCCGAGCATGACGCGAGCGCGCAGGCGATCCTGATCACCGATGATGCAGCGCTCGCCGCGCAGGTCGAGAAGGCGATCGCGTCGCAGCTCGCGACCCTGCCGCGCGAAAAGATCGCCAGCGCGTCGTGGCGCGACTATGGCGCGGTGATCATGGTGCGCGACCTCGACGAGGCGCTGCCGCTGGTCGATGCGATTGCGCCGGAGCATCTCGAAATCGCCTCGGGCGACGGCGAGAAGCTTGCCGCCGGAATCCGCAATGCTGGCGCGATCTTCCTCGGCGCGCATACGCCGGAGGCGATCGGCGATTATGTCGGCGGCTCGAACCATGTGCTGCCGACGGCGCGCTCGGCGCGCTTCTCGTCGGGCCTCGGCGTGCTCGATTTCATGAAGCGCACCTCGATCCTCAAATGCGGCCCGGATCAGTTGCGCGCGCTCGGCCCCGCGGCGATCACGCTCGGCGAGGCCGAGGGCCTCGACGCGCATGCGCGCTCGGTCGCGATGCGGTTCAACCGGTGATGAGCCCGCGAGGCTCAACCGCTGATCATCGGCGCCTCATCGCCGTCACACTCGACGAAGACTCCATCGGTCGCGCCAATCCCGACATCGAGCATGAGCGCGCCGCCGCGATCTACGATCTCCTCGAACAGAACAGCTTCACGCCCGAGGCGGAGGGGCAGGGCCCTTACACGCTGCATCTGAGCGTCACCGGCGCGCGGCTCGTCTTCGACATCCGGCGCGAGGACGGATCGCCGGTGATCGCGCATCATCTATCGCTGTCGCCGATGCGCCGCGTCGCGAAGGATTATTACCTGGTCTGCGACAGCTATTACGCCGCGATCCGCAGCGCCACGCCGGACCGCATCGAGGCGCTCGACATGGGGCGGCGCGCGCTGCACGACGAAGGCTCGAAGCTGTTGCAGGAGCGGCTCAAGGGCAAAGTCACGCTCGACTTCGACACCGCGCGGCGGCTGTTCACTCTGATCTGCGTGCTGCACTGGAAGGGATGAGATGGTCCCGTCGGGTGCAGCAAAGCCGCAGGCCGTGCTGTTCGCCTGCGGGCTGAATTCGGTGCGTTCGCCGATGGCGTCCGCGCTGATGCGCCAGGTGGCCGGGCCGGGGACCTATGTCGCCTCCGCAGGCGTGCGCAAGGACGAGCTCGATCCGTTCGCGGTGGCGGCGATGGCCGATCTCGGCATCGATATCGGTGCGCATAAGCCGACCACCTTCGAGGAGCTCGAAGACCTCGAGGGACTGAATTTCGACCTGATCGTGACGCTGTCGCCGCAGGCGCATCACCGTGCGCTGGAACTGACCCGGACCTCGGGCGTGGACGTGGAGTATTGGCCGACCCCGGACCCGACCGCGATCGAGGGCACCCGCGAGCAGCGCCTCCAGGCCTATCGCGAGGTGCGCGACATGCTGGCGAAGCGCATCCGGCAGCGTTTCGTCGACGCCCCGCCCGGCAACGAGTGATGTGGCTGTGACAAAATATTGTAGGAATCGGCCTGGACCGGTAGAGGAAGACCGATGATCGGCCGCCCCAAGCTCGTCCTTGCCTCCGCGTCGCCGCGGCGGCTCAGCCTCGTCAACCAGATCGGCATCGAGCCGGATGCGCTGCGCGCTGCCGACCTCGACGAGACCCCGAAGCGGGGCGAGTTGCCGCGCGCGCTGGCCAACCGGCTGGCCCGGGCCAAGGCCGAAGCGGCGCTGGCGTCGCTCCGCATGGACGAGGAACTGCGCGGCGCGTTCATTCTCGCCGCCGACACCGTGGTCGCGGTCGGCCGGCGCATCCTGCCCAAGGCCGAAATGCTCGACGAGGCGGCGCAATGCCTGCGGCTCCTCTCGGGCCGCAATCACCGCGTCCATACCGCGATCTGCCTGGTGACGCCGAAGGAGGCGTTCCGCCAGCGCCTGATCGAGACCCGCGTGCGCTTCAAGCGTCTGTCCGACCAGGACATCGAATCCTACCTCGCCTCCGGCGAGTGGCGCGGCAAGGCCGGCGGCTATGCGGTGCAGGGCATCGCCGGCAGCTTCGTGATCAAGATCGTCGGCTCCTACACCAACGTGGTCGGTCTGCCGCTTTACGAAACCGCAAGCCTGCTGGGCGGCGAGGGCTATCCGATCCATTTCGGCTGGCTCAACGCGGTGTGAGGCGATGGCCGAGAACACCGACATCCAGCCCGGCAAGCCCTGCCCAATCTGTGCCAAGCCCGCGGTGCAACAATTCCGCCCGTTCTGCTCCAAGCGCTGCGCCGACGTCGACCTGCACCGCTGGCTGTCCGGCTCCTACGTGATCCCGGCCGCGCCCGATGAGGACGAGGACGACGACCAGAGGCCGCCGCCCCCCGAGGAGCGCTAGGCCTCTGATTCCGGCCGGATTTTCCGCTTCTGGACAGGGCGGGAATGAGCCACTATAACGCGGCGCTCTTCAGTCCGCCGCGCGCGGGCCGGATGCCCGGGTAGCTCAGTTGGTAGAGCATGCGATTGAAAATCGCAGTGTCGGTGGTTCGATCCCGCCCCCGGGCACCAACAGACTCCTCACCCCGTCTCAAATCTCCTCGTTTCATTCGTAGCTTCAATCGGTTAGCGAGATTTCGCTACTCACCGTGAGGCAGTTGTCCTCGTGCCTATGAGGGTGCGGTGAGGGTACAATTGAGGGTAGGCGCTCTTTCACATGGAAGGTCGTACCCTCATGGCTCTCACTTTGTTCTCTATTCAGAATGCGAAGCCGAAGGCGAAAGCCTGCAAGTGTAAGCGCCGGAGCAATAATCCCTCACTGAAGCGGCCGGGTTCCCGGTCGCGCCGGAGTAAAAATCCGGCAGCGGATAGCCTTTTTGCCTTGATTCGGCGGAGGGCGGGGGATGAAGAACGTGGACGACTATTTAAAGGTTCGGCAT
>CANKHJ010000218.1 GCA_947481635.1 Bradyrhizobiaceae bacterium
AGCGCGTCAGTAAGTATATCAGGGCCAACAAACCGGGCGCAGCGGCAACACATCAGTGTTGGACGCGGTCATCAGTCCGCAACGGCGGTCAAGCACGCGCCGAAAACGTCATTGTTCGAGGTGCCCTCATGAATTCGACGGACCAACGCCCCGACGCCCCAGCCAAACGGCGCGTGCTTGTCGTCGAAGACGAATTGATGATCCGCATGCTGCTCGAGGACATGCTCGACGACCTCGGCTATGTGGTGGCGGGTGTTGCCGGACGGATCGACGAAGCCGTCGCGCTCGCGAAGACGGCCGAGTTCGACATCGCGATCCTCGACGTGAACCTCAACGGCCATGCGGTATCGCCGGTGGTCGAGGTGCTCGACGCGCGCGGCCTCCCCTATATCTTCGCGACCGGCTATGGCGAGAAGGGCCTGCCGGAGGCGCATCGCGGACGGCCGACCTTGCAGAAGCCGTTCCAGCAGGAAACCCTCGGCCGCGCCCTCAGCGCGATCAACTGAGCGCGCGCTTGCCGTCCGCCATAGGCTTCCCACATGAGCCTCCTGGTCACAGGAGGACGCAGCATGTCTCGGATCGCCGGTGTGGTATTGGCCGTGATGGTCGCGATGGGCGGCGCTGGATCGTCGGGATACGCCGCCGATGAACCAGACCTGATCTTCAAGCGGTCGACGGTGTTCAAATGGCTGACGCCGAACGACAAGCTCGCGACTTATGGACTGGATGACCCCGAGGTCGAAGGCGTCGCCTGCCACTTCACCGTGCCGGAGAAAGGCGGGCTGAAGGGCTGGATCGGCGTCGCCGAAGAGGTCTCCGACATCTCGCTGGCGTGCCGCCAGATCGGACCGATCCGCTTCAAACAGAAATTCTCGCAGGGCGAGGACGTGTTCCGCCAGCGCCGCTCGCTGTTCTTCAAGAAAATGCAGATCGTGCGCGGCTGCGACGAGCGCCGCAACGTCCTCGTCTACATGGTCTACTCGGATCGCATCATCGAGGGCTCGCCGAAGAACTCGACGTCGTCGGTGCCGATCATGCCGTGGGGCGGCAGCGATCAGTTGCAGAAATGCGCGGACTTCCTGGAGAAATAGCGCGCGCTATTTGAACAGCGTCGCCATCTTGGTCATGAAGGGCTGGTCGGTCATGTCGAGATTGAGTGGCGTCACCGACACCCGATTATCCGCCAGCGCCGACAGGTCGGTGCCATTGCCGGGCGTGGACGGCGGGATGCCGCGCTCATAGGCCAGCCAGTAATACGGATTGTTGCGCCCGTCATGGCGGGCCTCGATGCGCAGCAGCATCTGGTCGCGCTTGCCCTGCGAGGCGACCGCGACGCCTTTGACTTCATCCGGCGCGCAATTCGGGAAGTTGATGTTGATCAGAATGTCGCGCGGCACGCCCTGTTTCAGCACCCGGCGGATAATGTCCGGGCCGTGGCGCAGAGCCGTGTCCCAGTGCGGATCGCTGCGCGTCGCCGCGCCGAAGGCGAGCGATAGCGCAAAAGACGGAATGCCGAGCACCGTGCCTTCCTTGGCGCCCGCGATGGTGCCGGAATAATTCACGTCTTCGGCTGCGTTGCGGCCGCGATTGACGCCGGACAGCACGAGGTCCGGCCCCTTGTCGCCGAGGATGTGCCGCGCGCCCATGATGACGCAATCGGTCGGCGTGCCCTTCACCGCGAAACGCTTCTCGCCGACCTCGCGCAGCCGCAGCGGATCGTTCAGCGACAGCGAATGCGACACGCCGGATTGATCATATTCCGGCGCGACTACCCAGACGTCGTCGGAGAGCTCGCGCGCGATGTCGGCGCAGATGTCGAGCCCGCGCGAATGAATGCCGTCGTCATTGGTGACGAGAATGCGCATTACGCTTTGTCCCCGATCACTTTGGTGCCGCCCATATAGCCCTGCAGCACCTCGGGCACTGCGATGGTGCCGTCGGCTTGCTGGTAGGTCTCCATCACCGCGACCAGCGCGCGGCCGACCGCGACGCCGGAGCCGTTCAACGTGTGCAGCGGCCGCACCGTCTTGCCTTCCTTGCTGCGATAGCGCGCATTCATGCGCCGCGCCTGGAAATCGCCGCACACCGAGCAGGACGAGATTTCGCGATACATCCCCTGCCCCGGCAGCCAGACCTCGATGTCGTAGGTCTTCTGCGAGGCAAAGCCCATGTCGCCGGTGCAGAGCGTGACCACTCGATAATGCAGGTCGAGCCGGCGCAGCACTTCCTCGGCGCAGGCGAGCATCCGCTCATGCTCGTCCTTGGATTGCTCGGGCGTCGTGATCGAGACCAGTTCGACCTTAGTGAATTGATGCTGGCGGATCATGCCGCGCGTATCGCGGCCTGCGGCGCCAGCTTCGGCGCGGAAACATGGCGTGCAGGCGGTGAGCCGCAGCGGCAGTTCGGTTTCATCGACGATGGATTCGCGCACCAGATTGGTGAGCGGGACTTCGGCGGTCGGGATCAGCCAGAGATAATCTCGCTGCTGTTCAACACTCTGATCGCGCACGACGGCAAACTGGTCTTCACGAAACTTCGGCAACTGCGCGGTGCCGAACATCGTCTCGTCACGCACCATCAGCGGCGGATTGATCTCGGCATAGCCGTGCTCAGTTGTGTGCAGATCGAGCATGAATTGCCCGAGCGCGCGCTCCATCCGCGCGAGGCCTTTCTTCAGCACCACGAAGCGCGCGCCGGAGAGTTTCGCGGCGGTTTCAAAATCCATCAAGCCGAGCGCTTCGCCCAACTCGAAATGCTGCTTCGGTGTGAAGGCGTAATTCCGTTTTGCACCGAAGTGATGATGCTCGATATTGTCGTGCTCGTCCTTACCGTCGGGCACGTCGTCGCGCGGCAGATTCGGGATTTTCGCAAGCTCGTCGTCGAGCGCCTTGGAGGCGGCCTTCTCCTCCGCTTCCCATGCCGGGAAGTCGGTCTTCAGCGCATTGACCTCGGCCATCAGCGCGGCGGCGCGGGCGTCGTCCTTGTTCTTCTTCGCCTCGCCGATCTCCTTCGAGGCGGCGTTCCTGCGCGCCTGCGCCTGTTCGAGCTTGAGGATGATCGTGCGGCGCGTCTCGTCGAGCTTGATCAGGTCGGCGGATTGCGGCGGCAGTCCACGGCGATTCAAGCCCTCGTCGAAGGCGTCAGGGTTATCGCGAATCCATTTGATGTCGTGCATGGCCACCACCGCGTCATGGCCGTCCCGGCCATCCACGTCTCTTCGAAAAGATGGATCGCCGGGTCAAGCCCTGCGATGACATCGGGACTTATTCGGCCGGCTTGGTCTCAGCGGCCGCCTCTTCCGCAGCCTTCTTTGCCGCGTCCGCAACCGCCCGTTTCTCGACCAGCTTCACCGACCAGATCGACCCCTCGTAGAGCAGAATCAGCGGCACCGCGAGCGAGAATTGGCTGATCACGTCGGGCGGCGTCAGCACCGCGGCGAGCACGAAGGCGCCGACGATGAAATAGCGGCGTTTGTCCTTCAGGGTCTGCGAGGTCAGGATGCCGATGCGGCCGAGCAAGGTCAGGATCACCGGCAGCTGGAACGCGACGCCGAAGGCGAGCACCAGCGACATCATCAGCGAGAGATATTCGCCGACCTTGGGCAAGAGTGCGATCTCGGCTTCGCCCGGCGTGCCGAGTTGCTGCATGCCGAGCGAGAAGCGCACCAGCATCGGCATCACGATGAAGTAAACCACCGACGCGCCGAGCGCGAAGAAGAACGGCGTCGCGACCAGATACGGCAGGAACGCCTGGCGCTCGTGGCGATACAGGCCCGGCGCGACGAACATGTAGATCTGCGTCGCGATGATCGGGAAAGCGAGGAACGCCGCGCCGAACATCGCGAGCTTGAGCTGGGTGATGAAATATTCGAGCAGCGCGGTGTAGATGAACTTGGTGTTTTCCGGCCCGGCCACCCAGACGAACGGCCAGACCAGGATGTTGTAGATATATTTCGCGAAGAAGAAGCAGAACACGAAGGTGATGGCGAACGCGATCAGCGCCTTGATCAGGCGCGAGCGCAGTTCGACCAGATGCTCCAGCAGCGGAGCCTTGGTGGCTTCGATGTCCTCGTGGCTCATGACGGTTGCTTGTCCGGCGCGGGCGCGGCCGCGGTCGACACCGGCGCAGGCTCAGCGGGCGTGTCGGAGCTTGGGAAGCTCGCCGTCAGCGCATCGGTTGCCGGCGTGCCCGATGGCGCGGCGATGGCGTCGGTCGCCGGGGTGCCAGCCGGTTCGGCGGCTTTGGCCGGCTTGTCGGCCGCATTCATCGCGCTCTCGATCTCGGACTTCACCTGGCCCATCGGATCGAGGTTGAGGCCGTAATCCTTCGCGGTGGTGAGGTCGTCGAACTGCTTCTTCATGTCGGAGAGTTCGGCCTCGCGCATCGCGTCCTGGAACTGGTTCTGGAATTCGGACGCCATGCGGCGGATCTTCGTGACCCATTGCCCCAGCGAGCGCAGCACGCCGGGCAATTCCTTCGGCCCGATGACGACCAGCGCAACGACGCCGATCACCAGCAGCTCACTCCAGCCGATGTCGAACATGGACCCCGAACTCCAAGGGGCGCGACCTTACGGCCAGCGCCCCTCCAATCTTACAGACGCCAGCGCGCGCTGGCTCAGGACATCGTGCCTTCGACGCGGCGCTCGGTTTCAGCGCGACCCTTGAGGTCGGACGCAACCGGCGTGCCGGACAACGACTTGACCGGCTCGTTCTTGGCCGGATCGGTCGCGGCGGTCTCGTCGTCGGACATGCCTTTCTTGAAGGATTTGATGCCCTTGGCGAAATCGCCCATCAGGTCGGAGATCTTGCCCCGGCCGCCAAACAGCAATGCGACCACGGCAATGACCACGATCCAATGCCACAAACTCATAGAACCCATAACGACCTCCCGGACCGACAGGGCGCGAGCGCGCGTCCCATCCTCGGTTTTCGACCCCGAAACTAGGCTCCATAGGCGGCAAAAACAAGGACTAGCGGCAGGCATCATTGTCGGCTGAGTGACGGTGCCAAACCCAAACTCGGTCGTCTTCCCCCGCGAAAGCGGGGGATCCAGTGTTCCGCGGCCAGTCGATAGGACACGGAATACCGGGCCCCCCGCTTTCGCGGAGGGCGACCACCTGTTGTGTGGGATGCCGCCTGCCCTACTCGTCTGTGGCGGTTGGCCGCGGGGCCATCCCCATGTCGAGGTCGCCTGGATCGAGCGGGTCCTCGTCCTCGCGCAAAGTCGGGTCGTCGGACGGCGCCGGGATCGCGAAGCCCGAAGGCAGGCGGCCGTCGAGCAATCCGGAGCCCTTCAGTTCGTCCAGGCCCGGCAGGTCGCCGAGGTTTTCGAGGCCGAAATGGGCGATGAAGGCCTCGGTGGTGCCGTAGGTCACCGGCCGGCCCGGCGCCTTGCGGCGGCCGCGCGGACGGAGCCAGCCGGTCTGCAGCAGCACGTCGACCGAGCCCTTCGAGGTGGTGACGCCGCGGATCTCTTCGATTTCGGCGCGCGTCACCGGCTGATGATAGGCGACGATCGCCAGCGTCTCGATCGCGGCGCGCGACAGCTTGCGCTGTTCGGTGCTCTCGCGGCTGAGCAGCCAGGAGAGGTCACCGGCGGTGCGGAAATTCCATTTGCCGCCGACACAAAGCAGGTTGACGCCGCGCGGCGCGTATTCCAGTTGCAGGCGCACCAGCGCCGCATGGACGTCGACGCCGTCGGGCATCCGTTGCCCAAGCGCTTTCTCGTCGAGTGGCTCAGCCGACGCGAACAGCATCGCCTCGAGCAGGCGCAATTCCTCCGGCCGCCGCTCGATCTCAAGCTCCTGCTCCACCTCGTTCTGGGTGTGCTGCTCGGCTTCAAATTCCGGGTCGTCGGTGCTGATGATCCTGCGCCTCTCGGCTACTACGGCCATTGTCGGCCTCCTTCGCTTAGTGTTGCGGCGCTGATTGGGCGCCATCATTCGCCGCCACGGCGGAACGCTTGCGCACAAAGAGCGGTGAGAATGGCGTGTCCTGATGCAACTCGATCTGGCCCTCGCGCGCCATTTCCAGTGTGGCGGCGAAGGTCGAGGCCAGGACGGTCGGCGCCATCGAAGGCTCGACCACATAAGCGATGAGATATTCGTCGAGCCGGCTCCAGTCGGTGGAGACGCCCATCAGCCGCGTCAGCGTCTCGCGCGCCTCGGCGAGCGACCACACTTCGCGCTTGGCAAAACGCACACGCGCCAGCGCGGTATTCTGGCGGCGCGCGGCATAAGCCGACAGCAGATCGTAAAGCGTCGCGGTCCATTCCGGACGCTTGATATGCGCGATCTGTTCCGGCTGACCGCGCGTGAACACATCGCGATCGAGCTGCGGACGATCGAACAGCTTCTGCGCCACGTCGCGAAACGCTTCGAGCCGCTTCAATCGCAACGCCAGCGCGGTCGCCATGTCTTCCGCGCTGAGCCCGTCGACTGAGGGTGCGTCCGGCAGCAGCATGCGCGACTTGAGATAGGCGAGCCACGCCGCCATCACGAGATAATCGGCGGCGAGTTCGAGGCGCAGCTTGCGCGCCTCTTCGATGAAGATCAGGTATTGGTTGGCGAGCGCGAGGATCGAGATTTTCGCGAGATCGACCTTCTGGCGCCGCGCCAATGCCAGCAGGAGGTCGAGCGGCCCTTCGAACCCTTCGACATCCACCACCAGCGCCGGCTCGTCGGTGGCGCGATCGACCACATCGGCTTCAAACGCGAGGTCACCGGCGTTCATCATGCTAGCACTCCCGCATCCACCGGACGGCCCGCGAGCAGATCCGCGAAAGCCTTGCGCGCGCTGGTGAGGTCGATCGGCTTCGCCGGCTTGCGCGCGGCAATCGCCGCGGCGGCGCGCGACGCGGCAATCCCGGCGAGCGGCGGCGCGTCGGCAGCCACCGCGGTCATCTCGGCAAGGTCGCCGTTGCAATGCAGGGCGAGGTCACAGCCCGCCGCGAGCGAGGCGCGGGTGCGCTCACCCAGCGAACCGGACAAGGCGCCCATCGAAACGTCATCACTCATCAGCAATCCCTGGAAGCCGATCGAACCGCGAATCACTTCGCGTACCATTGTGGCTGAAGTCGTGGCCGGAGCGATGGGGTCGAAGGCTGTGAACACAACATGTGCCGTCATTCCCATCGGCAGATCGGCCAGCGGCCGAAATGCTGCGAAATCAACGGCTTCGAGTTCCATCCGGGGGGCGTCCACCACCGGCAGGCGAGCATGGCTGTCGGCCGTCGCGCGGCCATGGCCCGGCAGGTGCTTGAGCACCGGCAACACCGCGCCGTCGGCCAGGCCGTCCGCCGCTGCGCGGGCGAGGTCGGCAACCTGCTCGGGCGTCTCGCCATAGGCCCGGTCACC
>CANKHJ010000219.1 GCA_947481635.1 Bradyrhizobiaceae bacterium
AAGCCCCGCTTCTGAATCGCCGTTGCACCATCGATGACGCGGGTCGCGACGTGGACTTCAAAACCGGCGTCGTGCGCGGCCTGCGCCATCGGCAATCGATGGGAGAGGAAATACCAATCTTCGGACACCACAAACATCAGGCGTGGTTTTGCGCCCGCCGGGGGATGCTTGGGGGATGCCACGCCGGTCATGCGGCCGCGGTGCTCAGGATCGGCAGAGACAAGGCGTCCGCAATCGACGCTCCGAACCGAAGTTCGAAACCATCCCCCGCCATCGCCGCCAGGCGTTGCCGCTCAGCGGCGCCGTGACCGGTGAGCACATGCAGTGCGCCGCCGAGGCCGGCCCGGCGCGCCGCTGCGACGTCGCTGCTCTTGTCGCCGATCATCCACGAGCGCTTCAGGTCGAGACCGAATTCGGTCGCCGCCCGCGTCAGCATGCCTGGATTGGGTTTGCGGGCGGGATGATCGGCATGGCGCCAGGCGTCACGTCCTTCGGGATGGTGGGGAGCGGCATAGACCGCATCCAGGGTAGCGCCGGCCGCGGCGAGCAGGGTGACGATCCGCTGCTGCACATCGGCAAATTCCTGCCATCCGTAGAGATTGCAGCCGATTCCGCTCTGGTTGGTCACCAATATCACCGCGATGCGCCTGGCATTCGCGGCCGCGATCGCGGCTGCCGCCTCTGGAATGAGAACCACGTCCTCGACCCGGCAGAGGTAACCGATATCGTCGACCACAACCCCGTCACGATCGAGGAACAAGGCGGCCGCGCCCGGCACAGGGCGGCGCAGCACTTCGCACCACACCCCCTCCTGGTCGAGCGGAAAATCCATGATAGCGCGCACGTCCTGTCGCGGTGTCCGTCGGGTGTCTCGGCTATCTATTCGAAGCAAGTTCCCCCGATTGCAAGCGCGACGGCCGAGGTGGGCGCCTTCAAACCGGGTGGCCGCCGGGAGTGGATAAATTACTTGTGTTAATTCAATATCTTAATGGTGTTCACAATCTGAACGCGGCGCTTGACGTTCATGCTGTGAACGCGCTACCAGACTTGAAATCGTGGGGCGCCGATGTCGGGCAGTGTGCCGGGCCAAGACAGCGAGAATGCGCAGATCGTGCTCGGGTTGCTCGAGTCGGTCGAGCGCGACGGTGCGCAGTCGCAGCGCCGGCTCGCCGCCGACCTTGGCATCGCGCTGGGGCTGGTCAACACCTACCTCAAACGCTGCGTCAACAAGGGCCTCGTGAAGGTGAGCGAGGCGCCGGCCCGACGCTATGCGTATTATCTCACCCCACAGGGTTTTGCCGAGAAGTCGAGGCTGACCGTCGAATATCTGTCCTCGTCGTTCGGATTCTTCCGCCAGGCGAAAGGCGATTGTCTCCGCGTCCTGGAGCAGGCCAAGCTGAATGGCGTCAATCGCGTGGTGCTGGCCGGCTGTTCCGATCTTGCTGAGATCGCGGCGATCTGCGCCATGGAGACCGGCGCGACGATCGTCTGCGTGTGGGACCCCCGGGCCACCGTGACGCGTTTCGCGGGGCAACCCGTGACGGCCGGCTTGGGCACGATCACCGGGCGGTTCGATGCCATCATGATCACCGACCTGACCACCCCGCTGGACACCTATGCGGCTGCCGCCGCGCATATCGGCGGCGATCGCGTGCTGGTGCCGAACCTGCTGCGGATCCAGATGCGCCAGCCCAACGCGGCGGTCGCGTCATGACGGATCTCGACGCGCGATGGTACGCGGTGCAGACGCAGCCGAATGCGGAAACCCGCGCCGTCACGCATCTCGAGCGCCAGGGCTATACGACCTATCTGCCGCGCTATCTCAAGCGCCGGCGTCATGCGCGGCGTGTCGATGTTGTCGCCGCGCCATTGTTTCCCCGCTACCTGTTTGTCGCGATCAATGTCGAGGCGCAGCGCTGGCGCAGCATCAATTCGACGCTCGGTGTGTCGCGCCTGGTTTGCAATGGCGAAGCGCCGGCGACCATTTCCGCGAGCGTGGTTTCACAATTGCGGGCGCGCGAAGACGAACGCGGTTTCATCACGCTCGAACGGCGGCCGCTCTACGCGCCGGGCGATACAGTGCGGATTCTCGATGGCGCTTTCGCAGCGTCGCTTGGACTCTATGAAGGCACGGCCGACCATGACCGTGTGGCGATCCTGCTGGATCTTCTCGGCCGCAAGGTGCGGGTCCGGCTCGACGTGGATGCCATCTGCGCGGCCTGAGGTCGGCGGCGAATTGTAATGAACGACGTGGTGATCCGGCCGAGCGCCGGCTCACCCGAAGTGCGGTAGCGTGCCTGCATACACTGGCGACTCCCTTCAGATACCTACGACATAGGCCATTGGTGATGACCAACCACGCATCCGATTTCTTTGCCGAATCCACCGCGATCTGCGCCCAGATCGATCTCGCCAAGATCGAGACCCTGGCGAGGGAACTGGCGGCTTTGCGCGATCGCAAGGGGCGGCTATTCCTGATCGGCGTCGGCGGCAGCGCCGGCAATTGCAGTCATGCAGTCAATGATTTCCGCAAGCTCTGCGGGATCGAAGCATATTCGCCGGTCGACAATGTCTCCGAACTGACCGCGCGCGCCAATGATGAAGGCTGGGACACGATCTTCGCCGGCTGGCTCGAGATCAGCCGCCTGAATGCCAATGACGCGATCCTGGTCTTCTCGGTCGGCGGCGGCGATGTCGCGCGCAACGTATCGACCAACATCGTCAAGGCGGTCGACTTCGTGAAGGCGCGCGGCGGGAAGGTGTTCGGCGTGGTCGGCAAGGACAGCGGACACACCGCCCAACAGGGCGATGTCGTTGTCGTGGTGCCACAAGTCAATCCGGACCGCGTCACGCCGCTGTCGGAAGCATTCCAGGCGGTGGTCTGGCATTGCCTGGTCAGCCATCCGCTGCTTCAGGTGAAGAAGACCAAGTGGTGACGGCCGGGCGGGTATGACGGATTTGGCGGCGACGCATCGCGCTGTATTTCTTGACCGGGACGGGGTCCTGGTCATCCCGGAATTCCGCGACGGTCGCAGCTTCGCGCCGACCCGGATCGAAGACTATCGCTTCTACGACGACGCCAGGGATGCGCTGATCCGCCTCAAGGAAGCGGGTTTCCTGCTGGTGGTGGTGACCAACCAGCCGGATGTCGGCAAGGGCCTGATCCCGCGTTCGACGATCGCCGAGATGCACGACCGGCTGGCGCGTGAATTGCCGGTCGATCGCATCGAGATTTGCGACCATGTTCAGGGGCAACGCTGTGGATGCCGCAAGCCCGCGCCCGGCATGCTGTTGCGGGCAGCCCACGACCTCGATATCGACTTGTCGCAGAGCATCATGGTCGGCGATCGCCTGAGCGACGTCGAGGCCGGTCAGGCCGCCGGCTGCGCGACGATCTTCATCGACCTCGACTACACCGAAACCAAGCCGACGACGCAAACCCACACTGTCCGCTCGATTGTCGAAGCGGTGGACATCATCCTCGGCATGACGCCGAACAACAGGAGGCAGCAGATGCCGCGCGCGCAGGACCTCAAGGTCAAGATCTACGCCGATGGCGCCGATCTCAAGGGAATTCTCGAGATGGCGAAGCTCCCGATCATCAAGGGCTTCACAACCAACCCGACGCTGATGCGCAAGGCGGGTGTGACCGACTACGAGGGCTTCGCGCGAAACCTGCTCGAGCAGATCACGGGCCATCCGATCTCGTTCGAGGTATTCGCCGATGATTTCCCGACCATGATCGGGCAGGGCCTCGCCATCAAGTCCTGGGGCAAGAACGTCAACGTCAAGGTTCCTGTGATGAACACCAAGGGCGAGTTCACCGGGCCGGTGCTGCGGGCGCTTGCCGCGGAAGGCGCAATCCTCAACGTCACCGCCATCATGACCGTCGATCAGGTCAAGGCGGTTGCCGACGCGCTCGATCCGAATGTCCCGGCAATAGTCTCGGTATTCGCCGGCCGCATCGCCGACACCGGCATCGACCCGGTACCGCATATGCAGGAATGCCTGAAGGCGCTGGCGTCGCGTCCCAAGGCCGAATTGCTGTGGGCCAGCCCGCGTGAAGTGCTGAACATCTTCCAGGCCGATGAGATCGGCTGCCCGATCATCACCTGCACCAATGACATGATCAAGAAGCTCGATCTGGTCGGCAAGGATCTGATCGAGTATTCGCGCGAGACCGTCCAGATGTTCTACAAGGACGCGACCGCCTCGGCCTTCTCGATCGAACCCGTCAAACACGCCGCCTAGACAGGAAGCAATCATGGACCGCTTATTCAATTCTGTTTTCGTCACCGGTGGCGCCGGCTATTGCGGCAGCCGCCTGGTGCCGCAATTGCTCGATCGCGGCTACAAGGTCACGGTCTATGACATCATGTTTTTCGGCAACGACTTCCTGCCGAAGGACAATCCCAACCTGCGCCTGATCAAAGGCGATATCCGTGACACGGCGTTGCTCGAGAAGAGCATGGCCGGTCATGACGCCGTTGTGAGCCTCGCCTGCATCTCCAATGACGCAAGCTTCGAGCTCGATGAGGCCTTGTCGACCTCGGTCAATCTCGACGCCTTCGAGCCGATGGTAATGGCCGCGAAGCGTGCAGGCGTGCAGCGCTTCATCTACGCGTCGTCAAGCTCGGTCTATGGCGTGTCTGACAAGCCGGACGTGACCGAAGATCACCCGCTGGTGCCGCTGACGCTCTATAACAAGTACAAGGGCATGTGCGAGCCGCTGCTCAACAAGCACGCCGACGACAAATTCACGGTGGTGACGTTCCGTCCGGCCACGGTGTGCGGCTATGCGCCGCGCCAGCGGCTCGACCTGTCGGTCAACATCCTGACCAACCACGCGGTGAATGCCAGCAAGATCACCGTGTTCGGCGGCTCGCAATTGCGGCCGAACCTGCATGTGCAGGATTATTGCGATGCGGTGCAGACCTTCCTGACCGCGCCGAAAGAGAAGATCCACAAGGAGATCTTCAACGTCGGCTATCAGAACCTCTCGATCATGGACATCGCGCTGATGGTGCAGCGCGTCGTGTCCGAGGAATTCCCGGAGCGCGGCAAGGTCGGGATCGTGACCACGCCGAGCGACGACCTGCGCTCGTATCACATCAACTCCGACAAGATTAAGCGCGTGCTGGGCTATGCGCCGAAGTTCACGATCGAAGATTCGGTTCGCGAACTCTGCGCGGCGTTCCGCGACGGCCGTCTGCCGGACAGCATGAGCGACGACGCGTATTTCAACGTGAAGCGGCTCAAGAGGCTGCAGGCCGCCTGATGACCAAGCCTGTCGCGGTCGTTACCGGTGGCGCCGGCTTCATCGGCAGCCACATGGTGGATGTGTTGATCGGACGCGGATACGCGGTCCGCGTCATCGACAATCTCACCGGCGGCCACCGCGCCAATCTGCACCATCTGGAAGATAATCCAGATCTGTCCTGCACCTGGGAGGACATAAGGGAACTGGAGCCGACCTCGCCGGTGTTCGCTGGCGCCCGTTTCGTGTTTCACTTCGCGGGCATCGGCGACATCGTGCCATCGATCGAGCGCCCGATCGACTATATGGACGTGAACGTCCAGGGCACGGTACGCGTGCTGGAATGCGCGCGCGCGGCGGGCGTTGAGAAATTCGTCTATGCGGCGTCATCGTCATGCTACGGCCTGGCCGCGACGCCGACGCGCGAAGACCACCCGATCGCGCCGCAATATCCCTACGCGCTCTCGAAATATCAGGGCGAGCAGGCCGCGTTCCACTGGCATCAGGTCTACGGCCTGCCGGTGAATGCGATCTGCATCTTCAATGCCTATGGCCCGCGGGTGCGGACCACCGGTGTCTATGGCGCGGTGTTCGGCGTGTTCCTGCGCCAGAAACTCGCTGGCACGCCTTACACGGTCGTCGGCGACGGCGAACAGACCCGCGATTTCATCTATGTGACCGATGTCGCGGAAGCGTTCCTGGCGGCGGCGGAAACGCCGATCGTTGGCGAGCGCTTCAACGTCGGCGCTGGCAATCCGCAAAGCATCAACCGGTTGATTTCGATCCTCGGCGGCGAGGTGACTTATGTGCCGAAGCGGCCGGGCGAGCCGGATTGCACCTTCGCCGACATCGGCAAGATCGTCGCGAAACTCGGCTGGAAGCCGAAGGTCGCGTTCGAAGACGGGGTCCGCATCATGCTGTCGGACATCCGGCGATGGAATGACGCCCCCTTGTGGGATCCGGAATCGATCTCGAAGGCGACGGAAACCTGGTTCCGTTACATGGGCAAACAGCGGGCGTAGAGAGCAGACAATGGTTTCCCTGATGGATCGCTACCGGCACAAAATCAAAACGCCGGAGGAACTTCGCGCGGCAATCGGGCCGCGGCCGCGGGCGCAGCGCGTGATCATGTGTCACGGTGTGTTCGACGTCGTGCATCCGGGCCATGTGCGGCATCTGCTCTACGCCAAGAGCAAGGCCGATCTGCTGGTCGCCAGCATCACCGCCGACAAGCACATCACCAAGGGCGCGCACCGGCCGCATATTCCGCAGGATCTGCGGGCGGTGAATCTGGCGGCCTTCGAGATGGTCGATTTCGTGGTCATTGATCCGCGCGACAAGCCGCTGGAGAATATCGCGCTGATCCAGCCGGACTTCTTCGCCAAGGGGTTCGAATACAGCACCGGCGGCATCGCGCCGAAGACTGCCGAAGAGGCCGCGGTGGTCGAGGCTTATGGCGGCGAGATCATCTTCACGCCCGGCGACATTGTTTATTCATCAAGCGCTCTGATCAATCTCGCGCCTCCGGCGGTGAAGCTCGAGAAGCTGCAAGTCCTGATGGAGCGCAACGGCTTCACTTTCGCTGATCTGCGCCGGGTGCTCGACGAGATGACTGGACGCCAGGTCCATGTGGCGGGCGACACGATCGTCGACAGCTATACCCATTGCGCCATGATCGGCGGCCAGACCAAGACCCCGACCATGAGCGTGCTCTATGAGCGCAAGGTCGATTATGTCGGCGGCGCCGGCATCGTCGCCAAGCACCTGGTGGCGGCGGGCGCCAAGGTGACGTTCTCCACCGTGCTAGGCGATGACGCGCTCAAGGATTTCACGCTCAAGGACCTGCAGGAGAGCGGCGTCGACGTGCGGGCGATCATCGATCAGTCGCGCCCGACGGTGAACAAGAACGCCATTGTCGTCGGCGGGTATCGATTGCTGAAGGTCGACACCCTCGACAACCGCTCGATCTCGGATGCGATCCTGGCCAAGCTGACGGCGTCCGTCCGGACCGTACCGACCGAAGCCGTCGTGTTCGCAGATTTCCGTCATGGCATCTTCAACCGTCGTACCATTCC
>CANKHJ010000220.1 GCA_947481635.1 Bradyrhizobiaceae bacterium
TGCGAACGCAACATCGTCGAGCGTTTCTTCAATACGATCAAGCATTTTCGAGCAATCGCAACGCGCTACGAGAAGACTGCGCGGAATTTTCTAGCAGGCCTTCATCTGGTTTGCGCGCTCGCCTGGCTCAAATGACGACAGGCCCTAGGAATCCACAGCTTTGTCCACAGGCTTGTCCACAGTCAGGCCCGATCCCGCTGCAGCCGCCGGATCGCATGTTCCAGCGCCGAGAGGAAGGCCGAACGGTCGCGCGGCGAGAACGGCGCCGGGCCGCGGGTCTCGCCGCCGGCCGAGCGCAGGTCGGTCATCAGATTGCGCAGCGCCAGCGCCATGCCGATCGAGTCCGGTGTGAATGGCTTGCCCGATGGCGGGATCACCTCGGCGCCGGCTTTCACGCAGCGGTCGGCGAGCGGAATGTCCGATGTGATGACGATCGCCCCCGGTCCGGACCGCTCTGCGATCCAGTCATCGGCGACATCCGGCCCGGCCGGAACCGCGATCAACTCGATCAGCGGGTCGCGCGGCACGCGGATGAAGCTGTTGGCGACGATCGAGACCGGCAATTGATGGCGGGCGGCGACGCGGTACACCTCGTCCTTCACCGGACAGGCGTCGGCATCGACATAGATGCGGATCGGGTTCGTGGAGTTTGCCATGCGTCGGTCGGAATAGAGAAGGGCTGCCCCGAAGGACAGCCCTTCCATTGTCAGCCGGGGTCCGGCACCGCGGACACGTGGTCCGCCCGCGGCAGTCCAACTTTGCCGTGCTAGGCGCAGACCTCGATGTAGGCGAAGATCCAGTTGGTTGCCGGCGACCGCGGCGATAGACAATGAGACACTGGATCACCTCCTTTCAGTTCGTTGACGACGCACCAAACGTAAGTGCTTCGTTTTGATTCTCAAAGAGGGAAAGTGCTTGAATCTCAAAGCGGGAATCGCCGGAACAGCATTCTGATACCTCCGTCGGTGGAGGGCTACGGAATTGGAATTTCGCCGACCTTCGCCGGCACGTGATAGCCGCGCTGCACCGCCGGGCGCTTGGCGATGTCGAGGTACCAGCGCTTCACGTTCGGGAAATTCGTCCAGTCGATTTCCTGCCACTCGTAGCGCGAAATCCATGGCCAGATCGCCATGTCGGCGATGGAATAGTCATCGGCGACGTATTGGTGCTGCGCCAGCCGGCGGTCGAGCACGCCATAGAGGCGCTGGGCTTCCTTGCCGTAGCGTTCCTCGGCGTAGGGCGCCTTTCCCTTGTTGAACTTGAGGAAGTGATGCGCCTGGCCGAGCATCGGCCCCGGACCGCCCATCTGCCACATCAGCCATTCGATCACCGGATAGCGCTTGACGCCGTCCTTCGGCAGGAACTTGCCGGTCTTGTCGGCGAGGTAGATCAGGATCGCGCCCGACTCCATCAGCGACAGGCCATTGTCGCGGTCGACGATCGCCGGAATGCGGTTATTCGGCGAGATCTTCAAAAATTCCGGCTTGAATTGCTCGTCCTTGCCGATGTCGACGGCATGGACCTCGTAAGGCAGCTCCATCTCTTCGAGCGCGATGGACACCTTGCGGCCGTTCGGAGTCACCCACGTATACAAATCGATCACGACGACTTTCCCTTTTGATGCGCAACGGGTGCTTGTTCCACCGCGCGCTCAAGCCGTTTGGTGAGCAGCCAGAACAGCGCCATGAACGCCACCAGCGCGCCGATGCTGGCGCCCGAGGCGGCGTCGTTCAGTGCCTTTTCGGAGAATTGGCCGAAGGCATAACCGGTGGAAACGACCACCACGGCCCAGACGCCTGCGGCAATGAAATTGATGGCGTGGAAGGTCGATGACGAAATGCCGGAAATGCCATAGGCGATGCCCGCGATATTCCGGATGCCGTTCGGAAAGCGGTGGATGAATGGCAGCCAGCCATAGTGACGGTCGACCAGCCGTGCGGTGGTCTTGACGCTGCGATGGACGCGCGGAAAGCGCTCCAGCCATTGGATGCCGAACCGCCGGCCGATCCAGAAACGCACCATGTCGCCGAAGAAACTGCCGGACCAGCAGAGCAGCACCAGGCTGCCCCAATCCAGGGCGCCATGAGAGGCGGCATAGCCGGCGAACAGCACGAATAGCAGGCTATTCGACACCGCATAACCGAAGATCAGGCCATAGGCCATACTGCCGTTCTGGCGGATCAGGTCGAGGATCTGAGCAAGGTCCATGCGGCACCCATACAGCAAAGGCGTTCAGAACGGTACGGACGCGGCGGACCGACTGTTCTGGGCGAATTCGTGCGCCGACGGCCCCAGTTGGTAGCTGGCGGGACGGAAATAGTGAGTGGATTCAGTGGCGCCGCGCCTGGACCAGGTAGCAGGCAACCTTATCATCGCCCAGCGTCTTGCAGGCTTCGAGCCGGTGCAGCCCCTCGACCAGCACATAACGTGCCTCGTCCTTGCGCACCATGATCGGGGTTTTCAGGCCTTCCAGCAGGATGGCCTCGGCCAGAACGGTGACTTTGGCGGGATCGAGCGTCGCGCGCCGCTTCACGGGCACGTAAATGGAGGCGATATCGATCTTTTCGGATTTCATCATGGCCCATTAAGCTTGGCCTCTCGCAAACCTTTGCGCCAGGGGGCAGTTTCGAGTCATAATAGGAGCAGGCGGTTCCAGACTTGGTCCACGTCCCTCGATTTTCGGCATTTCGTGCATATATCAACCGTGCCGGTTGTGCTTGCGACACTGGCATCAGAAAATTTACCGACATTCGTGAGGTCATACGATGCGTCCCTTCGACTACAACACGTCCGCCGAGCTCTTCCCGACACGCGGCCGAGCCGCCGGCCGCCGGCCGGTGCAGTATCGCCGTTTCGCGCGCGCCTCTGAGGCGATCCGCTTCGCGATCGAGGAGTTGCATCCGGATCTGTTGCGTGGCGCGTATCTTGAGGTCGAGGAGCAGCGCTACGATGGCGATGGGATCCGCCGCCTGTACGAGGCGGCCGAGTATCCGCTGAAGAAAAAGAACCAGGCGGCGTAAGGTCGCCGTCATTCCGGGGCGTGAGCGGAGCGAGCGAACCCGGAATCCAGAGCCAGCCGCTGACCTCTTGTGTGTCTGGATTCCGGGTCCGCGCTGCGCCCGTCCCGGAATGACAGCTTCAGGCCGGTGACGCGAACACCGCGTCAGCTATCCCACCCGCTCCACAAAACTATCCACCACGCGCTTCTCGCCCGCCTTGTCGAAGGCGATGGTGAGCTTGTTGCCGTCGACCGCGACGACATTGCCGTTGCCGAATTTCAGGTGAAACACCCGGTCGCCGATGCCATAGACCGAGGAGGCGCCGCTTGATTTCGCGACCAACTCGCCCTCGATCGTGAGCGGGCCGCCGCGCCGAGTCGTACCGTAATTATTGCCGGGCAAACGGCCCGAAGAAAATTCGCCGCCGGTGCGTTTCGCAGTATTCCGTCCGCGCGAGAGCGAAGGCGACAGCGCCTCGGCACCGTCGTCGCTGGTGTAATCCGCAGCGTCCTGGTCGAAGCCCTGATCGTCGTCGTTGCCGAAGTCGCGGCGACTGCGCGCATCCTTGGCTTTCTGCGCGCGCTGCCAGCCCGGCGTGCGATAGCTAGATCCACCGAACGCGGTCATCTCGTCGAAGCGGCTCGCGCCATAGCCGCTCATGCCAAAGCCGCCCTTGGCCTCGGTGATCTCCACATCCGCTTCCGGCAATTCGTCGAGGAAGCGCGACGGGATGTTCGACTGCCACAGCCCATGCATGCGCCGGTTGGTGGCGAAATAGATCTTGGCGCGCCGCCGCGCCCGCGTAATGCCGACATGCGCCAGACGCCGCTCTTCTTCCAGGCCGGCGCGGCCCTGGTCATCCAGCGCGCGCTGATGCGGGAACAGGCCTTCCTCCCAGCCGGGCAGAAACACCGTGTCGAATTCCAATCCCTTGGCCGAATGCAGCGTCATGATCGACACTGCATCGAGGCCTTCGGCCTGATCACGATCCATCACCAGTGAGATGTGTTCGAGAAAGCCTTGCAGGTTCTCGAATTCCTCCATCGAGCGGATCAGCTCCTTGAGGTTCTCCAGCCGGCCCGCGGCATCCGCCGAGCGGTCCTTCTGCCACATCTCGGTATAGCCGGACTCGTCGAGCACGATCTCGGCCAGTTCGTGATGCGGCAGCGACTCCTTTTGCACGCGCCAGCGGTCGAAATTGTCGATCACGGCGCGCAGCGAATTGCGCGGCTTCGGCTTGAGCGTATCGGTGGCGCTGATGTCGCGCGCCGCCTCGAATAGCGGGATGCGCTGCTTGCGGGCGTGATCATGCAGCATCTGAATGGTGGCGTCGCCGAGCCCGCGCTTCGGCACGTTGACGATGCGCTCGAAGGCGAGATCGTCGGCCGGCGAGGCAATCACGCGCAGAAAGGCGAGCGCGTCGCGGATCTCGGCGCGCTCGTAGAAGCGCGGGCCACCGATCACGCGATAGGGCAGGCCCATGGTGATGAAGCGGTCTTCGAATTCGCGCATCTGGAACGAGGCGCGCACCAGGATCGCAATCTCGTCGAGCACATGCGGCTCGCCGTCATTGCCGTTGCGCTGGAGCTGTTCGATCTCCTCGCCGATGGCGCGTGCTTCCTCTTCGCTGTCCCAGCAGGAGGTGACATGCACCTTCTCGCCCGGCACGTCTTCGGTGCGCAGAGTTTTGCCGAGGCGGCCCTGGTTATGCGCGATCAGGTGCGAGGCGCAGGAGAGGATATGGCCGGTCGAGCGGTAATTGCGCTCCAGCCGGATCACCTTCGCGCCGGGGAAGTCGTGGTCGAAGCGCAGGATGTTGTCGACCTCGGCGCCGCGCCAGCCATAGATCGACTGGTCGTCGTCGCCGACGCAGCAGATGTTGCGCTGGATGCGAGGTGGGGAGGGAGCCGTCTCTGCGCTGTCGTCCGCTGGCTGATGGAGTCCGGGTTCGGGCTGCGCCCGCCCCGGAATGACACCGGTTGTCTGTGCCGAGTTCTGTCCCAACAATCGCAGCCACAGATATTGCGCGACGTTGGTGTCCTGATATTCGTCGACCAGAATGTAGCGAAAGCGCTGCTGATAGAGCCGCAGCACATCGGGGTTTTCCAGGAACAGCCGGATATTCTCCAGCAGCAGATCGCCGAAATCGGCGGCGTTGAGCACTTTCAGCCGCGCCTGATAGGCGGTGTAGAGCGCCTTGCCCTTGCCGCCGGCGAATGCCGCGCCTTCGCCGGCCGGCACCTTGTCCGGCGTCAGTCCGCGGTTCTTCCAGCCGTCGATCACCTGCGCCAACGCGCGCGCCGGCCAGCGCTTCTCGTCGATATTCTCGGCTTCGAGCAATTGCTTGAGCAGCCGGATCTGGTCGTCGACGTCGAGGATGGTGAAATCCGGCCGCAGCCCGACCAGTTCGGCATGGCGGCGCATGATCTTCACGCCGATCGAATGGAAGGTGCCGAGCCACGGCATCCCCTCGACCGCCTGGCCGACCATCATGCCGATGCGCGTCTTCATCTCGCGCGCGGCCTTGTTGGTGAAGGTCACCGCCAGGATGTCGCCCGGCCGCGCCCGGCCGAGGCTCAGGATATGCGCGATGCGGGTGGTCAGGACGCGTGTCTTGCCGGTTCCGGCGCCGGCCAGCACCAGCACCGGACCGTCCAGCGATTCCACCGCCTCGCGCTGCTCCGGGTTCAGGCCATTGAGATAGGGCGCGCTGACAGCGCCGCGCGCCCGCGCGGCGATGCCGCCGGGCGCCGGGGCATGCGGTGAAACGTACTCACGCAACGGTTTAGGGTCAGCCATCCAATGTCCGATAGGGCCAGCCGAGAGAGCCAGGCCGGCGGCCGCAAGAGAGCGGCGAATCTCAGCGTAAAGATGGCACTCGAAGGCCTGGATTGGGAGGGGCAAGGAGCGAATAGGCCCTGACAAGGCGAGTCCGGGGCTCGGACTCCAATTTCGACGCTGCTTTCTGTCCGCAGGTCGTAGGCCTATTACCTTGGCGGAACATCAGAATGGGGACGAAGCGATGAGGACGTTGGGTCGGGCATGGCGACTTTGGATGCTGGCCCTCTGCGCCTGCTCGATCGTCGCGCAACCGGCGTTGGCGCAGCCGGCGTCGCAGACCATCAAGCTGATCTTTCCGCTGGCGCCCGGCAGCAATGGCGACGGCTTGGCGCGGTTGTTGGCGGATCGCCTGCAGACGCGGCTTGGCCAGCCGGTGGTGGTGGAGAACCGCGCCGGCGGCGCGAGCCGGGTCGGCCTCACCAATGTGAAAAATGCCGCGCCCGACGGCACGACATTGCTGGTGACGCAGATGGGCCCGATGACTCTGTTCCCGTCGGTCTATAAGACGCTCGACTACGATCCGGCGACGGATTTTGCGCCGGTATCGCAGATTGCCCGCTTCGACTTCGCGCTGGCGGTGAGCGAGCAGGTGCCGGCCAAAACGCCGGCCGAACTGATCGCCTGGCTCAAAGCCAATCCGGACAAGGCGACCATCGGTGCGCCGGGCAGCGGTGGCTTGCCGCATTTCTTCGGCATGATGATCGGCCGCGCCGCGGGGGTGGCCATGACGCATGTTCCCTACAAGGGCACAGCGCCGGCGATCAGCGACCTGCTCGGCAACCAGATTCCGATGATGCTCGCGCTCGCCAGCGACTTCGCCGAACTCCAGCGCAGCGGCAAGGTGCGCGTGATCGCCACCAGCGATTCCGAGCGCTCGTCAGGCATGCCTGATGTGCCGACCTTCAAGGAAAGCGGTCTCGATCTGGTTGGCACCGGCTGGTACGGCGTCTATGCGCCGGCCGGCACGCCGCCCGCGATCGTCGCGCGCCTCAACACCGAGATCGTCGCGATCATGACCTCACCGGACATCCGCGAGCGGGTCACGGCGCTGGCCTTGCGGCCCACCGGCACGTCCGCGGAGGAACTGCGCGCGATCCAGCAAGCCGACCTGGCGAAATGGGCGCCGATCGTCAAGGCGTCGGGCTTCGTGATCGATTAGCCGCGCGGATTCATTCAGAGGTCGGAGATATTCGCGCGGTAGTGCCAGAATAGCAGCCGTTGCTCGATCTGCCGCAGCACGATGTTGACCGCCAAGCCCATGAATGCGATCGCGATGATCCCGGCGAGCCCGGCCGAGACCTGGAAGCTCTCCTGGCTACGCTGCACGAAGGCGCCGATGCCGTTGGTGGACAGCAGCATCTCCGAGGTGATGGTGACCAGCATCGAA
>CANKHJ010000221.1 GCA_947481635.1 Bradyrhizobiaceae bacterium
CAATCGCCGACGGCCCCATTCGAGCCTTGACGGCGCGACACCTGATCAAGCCTACTTCAACCCGCTGCCACTCCGCTTGGCAGCCTAACCCCGGCAGAGGCTCCACTTATCGACGCGGAAAATCTGTTCAGATAACCGGGACCAGCTCTGCCTTGTATGAAGCCAAACGTTTGGGCCGGGATCGCGTTGTGTTGGGCCTTTCCGCGGAAGGCGACTGTGCCGTCGCTGCCGCATGACCGCTACCGTCAGCGCTTGGGTGACGTGACCAACAGCGCGATCAAAGCGCCGACGGCAACAAGAATGCGCATGTCTCACACCTTGGTCAGTCCCCAAGGCGATTAGAGCGCGCACCACTTAAGCAGATGGAAATTTCACGCGTTCAAGCCGCGACAATCCGCGGTTACCAGAGCCCGCGCACGTCGAAACTGTAGGTCATCCCGACGCCGACCTGAGTCTGATCCGCGGAACCGCGCAACGTCACCAGCGGCGACGACGCGGCGTCGTTCAGAAGCCGGTCATATTCGACGAACAGATAGGTTGCGAGTTGCGGCGTCCATTTGTAGCGGACCTGCGCGCCGGCGCCGACCGAGCGCACACCGCCACCGACATTATAGGCCGGCAGGCCGGATGCGAGCGCCTGTGCCGGCGTGATCCCGAAATACGGCGACAGCGCATTCGCGCTGGCCAAGGTGACGCGTGGACCGCCGGAGAGCGTGATCTGGCTGCTGACCGGCACGACGGCGTCGGCCGCGAAATCGGCGACGATGCCGTTATGACCGCCGATGCCCTGGCGCACTTCGCCGCGGGTGCGCAGCCATCGCGTCCACCAATATTCGGCGAACACGCCAAGCTCAACCGCGACGTCGACATTGTCGAGCCCGGCCAATCCGACCGGATCGTCGCTGACGCGGCGCGGCAGGCGAAGCTGGCCGACCGGGCCGAGATGCCACCCGCCAAATTCGATCAGGCCGATGCCGATGCCGTCGCGCGGCGAGAGAAACCGTTCCGGCGTTCCGACGCGGCGGAAACTGAACACCGGAAACGGGCGCACCACCATGCGGCTGGCGCCATCGAATGCCGGCATCCAGCGACCTTCAGCGCCGACCGTGAGCGTCCAGTCGGACGACGGGGCCGTCGTGCGAACCGCGACCGGCGCATCGGCGGCAAACGCCACCTGCCCGGCCGTGAAGCCGATCAGCGCGATCGCCCCTGCCAAACTCAAGATTGTCCGCTGCATCCACAAATCTTCCATACGGAGTCGTCCGCTCGGGCGACTCTACCGAGCCCAGCGCTTCATCGGGTTAACACGCGCCCGAGGGAACTTAAACCGTCTCGTCCGGGGCGAGTTCCGGGCGGGATTCCGGTTCGGCGGCCACGGGGTCTTCTTTCTTGCGTCGCCGGGCCGGCGGCTTGCCGCCCGGATCGGCAGCCGCGCTCCGCTTGCGCGGCGGCTTTTTCGGCTCAGTGGCCGGTGCCGGCGGGGCTGTCGCCTCCTGGACCGTCGTCTCTTCAACCCCTGCCTCTTGAGCGCTCGCCGCATCGCCGGGTGGCTCCGCTACGGGGGCGATTGGCTCGGACTCGACCAGAGGTTCGGTCGCGCCGAACAGCGCCCCAAACCGTGCGGCCGGTTCCACCAGGCGCTCTCGGATGCGGGCGCCCCAGTAGAAGGCCTGCGCCGCAACTCGGCCGGGGGCGCCGCCGGCCCAGACCAGTTCGACCGGCAGAAACAGCCGCCAGGCGTCATCGCCTTCGGCGATGGCGCGCGCGATCAGGGTGCCGGCCATCGCTGTGGTGTTGAGACCATGGCCGGCGAAGCCGCTGGCGAGCCAGATGCCCGGCGAGAATTGTCCGATCTGCGGCATGCCATGCACCGGACGGCCGAGCGCGCCGGTCCAGGCATGCGAGAATGACACGTCGCCGAGTTGCGGATAGACGCGCTTGAGCGCGGCGCGCAACGCCGGAACGCGCCCCGCGGGGCTCGCTTCCCAAGTGGTCATGCGTCCCGACCACAGCAGCCGGTCGCCGCCGACGATGCGATAATGATTGTCGGCACGATCGCCATCGCTCACCGCGCCGCGATAGGCGATCGCCTGAGGGAGCCGCTCGCCCAGCGGCTCGCTCACCAGCACATAGGTCCAGATCGGCAGCAGCGTCTCGCTCACGCGTGGCGCGATCTTGCCGAGATGCACGTTGCCGGCGAGCACCACATGCTGCGCGCGCAGCCGCGCCTGCGGCGTGACGATGCGCTTGCGGATGCCGGCCGGGTCGATCGAAAGCACCGGCGTCTCTTCATAGAGGCGCGCACCGGCCGCCTCCGCCGCGGCCGCAAGGCCCAACGCATAATTGAGCGGATTGACATGCAGCGCGCGCGGGAAATGCAGCGCCTGGAAATAACGGTCGGTCTTCAGAACCGCGCGCAGCTTCTCGGTGGGCCATGCCTCGACCTCGGCGCCGAGGCTGCGTCGCAGCAGATGACGCCGGCGCGCGATCTCGTCGGGCGCATCGCTCTTCGACACCGACAGCCAGCCGGAGACCGGATCGGCGCCGCGCATCTTCTCGGCGCGGATGGTCTTGCGGACATAATCGACGCCCTCTTCCGAGAGCCGCCACAGCGCCTTGGCATGGTCGAGCCCGACGCGCGCGATGATGCGATCCTCGGACTGGGAAAAGCCCGGCAGCACGAAACCGGCATTGCGACCGGATGCATTCCAGGCGATGCGACGCGCCTCGAGCAAAGCGACCGACCAGCCGCGCAGCGCCAGCTCGCGCGCGACGGTGAGACCGGCAAGACCGCCACCCACCACGCAGACATCCACGTCGAGATCGACGCCCAGGCGGCGGCGCGCGGGCAAAGCCGGCGCGTTCGCGGCGTACCAGGTGGTTCCGTCGGTCTCCGGTCCCGTCACAACAATGCCTCATCGACGCCCGTCATCGCGGCGTCGCCTTCTATGCTACACTGACATTGACTAGCAAGACTTGGATAGCAAGGCTCGGCGGAGCGACCAGGCGACTCGGAAGAGCAAGGGACTCCGATGAGACTTCAGCCACCAAGCGACGGTGCAACATGCGGCGCCTGATCCTGTTTCGTCACGCCAAGGCGGCCCGGGGCGCGCCCGGCATGCGCGACTTCGACCGCCCGCTGGAGGATCGCGGTCGCGACGACGCGCGCGTCATCGGCGCCTATCTCGCGCGCCACCGCTTCACGCCGAACCGCGTCGTGATTTCGCCGTCGCTGCGCACGCGCGAGACATGGGACCACGCCGCGACCTCGTTCCGGTTGCCGGCCGCGACCGAGGATGAGCGGATCTACGAGGCCGCGCCGGAGGACATCCTCGCCGTCATCTCCGAGGTGCCGGCGGAGATCGAGACCTTGCTGCTGGTTGGCCACAATCCCGGACTGCATCAGCTCGCCTGCATCCTGATCGCCACCGGCGACATCGACCATCGCGAACAGCTCACCGAAGAATTCCCGACCTCGGGCCTGGCGGTGATCGACTTCGCGGTCGATGCCTGGACCAAGGTGCATTCGCAAGCCGGACGGCTGGAGCGTTTCGTGAGCCCGCGGAGTCTCGCGGCCGCGACCGACTGATCAGAACATCGCACGGGTCGCTTGCCCGCGGTTGCGTGTGCAATCTTCAGGTATTTTGCGCCGCGTCGGCCGATGCCGAATGCGTTTGACTCTCTCAGCCTTTGATCTGAATATCGAAGTGAACAATTCGTTCAATATAGAACGGGCGAAGTGATGCTCTGTACCAGTGAAAGACGCGCGTGAACTCTCAGACGTTCAGACGGATCCAGATCCAGCGCACCGGTCCGGCGCAGGTGATGGAGCTCAACAACGTTGAATTCGAGCCGCTGAATCCCGACGAGGTTCGGGTGCGGCTCACGCGCATCGGTATCAACTTCTCCGAGATCAATTTCCGCTGGGGCCGTTACGGCTTCGCGCCGGCGCAATTTCCTTACACGCCCGGCATTGAGGGCGTCGGACGCATCGAAGCGATCGGGTCGGAGGTCGACGGTCTCACGATCGGTGACCGCGTGGTCATGGCCGCTGGCGGCGCCAACCAGATGTATAGCGAAGCGGTGCAGGTGAAGGCGACCACCATCGTGCCGCTTCCCGACACCATCAGCGACGAGGTCGCCGCAGCCATCGCCTTGAAAGGGCTGATGGCGCGCAGCCTGCTGCTCGATGTCCGTCGCGTCGCTCCCGGAGATACCGTGCTGGTTCATGGCGCGACCGGCGGCGTCAGCATCATTCTCGCTCAATGGGCGAAGCATCTCGGCGCGACCGTCATCGGCACCGTCGGTCACAGGAGCAAAGTCGCGGCGGCGAGTGCTGCCGGCTGCGAGACCGTGCTGGTGCGCGAAGATGGACACTTTATCGAGGCGCTGAACAGGGTGACCGACAACAAAGGCGTCGCCGTGGTCTACGATCCATTGGGCGCCGAGACGATCCAGGAATCCTTTCTCGCGTTGCAGCGGCGCGGGACCGTCGTCAGCTATGGCAATACGTCAGGCATCGTGAAAGCGGTCGATCCGCTGTGGCTGACGCGCAGCTCGCTTTATTTCACCCGACCGATGCTGCACGATTTCATCACCAACAACGATCAGCGGCGTGCGTCTGCGGCGGAATTGTTTGGTTTGGTCGAAGCCGGTATCATCAAGCCTGCGATTGCCGAAGTGATGCCGTTGGCACGAGTCGTCCAGGCGCATGAGTTGGTCGAAACGCGACGCGCGATCGGCGCCGTTGTGCTGGCGACGTAGGCCGATGAATTCCGCTTCCATATCTCCAGTCGTCAAGGATGACCGACGTGTCGCACCGTTCGCTTGATTTCGTCCATACCGGTCCTGGAACTCCGGCCGGCCGCTATCTGCGCTCGTTCTGGCAGCCGATCTTTCACTCGGCCGATCTCGCCGCCGGCCGCGCCAAGCCGGTCAAGGTGATGAACGAGCAATTCACGCTCTATCGTGGCGAAGGCGGCACCGCCCACCTGGTCGAGTTTCGTTGTGCGCATCGCCGCGCCCAGCTCTCCGTCGGCTGGGTTGAGGAAGACGCGATCCGCTGTTTCTATCACGGCTGGAAATACGACAGCGACGGTCAGTGCATCGAGCAGCCGCCGGAACCGAAGTCGTTCGCGTCGCGCGTCAAGATCAAGAGCTATCCGGTCCGCGAATACATCGGGCTGGTGTTCGCTTATCTCGGCGAAGGCGAGCCGCCTGAGTTTCCGCGCTTT
Source organism: Bradyrhizobiaceae bacterium (assembly GCA_947481635.1). GTDB lineage: Bacteria > Pseudomonadota > Alphaproteobacteria > Rhizobiales > Xanthobacteraceae > CANKHJ01. Next base: position 5,235 of record CANKHJ010000221.1, read on the forward strand.
CCCGACTTCGAGGAATTCGAAGGCATCCGCCAATATTCCACCTATCGGCGCGCGTGCAATTACTTCAACAATCTCGAAAACTTCCTCGACGTAACCCATCTCGGCTTCGTCCATCGCGATCATGTCGGAGGCTTCGATGGCCGCTTCGATTCAATCTCGCTCGAGGTGGAAGAGACCGAATGGGGCGCGACCTGCCGCCATGTGCGCGCTAGCGGCCGCAAGGGCCAGACCCAGTTTGGCATGCCGAACATCATGCACCTGAAGGGCTTTCCGATCGCACCACATATCATCGGTCATCGCGAGGTGATCGCATGGTGGGTGCCGATCGACGACGAGAACCACTTCAGGTTCGCGATCGAGGCGGTGCGGATGAAGAACGACCAGCTTCAGCTCTACGAAACGACGCAACGCGAGACCTATGGCAAGCGCACCCTCGACAAAGCAGTGCTCGCGGAGAAGATCGTGAACGGCGAGATCAGCCTTTACGACTTCCCGCAGGAGTCAACCGACTTCCCTCATCTCGTGGACGATGTCGCCCAGATTTCGCAGGGTCGGATTCCCGACCGGGAAAACGAGACGCTCGGACGTGGCGATGCGGGCGTGCTGCTGATCCGCAGGATCTGGGCGCGGGAAATGACTGCCTTCCTCGAAGGTCGCCCAACCAAAGCGTGGCGATACAACGAAGCCCTGGAAACCGCGAAGCTTTAGACCACCAAACGCTCGCAGAGCGCTCTATCCATCAAAATGTGCCCCGCATAGGAATCCGTCAATGAAACGTGTCGTCGCTTTGGTGCTGTCGCTGATGGCGGCTTCGCTCCTCACCACATCCGCCTCGGCGCAGGAGCGCATCAAATTCCTGCTGCCGGGACCGCCGGCGCTGCCGGCCTTCGTTCAGTTCCAGCTTGCGAAGAGCAAGGGCTATTTCTTGAAGGAAGGCTTCGACGTCGAGTTCATCGGCGCCAAGGGTGGTGTCGATGTCGCGAAACAGGTTGCGGTTGGCAATGGCGACATGGGAACGGCGCTGGCCGATACGGTCATCTTGGTGCGGCCGAATGGCGTTCCGGTAAAGGCCGTGGCGCAACTGGGCAAGGGCGGCCTCAACCAACTCATCGCTCGCGAGGATTCAGGAATCCACAGCCTGAAGGACCTCAAGGGCAAGCGGGTCGGCGTCGGCTCGTTCTCGCAAAGCAGCTATTATGAGCTGCTTGCGGTACTCGGGCATCTTGGCATTCCGAAGGAACAGGTAGACATCCAAGCCGCCGGCCCCGGCGGCATCGCGCAGATGATTGTCGGCGGCGTGATCGACGCCATCGTCAATCCTCCAGAATGGGCGCTGGAATTCAAAGCCAAGGGCGTGCCGGTTCGCGTGCTGCCGATCGAAGAACTCTTCCCCGCGATGCCTCAGTCATTGCTGGCCTCCGATGATGCTATCGCCAACCGTCCGAAGATGGTCGGCGCGATCGTGCGCGGCATGCTGCTGGCGTTGCAAGATGTGATCGACAATCCAAAACAGGCGGCTGCGGACTATGTCAAGGCAATGCCGCAATATGCCGGGCAAGAAGCGCGCTTCCAGGAAATCCTGCAGCTGTATATCGATGACGTCTACGTCGCCAGCAAGCCGGGAATGATGGGTGCGTTCGATCCGAAGCGCTTCGAAGCAGTGCAGAGCTTCTATCTGACCAACAAGGTGCTGGAGAAGGGCTCGCCGATTTCCGAATTATACACCAACGCGTTCGTCACGCCGGCAAAATAGTCCCGGTCGAGCTAGCCTCTCGGCTTCGGCAGCAAATCGTCGGGCAGCGCGTCGAGGCGATAGCGGCGCGGCCGGTTGAGCCAGAAGAACTGCGCGCCCTGCCACGTGAAGAACGCCGCGAAGGCAATCAGCAACAGCACGTTGCTCCCGGTGCCCTCGA
>CANKHJ010000222.1 GCA_947481635.1 Bradyrhizobiaceae bacterium
CGCCGATCTCACCGCCGTCGAGGTGCGCTACCTGATGCGCCACGAATGGGCCCAGACCGAGGACGACGTTCTGTGGCGGCGCTCGAAGTTGGGGTTGCGGCTGTCGCGCGACGAGCGCGAGCGGTTGGGGCGCTTCATGGCGTCCGAGATCGGCTGATCGTTTTCAGACCGGCCGTTAAAATTTTACCGATCACTTTCAATCGCCTTCAATTCGAAGCTGTTTTGATGCGTTTTGCCCGGAAGGCGACAGCCTGGCCGGCGGAGCGATATGAATGGATGCGATCGACAAGAGCGCGCACATGCTTTCGGTGGCCAGGGTTCTGGTCGTCGAGGACGAGTATTTCTCGCGCAAGGTCATTCGGACGCTGCTGCTCGCCATCGGCGTGACCGACGTCCACGACGCGACCGACGGCCTGCGCGGACTGGAGGCGATCGCCGCCGTCCGTCCCGACGTGGTGCTGCTCGATTGGGAAATGCCCGGGCTGGATGGTGCCGAATTCGTCCGCCGGGTGCGTTCGCCCACGACATTCAGCCATCCCAACGTCCCGATCATCATGCTGACCGCGCATGCCGAGCGCTCGCGCGTGGTCGAGGCGGTGCGGCTCGGCGTGCATGAATATCTGGCCAAGCCGGTGTCCAGCCAGGCTTTGCGCAGCCGGCTCGCGTCGGTCCTGATCAATCCGCGCCCGTTCGTCCGGGTCGGAGACTATTACGGACCGGAGCCGCGCAAGGCGACGCGGACGACTCAGGCGGCGGACCCTTATGCGCCTGACTCCGCGATCATCTTCCTGACCTGAGCGTTAACGCGCCATTGACCATGACGCGCGGCGGCGGGCGCGGTTACCCGCGCGTTAACGTCGCGGTGGTGTCATGGCGGCCAGACGTTGCGTGGTGGAGCGGATGTCGTCCAAGCAAGCCATCGACATGCGGATCAGTTCGCTCAGCGTGCTGGTCGTCGAGGACAACCAGTTCATGCGCAAGATCGTGCGCAACCTGTTGCTGACCATCGGCGTGCGCGAAGTCCATGAGGCGGCCGACGGGATTGCCGGGCTGGAGGCGATCCGCACCGTGATGCCGGACGTGGTCGTGCTCGATTGGGAAATGCCGCTGCTGAACGGCTCGGAACTGGTGCGCATCGTGCGTTCCCCGGAAGTGTTTCCGACACCCGATCTGCCGATCATCATGCTGAGCAGTTACGGCGAGCGCTGGCGCGTGGTCGAAGCCGCCCGGCTGGGCGTCAATGAGTTCCTGGTCAAGCCGGTGTCGGCCAAGGCGCTGCACGACCGGCTCGTCTCGATCCTGGCGCAGCCGCGCGCCTCGGTGCAGGTCGGCGATTATTACGGCCCCGAGCCGCGCCGGACATTCGGCGATCCCGAACGCAAGCCGAGTGCGGCGCCGGCGCCGGAAGGCAGCCTGCTGAACTGATCCGATTGAATTGATCTGATCGCGAATCCGATTGATAATGCGTCATCGCCGGGCTTGCCCGGCGATTTGCGTATGGGGACTGGGGTGCAGATTGATCCGGCCGCTCGCCCGCTGGTGCGGTTCGAGGGCGTCAGCAAGAGTTATTCCGGCGTCGCGGCAGTGGACGCGCTTTCGCTCGATATCGTCGAGGGCGAATTCTTCGCGCTGCTCGGGCCGTCGGGCTGCGGCAAGACCACGCTGCTGCGCATGCTGGCCGGTTTCGAGACGCCGGATACCGGCCGCATCCTGCTCGACGGGCAGGACATCTCGGCGGTGCCGCCGTATCGCCGGCCGGTGAACATGATGTTCCAGAGCTACGCGCTGTTTCCGCATCTCAACGTCGCGCGCAATGTCGCGTTCGGGCTGCAACAGGAAGGCTTGCCGCGCGCCGAGATCGACGCCCGCGTGCAGGAGATGCTCGCGCTGATGCGGCTGCAAGGCTACGGCGATCGCAAGCCGCATCAATTATCCGGCGGCCAGCGCCAGCGGGTCGCGCTGGCGCGCTCGCTGGTCAAGCGGCCGCGCGTGCTGCTGCTCGACGAACCGATGGCGGCGCTCGACAAGAAGCTGCGCCAGGAGACCCAGTTCGAATTGATGCGGCTGCGCGAGCGGTTGGGGCTCACCTTCGTGATCGTCACCCACGACCAGGAGGAAGCCATGACGGTGGCGCATCGCTTGGGCGTGATGAACCACGGCGCGCTGATCCAGGTCGGGACGCCGGCCGAGATCTACGAGCAGCCGGACTCGCGCTGGGTGGCGGATTTCATCGGAGATGTGAATCTGATCGAGGGGCAGGTGATGTCGTCGTCGACGGACGCGACGTTGGTCGCCAGCGCCGCGGGCGATATCCGCGCGGCGGCGAGCAGAACAAGTCCCGGCGACAACGTCTGGGTCGCGATCCGACCGGAGAAGCTGCACATCGCGGCGGGAGGCGGTGATGGCCTTGCGGGCGAGGTGATCGCGATCGGATACCTCGGCGACCTGTCGCATTATCAGGTGCGGACCGACGGCGGCCCGGTGCTGAAGGTCGCGGTAGCGAATGTCACGCGCTTGAGCGAACGCCCGATCGGCCTGCATCAGCGCGTGACGCTGACATGGGCCGCCGCTTCAGCGCTGGTGCTGACGCGATGAGTGTCCCGGCGCCATCAGTCCAGCAACGCAAGCGCAACCTCGGTCAGAGGCTGGTGCTGTGGGCGCCCTATGCCTGGCTGCTGCTGTTCTTCCTGGTGCCGTTCCTGATCGTGCTCAAGATCAGCCTGTCGCAGACCGCGATCGCGCAGCCGCCCTATCTGCCGACATTCGACCTCGCGGCCGGTTTCTCCTCGCTGTTCGATGCAATGCGCGAATTCTCATTTGAGAATTATGCGCTGCTCGCGTCCGATACGCTCTATCTCCACTCCTATCTCAAGAGCCTGGAAGTCGCGGCGCTTGCGACCGCGATCCTGCTGCTGATCGGATTTCCGGTTGCCTATGGCATGGCGCGCGCGTCGCGCTCGTGGCAGCCGGCTTTGTTCGTGCTGATCGTGCTGCCATTCTGGACGTCGTTCCTGATCCGCATCTATGCCTGGATCAACATCCTGCAGCGCGAGGGTTTGCTCAATCAGGCGCTGCTGGCGCTGCGCATCGTCGATGAGCCGCCGGTCTGGCTCGCCACCGACACCGCCGTGATGATCGGCATCGTCTACTCGTATCTGCCTTTCATGGTGCTGCCGCTCTACGCCACGCTGGAACGGATGGACGAGAGCCTGCTCGAAGCCGCCGCCGATCTCGGCTGTCCGCGCTGGAAGGCCTTCTGGCTGGTGACGCTGCCGCTTGCGATGCCCGGTATCGCCGCCGGAATGCTGCTCTGCTTCATCCCGATTCTCGGAGAATTCGTCATCCCCGATCTGCTCGGCGGCTCGGAGACGATCATGATCGGCCAGACCCTGTGGACCGAGTTCTTCGCGAACAAGGATTGGCCGGTGGCGTCTGCCGTCACGGTGGTGCTGCTCGCGCTGCTGGTGATCCCGATCGCGCTCTATCAGTGCAGCCAATTGCGCGATTCCGCTGGAGGCCGCTGAGATGCGCCGCGCCTCCTGGTTCAACGTCACGTCACTCGCGCTCGGCCTCGCATTCCTCTATCTGCCGATCGCGATCCTGGTGATCTACTCGTTCAACGCCTCGCGCCTGGTGACGATCTGGGGCGGCTGGTCGACGCGCTGGTATGGCGAGCTGCTGCACAACGACGCGCTGCTCTCGGCGGCCTGGGTGACTTTGCGCGTCGCCCTGGTCTCGGCGAGTGCGGCGACGTTGCTCGGCACGCTCACCGCTATTGCGCTGGTGCGTTACGGCCGGTTTCGCGGTCGCATCGTGTTTTCGTCGATGATCTATGCGCCGCTGGTGATGCCCGAGGTGATCACCGGGCTATCGCTGCTGCTGCTGTTCGTCGCCGCCGACGTGGAGCGCGGCTTCTGGACCATCGCCATCGCACATACCACGCTGACGATGTGCTTCGTCACGGTGGTGGTGCAGTCGCGGCTGGTCGCGTTCGACCGCAGCCTTGAAGAGGCGGCGATGGACCTCGGCTGTCCGCCGCTGCGCACCTTCCTCACCGTCACGTTGCCGCTGATCGCGCCGGCGATCATCTCCGGATGGATGCTGGCCTTCACGCTGTCGCTCGACGATCTGGTACTGGCGAGCTTCACCACCGGCCCGGGCGCCACCACGCTGCCGATCCGCGTCTATTCGGAGGTTCGTCTTGGCGTGAAGCCGGAGATCAACGCGATCTGCACCATCCTGATCGCCGTCGCTGCGCTCGCCATCGTGTCGGCGTCATTGCTGACCAAGCTGCACGACGTCGGGCGGCAGCGCGCGACCCGCTGATGGAGACGACGCCGATGGCGACGGCCCAGGAGTTGCGCCGTATGGCGCTTGCACTGGAAGGCACGACCGAGGCTCCACATTTTGACCGGGCGGCGTTCAAGGTCGCGCGGATCTACGTCACGCTGGCCGCGGATGGGCGCACCGCGAATTTCAAATTCACCCCCGACGAGCAGGAATTCAAATGCATGATGGCGCCGGAGGCATTCGCTCCGGTGCCGAATGCCTGGGGCAAACAGGGCTGGACCACCGCCACCCTGTCCAAGCTCAACGCCGCTGGGCTCAAGATCGCGCTCGAAACCGCGTGGGCGCATGCGGTGCCGAAGAAAACGGTCAAGAAAACCAAACGGCGCTGATCACGCTCTAAGCGAACGCATCAAAGCCGGAAAGGCTCTAGCGCAATTCCAAGCCGGACGTTGGGGTCAGGTCCGCGCCGTCACTCGCTGCGACTGGGGCCGGGCGGGCGGAACAGGTAGAGCAGGAACCAGATCGGAACGATCACCAGCGATCCCAGCAGCAGGTTCGGCAGCGCCCATGACGCAGCCCGCTCGGCCAGTTCGACCAGCTGGCGCTGCGAGAGGCCCACTTCGCCGATCACCTGGTCGGCGGTGATGCCGAAATGCGCCAGCACGGTGCCGACGATCAGCGAGGCGATCGTGACCTTCACGAGCGTTCGCAGAAAGGCGTGCAGCATGCGGCTCCGTCCCTGTCTGCGTGCCTCTGGGGCCCGGGCGGACAATGATTCGAACGGGTGGATGATAGACGATGGGCGGCGCACGCCCAATTGCCGACGTAAGCTGTTGTTGGGTTAGCGTCCGCCTGCCGCAGGCTCGGCGGCCGGGGTCACATCGGCCGGCGGCCGGCCGGTGAGCCGGTCGATCGCCGAGCGCACGGCCTCCCGGGTGCTGCGATTGCGCAGCGAGTCGATCAGCGGCGCGGCGGCGCCGGAGCGGCTGATCAGGCTTTCCGGATCGCCACTCATCAAAGGATTGTCCCAGGGGCCCTGGACCACAATGGGCAGGTCGAAGCCGCCGGCGCCGAACAGCCTCGCGGTGCCCTTGAGATCGATATCCCGATCCGGAATCGAAGCAGAGCCAGCCATCGCGAGACGCAAGGCCGGGCTCTCCAGGCGCACATCCTCGACCGTCGCCCTGCCGTGGGCGATCTTCATGCTGATTGCGAGGCTGTCGAATGCAGTGCGGCCGGAGCGGAAATTGCCCCCGCCGCCAAGCGGCAGTCGCTCGATGCCCCGCAGCATGGTCTCGACACTGACGCCGATGACGGCGCCCTTGCGGCCGGTCACATTGGCGGTGCCGTTGAGCGTGCGGGCGAGCGCGAACACGCTGGCGCCCGAGGCCTCGACCGCGAAGCCGATATTGCCGGTGCCTTCGAGGCGGCGGATACCGAACATTTCGCCCAGGCATTGCTCAAGGTCGACGCCGGTAAACTGCAATTGCGCCTTGATATCCGCACCACCCTGTAGGTCCGCGACGGTGAAGAATCCCTGGATGATGCCGTTGAAGGCCTGGGACTCGCCAACCGTCACCGTGAACTGGCCGTTGCGCAAACTTGCGGCGACCGCGGTGCGCCCGAGCTTCACGGTATTGACGTTCACTTTCGCCGCCGAGAGCCGGATGTCGAGGTCGGTCCCATGCAATCCCTGCAAGGCGATCGGCAGCCGGTTCCAGTCGCGGTCATTGGCGGTGAGCACGCGCACGGCGGAGACGTAAGACGTCAGGTCGAGATTCTCGGTCGCTAGCGTGCCCTGCAAGGTCTGCCGGCCGTCGATCGCGAAAGACAGCACGCCTTCGGCGACGTTGCCGTCGAGTTCGACATTCACGTTGTTGAGCGCCACCGTGGCGTTGGCGACGGTCGCGTTGGCGTTGATCGCGAAACGCCCGAAGCCACCGCCCGGCGGCTGGGTATGGCCGGTCCAGGCCATCGCCTTGCGCAAGGATGGCGCATCCGCGGTCACGACACCTTCCATGCGCAAAGTCGGCCGCGCGCTGAGCGAGCCGTCGAATGCGAAATTCACCGGCGCGCCAGTAAGCCGTACCTTCAGGCCGGAGCGTTCGCCGGAGAGGGCGGCGGCGAAGTCGCCGAGCGTGAGCGCGATGTCGACCGGTTCGCCGTGCCAGAACAAGCGGCCGGTGGTGCCGAAGCTGCGCGAGATCGAGGGCCAGGCCAGCGCGAGGTCGACTCGGCTCAGCGTCTCGACCAGGTTGCGCGCGTCGTCGCGGATCACGATCGTGCCGTCGCTGATGCGAATTTCGGAAAATGCCGGACCGCGTCCGCCTGGCTCGGGCCGGAGCGAACGCGCCAGCGCCTCGACATGGGCGGTCCAGTTCGACCGGCCGCTGGCATCGATCGAGACGCTGATGGTCGGACGCTCCAGCGAGATGTCGGCAATCTCGAAGCGGCCGGCGAAGAGCGGGAAGAAGCGCAGCCGCGCGACGATGCGTTCCGCGGTCAGCGCCGGCGCGCCATCCGGGCCGCCGAGACTGACGTCGTTGAAGGTCACGGTGCCGGACGGAAACAGCGACACCGAAACTTGGCCGCGCAGGATCGGGTCGAGCCCCATCGCTGCGCGAATCTCGCCTGCGACGGCCTCACGGACATTTTCGGCGGGAATCAGCAGCGAAGCGCCGGCGAGCGCCGCAACACCCAACGCAGTCACGGCCACGATGGCAATGCCAAGCCGTTTGATGCCGTTGGCTGCGGTCACGGGTCGTATTTCCAAAAAATTCAAATGGAGCC
>CANKHJ010000223.1 GCA_947481635.1 Bradyrhizobiaceae bacterium
CCCCATGAGCGCGGACAAACTGAGCGCGTCAGTAAGTATATCAGGGCCAACAAACCGGGCGCAGCGGCAACACATCAGTGTTGGACGCGGTCATCAGTCCGCAACGGCGGTCAAGCACGCGCCGAAAACGTCATTGTTCGAGGTGCCCGTCAGTTTGAAATTAGATTGGTGGCGCTGTCTGGACTCCACGAGGCGGGTCCGACTCGTACTTCTAAACGGCGCGCGATTCCCGCTCGCGCATCACTGCGCCCGCCAGCACGCCGACCATGATGACGTAGAACCAGCCCATGGTGAAATCGAACAGGTGCGAGTTGAACAGCGAACTGACGACATTCTGAGCCGTCACGACGAGCCCGGCCCAGGCGAGGAAGGTCGGTCCGCGAAACAGCCACAGATGTGCGATCCACATGGCGAATAACAGCGCGGTGCCGGTCAGCCCGAACTGGATCGCGATCGCCAGAATCTGGTTATGCGGATTGACGGTCGGGATCGGCAGCCTCGACTGCCCCTTCTCGATTGCCCGCACGAATGATTGCCGGATCATGCCGGTGCCATGGCCGATCATCGGCGCCTCGCCGATGATCTGGACCGAGTTCTTGATGAATTCCAGGCGGAAGCCAGCCGAGGTAAACTCGGTGTCGACCTCGTAGCGCCGGATCTCGTCCATGATGCTCGCGACGCGCTGGCCGAAATAGGGAAACACCGCCCACGCCGTTCCGACCAGCAGCACACCGGCCAGGCACAGGGCAATTCCGGCCCTTATGCTCGCCTGCCGCAACGCGAACAGCACGAGCAGCACCGGGATAACAGCAAAAGCAGTGCGGCCGGTGGCAATCGATAGAATGCTGGTCAGGAACAGAACGGCAAGAATCCCAAATGCCACGCAGTGCCAGACGCGACCTTCACGCCAAGCCACCTTCGCCCGTTCGAGCAGAACGAAGATCGCCACCATGAAGAAGGCGCTCTGGGTGATGTAGTCATGGACCGGAATGCCTGGATATTCGCTGTTGAACAACCGGGTCGGCCAGAAGAACCAGTGCAAAGTCGACACCAGCAGCAGGACAGTGACCGATCCCAGCAGACCGTTCAGCGCCCAATGCGCCCGCGATGAGCGGCTGAACCGCGTCATCAATAACGGGATGAAAAGCAGCTTCAGCATCGCGTTGACGCCGTGCAGGCGCTCGGTCCAGCTCACATCGGCCCACAGCATGCCGAGCGCAGCGAAACCCAACAGCGCGATTGGAAGCGCGCCGGCGGGCGTCTTCAGGATGCGGCGCAGTCCAGGAAAGTCATGGACCGGGAGCAGCGACAGCAGCCACAACGTTAGGAAAATACCGGTGAACGTTGTGGACCACGGCAGGCAAACGACAGCTGCCGTTGCCAAGCCATCGGAGAGCTTCTCCAGGCGCGGACGATCGAGCTGGTGTCCTAACAAAGCCATCGCCATCGCTCAGGCGCTCCCGCCGGACAATGCGGCCATGCCGTGCTGCGCGAGAATCCGATCGCTCGCCAGCGCCGCGTTGAACAGCTTGTCATTATCCGGCAGCCGCGAGCGATCGACTTCCTTGTGCCAGAGATGCAGCACGCCGGTCGCGAAACGCCCGTCTTTGCGGAACACACCGGCGCGGATCAGCCGCACAACGAGGTCTGAATCCTCACGGCCCCAGCCATCGAACGCAGCATCGAAGCCATCAACACGATCAAGGTCCGCGCGCCAGACCGCGAGATTGGCGGAGCGCACTCCCTCCCACCGGCGTGGCATGCGCTTGCGCAACGGGCCGAGCGGCAATGTGATCATCGGGACGATCCGGTTGATCGCGCGCGCGCGACGTTGCGCGACCAGATCGCCGAACCGCCATCCGCCGAGGTCGGCGCCGTCGCGCAACGCCCGCTCGGTCAGTTGCTGCGACACCAGCGTGCGATTGCCAGCGACGAACCAGCCCGCCTCGGCGAGCCTCCGATGCGCGGCGACGAAGTTCGGTCGTGCGATGCAATCGCCGTCCAGAAAGATGCAATAGGTTCCCCGCGACGCCATGATCGCCCGGTTGCGCGCCCGCGCGGCGCGAAAGCCGCGATCCTCCTGAAAGACATGGGTCAGCGCGAAAGGCGCGCGGGTGGCCCAATCGGCGACCAGCGCGGCGGTGTCCGGGCGGGAGCCGTCATCGGCGATCACGACGTCGAAATTCCGGTCGCCCTGGCGCGCAAGCGCGCGCAGCACCGCATCGAGCGCGGGCACCCAATTATAGGTCGTCACGATGACTGAGATCAGCCCGTCCAAGAATGCGTCCCGGCACTGCGGCCCACCGGTATTTGTCCTCTCACGAGTGGCCGGGCTTTGGCAAGGCGAGCGCCGGTATTGTCCTTTCCTTTGCCGCGATGCGGTTGATATAAGGACCAATCCCCAACAGGTGCGATTGCGCGATGACGGCCAGCGTTGATGCGACCCCATACGGCACGCACGCGCCGGACCGCCTGGTGGCCGCGATCGTCGCCCTCACCCGCGCCTTGCCGGCGAATCGGCTGGGCCTGCGGATCTCGATGCCGCTGCGCCGCATCGCGATCAATTGGCTGCAAGGCCGGCCGGTCGACACCACCTTGTGGGGCGGCCCGGTGCGGCTCTATCCGAGCCGGAATCGTTGCGAAAAGAGCGTGCTGTTCACGCCGCAGATCTTCGACCAGGTCGAGCGCGAGGCACTCGCTGGGGCGGTCGACCGCAAGCTGGCCGCGAATGGGACCTTCGCCTTCATCGACATCGGCGCCAATGTCGGAGTGTATTCGCTGTTCGTCGGTCACCGCGGCGGGTCGTCCGCGCGCGTCGTAGCGATCGAGCCGCAGCCGGGCATCGTCGATCGCCTGATGTTCAACACGCGCGCCAATCCCGGCCTTCGCATCGATGTCGTGCCATTCGCGGTGGCGGACCGCGAAGGCGAGACCGAGATGATCGTGGACAATGACGACAGCGGCGGCACCCATCTCAAGGAGAGCGGCAGCCAGGGCAGCGAGCATGGTCAAGCCGTGCGGGTCCGCTGCCGGCCACTGACGGCGATCCTGCGTGACGCCGGCATCACCGCGATCGACGCCATCAAGATCGATGTCGAAGGCGCCGAGGACCTGGCGCTCACGCCGTTCCTGCGCGAGGCACCCGATGACGCGCTGCCACGCCTGCTGCTGATCGAGGATCGCGCCGGCGACTGGAGCGGCGACCTGTTCGGGCTGCTGCGCGCGCGCGGCTATACAATATCCGGTCGCAGCCGGCAGAATCTCGTGCTCGAACGCAACGGCGCGCGACCGTGATAGGCTGAGGCAAGCGACCGAGGGGCCATGCCGAAAATCTCCGCCTATATCCTCACGTTCAACTCCGCCGACAAGATCGGCGATGCGGTATCGAGCGTGCTGTGGGCGGACGAGATCGTGGTGGTCGATTCCAATAGCACCGACGGGACGATCGCCATTGCCGAAGGCCTCGGCGCGCGCGTCGCGCAGATACCGTTCAACGGCTTCGGTGATCTGCGCAATCGCGCGATCGAGACCTGCACGCATGAGTGGATCTTCAGCCTCGATTCCGACGAGCGCGCCACGCCGCAGGTGCGCGACGAAATTCTCGGCCTGATCTCAGGCACGCCAGCGCATGACGTCTATCTGATGCCGCGCAAGAGCTTCATGATGGGGCGTTGGATCAAGGGGTCCGGCTGGTATCCGAATTACCGCCAGCCGCAGCTCTTCCGCCAGGGCACAATGCGTTACACGCTCGAACCAGTGCATGAAGGCTACCAGGTGCTGAGCGCAAAGCCGGTCGGCACGCTCCAAAACCCGGTGTGGCAGGTGCCGTTCCGCAATCTGGAAGAAGTCATCGAAAAGATGAACCGCTATTCGAGCCTCGGCGCGCCGAAACTCGCCGGCAAACGCGTCTCGATGGCCAGCGCCTTCGGCCATGGCCTCTGGTCCTTCATCAAGCACCTCGTGTTCAAGCGAGGCTACAAAGATGGCTGGGCCGGATTCGTGATCGCATTCGGCAATTTCGAGGGCACCTTTTACCGCTACGCCAAGCGGCATGAAGCGACGCAATCCTGGGCGCCAACGGACCAAGGGCCGGTGCGGCGCGAATAATGATCAGGGCTTCGCCTAGAACTTCTTACGCGACTGCGCGATCAGCGACGTGGTCGAATGGCCGGCCACCAGCGGCACGATGATCACCTCGCCGCCCGCAGCCTCGACGATCTCGCGCCCGACCACCGTCTCCGGCCGATAATCGCCACCCTTCACCAGCACGTTCGGCCGCACCCGCTCGATCAGCGCCAGCGGCGTGTCCTCGGTGAAGATCGCAACGAGGTCGACGGCCTCGAGCGCCGCGAGCACTTCGGCACGCGCATGCTCGTCCTGCATCGGTCGCTCCGCGCCCTTCAGGCGCTTGACTGAAGCGTCGCTATTGAGCCCGACAACGAGCCGGTCACAGGCGGCGCGCGACTGCGCCAGCACCTTGATATGGCCGGGATGCAGCAGGTCGAACACCCCATTGGTGAAGCCAACGCGCAAACCTCGCACACGCCAGTCCGCAAGCCTTCGATCCAGCAACGCCCAGTCGAACGCGATCTTCTCTTCGTCGGCGCGCGAGGCCGCCGGCAGCAGGTACTCGCGCAGCTCCATCGGTTCGACCACGGCGGTGCCCGGTTTCCCGACCGCGACCGCGGCAGCCGCGTTGGCAACCCGCATCGCAGGCTCGAACTCCGCCCCAGCCGCAAGCATCGTCGCGATCGCGGCGACGACGGTGTCGCCGGCGCCGGAGACGTCGCGCACCCGCACGCGATAGGCCGGGACATGCACCGCCTCGCCGTTGGCGGGGGCAAGCGTCATGCCTTCTTCGCTCCGCGTCACCAGCACCGCCTGAGCGGAGAAGTCGCGCGCCAGCCCGGCGGCGGCGCTTGCGACTTCATCGCTGGTCGTGGCGGGACGATGGGTGGCGTCAGCCAATTCCTGACGGTTCGGCGTGATCAAGGTCGCCCCCCGATAGAGGCTGTAATCCTTGCCTTTGGGATCGACCACCACCGGCAAGCCGCGCTTTACCGCCGCGTCGATCAATGCGCGCACAACCTCCGGCGTCAGCACGCCTTTAGCATAATCCGACAGCACCAACGCACCGGCGTGCGGCAAGGCGTCGAGCGCATGTTTGATCACCGCCTTCGCAATGGCCGGCGCAATGCCGGAGGCATCCTCCCAATCGGCGCGCAGCAGATGGGTCGAATGATGTTCGGAAACGAACCGGACCTTGCGCGTCGTGACGCGCGACCGATCGACGACGAGGCGCGCGTCGATCCGCTTCTCGGCGGCGAAAGCGGATTTCAGAATGCCGCCTGCATCGTCCGCGCCGATCACACCCACGAAAACGCAGCGCGCGCCGAGCGACGCGACATTGCGCGCGACATTCCCTGCCCCGCCGACCACGATCTGGTTGCGCCGCACCGCGATGACCGGCGCCGGCGCTTCGGGCGAAATCCGCGACACACCGCCATAGACATAATCGTCGAGCATCAGGTCGCCGACGCAGAGCACGGTCTGGCCTGCGAAATCCGCGAGCATCTGGTCGTAATTGAACATCAGCGGTAACGGTCCGTGGTGTCGAGGAAGCCGCGCACATAGTGCGCCACCGAATCCTCCAGCGGCATGAAGCCGCCGTTGAAGCCCGCCTGGCGCAGCTTTCCGACGTCGCTCTGGGTGAAATATTGATACGCGTCGCGCAGAGTCGCCGGCATGTCGACGTATTCGATGTTCGGCGCGCGACCCATCGCTGTGAACATCGCGGTAATCATGTCGCGGAAGCTGCGCGCCTCGCCGGTTCCGACATTGAACAGGCCAGACACCGACGGCGTCGCCAGCAGCCAATTCACCACCGCCACTGCATCGTCGACATGAATGAAATCGCGCCGCTGATCGCCGTCCTCGATGCCGTCACGGTGCGACTTGAACAGCCGCACCGGCTGGCCTGATTTCGCGCCGTCGAACACCCTGGCGAGCACGCTCATCATCGCGCCCTTGTGACATTCGTTCGGGCCGAAGACGTTGAAGAATTTCAGCCCAGCCCATTGCGGCGGCAGCTTCACGCCTCTGGTCACGCGATCGGCCACGACCTGATCGAACAGATGCTTGCTCCAGCCATAGAGATTGAGCGGCCGTAGCTTGGACAAGGCAGCGGGCGACGCATCATCGACGAAGCCCTGCGTCCCATCGCCATAGGTCGCCGCCGAGGACGCGTAGATGAAACGCGTTCCGGTCGCGGTGCACCAGTCGAGCAGGCGCAGCGACAGCTTGAAATTATTCTCCATCACCAGGTCGCCGTCGCTCGCGGTGGTGTCGGAGATGGCGCCGAGGTGGATCACGGCCTCGAGCTTGCGTCCCTCGAGCCAGCGCATCAGGTCGGCCGGCGGCACCATGTCGGCGATCCGGCGCTTGGCGAGATTGCGCCAGCGTCCGTCGCAACCGAGCGTGTCATTGACCGCGACATCGCTGCGGCCGGCCTCGTTGAGGCTGGCGACGACATTCGATCCGATGAACCCGGCCCCGCCGGTGACCAGCAACATTGATAGATTAACCCCGCCCAGCCGTCGCGGCCGGCCCTACTCTGCCGCAATCCTTTGCCCGACCCGTCCCCGTCAGGCAACTTTAGCCCTGGACACGGTAAATTCCGTCGGCGGACTCGACAGGCGCAGCCCTGAACGGGTACCGCGGACGGGCAAACTCCATCGAGGAGTAAATGAATTTAATTTCATTTATTACCAAGCAGTGAACCGAAACTCTCAATCCGACCGACCGGACAGCCCGATCCTCGTGATCCCCTATATGTGGATCGGCGACTTCGTGCGCTGCCATTCGGTCGTTCGCGTGCTGAAGCAGCGCTGGCCGGACCGGCCGGTGGATTTCCTGACCAGTTCGCTCTGCGCGCCGCTGGTCGAGTACATGCCCGGCCTGCGCCAGGGTGTGATTTCCGATCTGC
>CANKHJ010000224.1 GCA_947481635.1 Bradyrhizobiaceae bacterium
ACGAAGCTCCGGTTCATGCCCTTGCACATGATGTAGGACAGGATCGCGCCCGACGAGCCGACCAGCGCGCCGGTGATGATCAGCGCCGAGTTGCCGAGTGTGAAGCCGATGCCCGCCGCGGCCCAGCCGGAATAGGAATTGAGCATCGAGATCACGACCGGCATGTCGGCGCCGCCGATCGGGACGATCATCAGCACGCCGAGTGCCAGCGCGATCGCGGTCACCAGCCAGAAATCGACCGCGCTCTGCGACACCACCAGGCCGTAGATGAAGAAGATCATCGCCAGAGCGAGCACGATGTTGATGATGTGCCGGCCGGGCAGCATGATCGGCGCGCCGCTCATCCGCCCCGAAAGCTTGAGGAACGCAATGATCGAACCGGTGAAGGTGAGCGCACCGATCGCGACGCCGAGCGACATCTCGACCAGGCTCGCCTTGTGGATCGCGCCGGGCACGCCGATGTCGAAGGCGGTCGGGGCATAGAATGCGGCGGCCGCGACCAGCACGGCCGCAAGACCGACCAGCGAATGGAATGCCGCGACCAGTTCGGGCATTGAGGTCATCGGCACCTTGCGCGCGATCACCGCGCCGATGCCGCCGCCGATGGCGATGCCGAGGATCACCAGCAGCCAGCCGGTACCGTACGCCGGCGGATGCGAGGCGAGCGTGGTCAGCACCGCGATGGTCATGCCGACCATGCCGAACAGGTTGCCCTGGCGGCTGGTTTCCGGATGCGACAGCCCGCGCAGCGCGAGGATGAAGAAGACGCCCGCGACCAGATAGAGCAGCGCGGCGAGGTTGGCGGACATCAGGCGGTCCTCACTTCTTTTTCTTCTGGTACATCGCGAGCATGCGCTGCGTGACCAGGAAGCCACCGAAGATGTTCACGCTGGCGAGGATCAGCGCGGCGAAGCCGAAACCGCGCGCCAGGCCGGAGCCGTTGGCGACCAGCGGCACGCCGACCGCGAGCAGCGCACCGACCACGATCACGGAGGAGATCGCATTGGTCACCGACATCAGCGGCGTATGCAGCGCCGGTGTCACCGACCAGACCACGTAATAACCGACAAAGACCGCCAGCACGAAGATCGAGAGGCGGAAGACGAAAGGATCAACTGCCTCCATGGGGGCGGCTCCTATGCGGCGCTCTTGGGCGCGAAATTCGGATGGACCACGGCGCCGTCACGGGTCAGCGCGGTCGCCTTGACGAGATCGTCGTCCCATTTGACCGCCAGCGATTTGCTGGCCTTGTCGATCATGGTCTCGAGGAAATTCAGCAGGTTCTTGGCGTAGAGGCCCGAGGCGGATGCCGCCACGCGGTTCGCAAGGTTGAGATGCCCGACGATCTTGACGCCGTTGACCTCGACGATCTCACCGGCTTTCGCGCCCTCGACATTGCCGCCGCGCTCGACCGCGAGATCGATCAGCACCGAACCGGGCTTCATCGAGGCGACCATCGCGGCGCTGATCAGCCGCGGCGCGGGACGGCCCGGAATCAACGCCGTGGTGATGACGATGTCCTGCTTCTGGATATGCTCGGCGACCAAGGCCGCCTGCTTCGCCTGATACTCCTTGGACATTTCCTTGGCGTAACCGGCGGCGGTCTCGGCCTGCTTGAATTCGTCGTCCTCGACGGCGATGAATTTGGCGCCGAGGCTCTGCACCTGTTCCTTGACCGCAGGGCGGACGTCGGTTGCGGTGACCACCGCACCAAGCCGGCGCGCCGTGGCGATCGCCTGCAATCCGGCAACGCCGACGCCCATCACGAAAACCTTCGCGGCGGATACAGTGCCGGCCGCGGTCATCATCATCGGCAGCGCACGGCCATACTCGGCGGCGCCGTCGATCACGGCGCGATAGCCGGCGAGATTCGCCTGGCTCGACAGCACGTCCATCGACTGCGCACGCGTGATGCGCGGCATCAATTCCATGGCGAAGGCGGTGACGCCGGCATCCGCCATCGCCTTCAGCGCGGCGTCGTTGCCGTAGGGATCCATGATGGCGATGACCAGCGCGCCGCGCTTGTAGCCCTTCACCTCGGCCTCGCCGGGGCGGCGCACCTTGAGCACCACGTCGGCGTCGCGGGCGGCGCCATCGGCGATGGTCGCGCCGGCGGCCGTGAATTCGCTGTCGGGAATGCCGGACTTGACGCCGGCGCCCGGCTCGACCGTGACCTCGGCGCCGAAGCCCTTGAGCTTCTTGACCGTCTCCGGCGTCGCCGCGACCCGGTTTTCGTTCGGGTCAGTCTCTCGCGCTACGGCAATGCGCATTGGCGCCGCTCCCTATGCGATCGATCGAGCCTTCAGGATAGTCGGAAACCTCGCGCTGTCAGGCCGTCAGCGCGAAAGTGAGGAAGGATAGTGCAAACATGATGTAGGCGGAGACCTTGGACCCGGACGCCATGCTATGGACCGCGACGATCGAGGCAATGACGATGACCACCGAGGTGAGCAGCCAGCGGTGATTCACGCCGCCGATCGCCAGGCCGAGAACGATGTTCAGGACGTAGATGGTGCCGACAGTCGTGAAATGGATGAAGCGGCTATAAGTGTCTTCGTGCGCCGGCAGATCATTGCCCTTCGCCGTCGCGTATTCGACCGTAGCATGGTCGGCCATCCCGCCCTCCAGAATCGTAAGGTTTCGCCCGTTTGCCGGGGATTAGCGCAAATGCGGCGCAAGGGCAATGCGGCCGCGACCGGTTGATGCCGCGTCGGCCGGGCGGCCATCCGGTTCTTCCCCGAATCCGAATTGACAAGCGCAACTGCGGCACGGAGCCTAGCCCATCCGCCGCGATCCGGAGCGGAGCCAGGGAGAGACGCCATGACGATCAGCCGCGCCATGCTGTGGGCCATCGGTGTGACCCTGCTGGCGACCCCCACCCAGGCCGCCTGGCAGGACTCCCCCGAAATCAAGGCGCTTTACGAGAAGGCCAAGGCCGAAGGCAGCGTCGCGGTCTGGGGCACCACCGGCGGCGCCGTCGACTGGATCCCGAAAGCTTTCACGGCCCTGTTCCCAGGCATCGACGTGCAGTTTCACGGCGACAACGACATCGCGACCAAGGCGATCAGCGAAGCCCGCGCCGGCCGCAATCAGGTCGACGTCTACCTGCATTCGCTCACCGGCACCCTGCCGCTGGTGCAGCGCGACCTGATCGCCACGATCGACTGGACGAGCTTCGGCCTGCCGAAGGATCATGTCACGTTCGGCGGCAAGGCGGCCTACACCTACAACATCGCTTATACGGTCGCTTACAACAGCGACCGCGTGAAGCCTGACGAGGTCCCGACCAGATGGGCCGAGGTCACCGACCAGAAATACAAGGGCAAGACCGTCTCCAGCCTGTTCCTGCTGCCGCGCCTGGTCGGCGCGCTGAGCCTGACCTGGGGCAAGGAGAAGGCGATCCAATACGCGCGCGACGTGACGGTCACCAACGCGACGCTACTGACACGCGCGCCGCGCGAGCCGATCATCACCTCGGGCGAGCGGCTCTACGGCATCGGCGAGATCGATTCGCAGGTCATGCGCTGGCAGAAATCCGGCATGAAGATCGCGTGGGTGATTCCCGAGCCGGTGGTGCTGGGCCAGTTCGACGTCGCGATCCTGGCCAAGGCGCCGCATCCGAACGCGGCGCGGCTGCTCGCCGGATGGCTGGTCAGCCCCGACGGCAAGAAGGCGCAGGAGAGCGCGGTGCTGACCAATGACTTTGGTCCGACCGGCGCGCTCGACATCGCCAGGAAGATGCAGGCCAAGCAGGTCGAGGTGATCTACGACACGGTCGAGCTGATGGAGCAACGCGAGCGCGCCATCGCCGAGATGGGGCCGATCGTCTCGGGGCAGAAATAGAGCCTCTAAACCAGGCCCGCCTTGGTCAAAGCCGCGGTCTGGCGCTTGGCCACTTGCGCCACTGAGAAATCCGCGATCGCCTCATTGAACAGGCGGTGGAAATTGAGCTCGGCACGCAGATGCAGGAACACGCCGCCCAGCCCGATGGCGGCGCGATCCATGAACACGAACTCGCGCGGCACCCGCACCGGCCCCTTCTCCTTGAGCGCCTTGTGCACGCGGAAGGCCTCGCGCCGGCCATATTCGGACGGCTTGACGCCGTCGGCGATGGTGCGCGTGCGGTCGTCGAGCAACGGCCCGTAGATGAAGCGCGCCCAGATATTGAGGATGTCGATCAGCTCTTTGGTCAGCCCCTGGAAGCCCCAGGTCTCGTAGGCATGGACCACGCGCGCGTCGTCGCCTTGCTGCAGGCCGCGATAGAGATCGACGACACCGCCGACGAAGCTCGGCGGGAAGATGCGGACACAGCCATAGTCGAGCAGGTTGATCCCCTCCGGCTTTCCGCGCTCGGAAAACACCGTGTAATTGCCGAGATGCGGATCGCCATGGATCACGCCGAAGCGGCTGAAGGGATGCCACCACGCCGTGAACATCGCGGTGGCGATGCGGTTGCGCGCGGCAAGATCGTCATCGACGTGATCGAGCAGCCGCTGGCCCTCGAGCCAGTCGAGCGTCAGCAGCCGACCAGTGGACAGGTCGGGCCACGGGCGCGGCACGCGGACCTGCGCCGCATCGGCGAGCATGTGCCGGTAGAGTTCGGCGTGCTTCGCCTCGCGGATATAATCGAGCTCTTCGCGGATCCGCGCCCCGATCTCCTGCGCGATCTCGCTGGTGTCGATCACGGGGTCCATGCGGCGATGGATCGCGAGCAGCCATCCGAGTTGCTGCAGATCGGCTTCCACCGCGGACGCCATGTCCGGATATTGCAGCTTGCAGGCGAGCAGCGCGCCGTCATGCGCAACCGCGCGATGCACCTGGCCGAGCGAGGCGGCCGCCGCCGGCTTGTGCTCGAAGCTCTTAAATTTCGCCGGCCAGTCGGCGCCGAGCTCGGCATTCATGCGCCGCTTCACGAAGGCCCAGCCCATCGGGGGCGCCTGGCTCTGCAGCTTCATCAATTCGGTGGCGTAATCGGCCGGCAGCGCTTCCGGGATGGTGGCCATCATCTGGGCCACCTTCATGATCGGCCCCTTGAGGCCGCCCAAAGCCGCCGCCAGCGCCGCCGGATTATTCGCGCCGTCGCGGCCGAGCATCCGGTTGCCCGCGATGCGCGCCGCCACGCCGCCGACATTGGCGCCGACGCGCGCATAGCGCCGCGCGCGGGCCGAGAGGCGGTTTCGTTCGTCGTCGGTCATGGGGATGAGATAGGCGTGATTACGGTTTTGGCCAGTTCACAGGCGGCGGGTGCAATGACCATCGGCGTGGCGTAGACTTGATGCAAGGGCCACACGCAAGGCCTGCATAGGGAGGCACCCATGAGGCTGCACATCATCAACCGCCTGGCGCTGACGCTCGCCATCGTTCTGGCCGCCGGCACCAGTCTCTCCGCTCAGAATTTCCCCTCACGGCCGATCACGCTGATCGTTCCCTTCCCCGCCGGCGCGACGGTCGACGTCACGGCGCGGCGCTTTGCCGACGCGGTGAGCAAGAGCACCGGCCAGCGCGTCATCGTCGACAATCGCGCCGGCGCCGGTGGCGCGGTTGCCGCGATGACAGTCAAGGAGGCGCGGCCCGACGGCTACACGCTGATGCTGACCTATGACGGACCGCACGCGCTACTGCCGGCGATTCAACCGGTGACCTACGACCCGGTGAAGGATTTCGCGCCGGTCGCGCTGCTCTGGACATTCAGCAGCTTCGTCACCGTTCCGGGTTCAAGCCCGGTCAAGTCGATGCCCGAACTCGTCGCACTGGCGAAGACCAAAGCTGGGGGGCTCACCTACGGCTCGCAGGGCGTCGGCTCGCCCGGCCACATCCAGGCCGCGCTGTTTCAGAAGGTCAGCGGGCTGCCGATGACGCATGTCCCCTATAAAGGCGGCGCGCCGATGCTGCTCGATCTGGTCGCGGGCCGCGTCGATCTCGCCTTCGGCACCTATCTCGGGTTCAAGTCGCAACTGGCCGCGGGCCAGGCGCGCTTCCTCGCGACCACGGCCACCGAGCGGTTCAGCCTGCTTCCGGAGGTGCCGACGATGATCCAGATCGGCTATCCGGTCGAATGGGCGGCGTGGTTCGGTCTCGTCGCCCCCGCCGGCACGCCGGCGGATGTGATTGCCAAGCTGCACAGCGAATTCAGAAAGGCCGCGAGCGATCCCGACTTCGCCAAGGCCATGGTCGAAGAGGGCATCAATCTCATGCAAGGGACGCCGCAGGCCTTCGGCGACCTGATCGCCAAGGACATTCCGCGCATGGCCACCATCGTGAAGGAATTCGATATCAAGGGTGAATAGCCGGACGGCTATTCCAGCCCTTTCAACCCTTGGTGCCGACACGCGCATAGCGCCATCTTGCGGTTCTTTGGTCGGATTGATACCCCTTGACCGAGGGGGAGACATCCGATGGGACTGGCGATCGGAATAGCAATTGGCGTTGTTCTAGGCCTGATTGGGGGCTTGGTCGCGCGCGGGAAGAACCGCAATCCGTTCCTCTGGGCCATCTTATGTTTCATATTTCCAATTGCGCTTTTGATCGTGGCAGTCCTGCCCCGAGCCGACGCGGAAACCGACCCTCAGAAGGAGTCGCCGTTGCTCGCCGGGCCCGTCAAGCCCGCACCGCGCAGTTACGATTATGACCGGAAGAAATGGGACGCACTGATTCAGTTCGACCCCGAGATCGCGCGAGCGGCCGAAGCGATCAAGCCGCATGGCGAGCAATATGTCCATCAGCTCGCGGAGGGGTATCTCACACTCAACGATAAAAGCTATCTGCCGAATATCGTGCAGAAGGTGACGGAAACCGTTGATGCGGACATCGCAGCGGCGAAAGCCGAAGAGGCGCGGTGGGCGGAGCGCTACTCCGATCCGGCATTCCTCGCCGCGCTGGCGGAACAGAAAAAAGTATTATTCATGAAAGCTGGCGCGGGTCCCATCGCAATTCTGGACGACGGACAGGTGCTGATGGAGCGCGACGGGCAGCTGGTGCATTTCGA
>CANKHJ010000225.1 GCA_947481635.1 Bradyrhizobiaceae bacterium
GATGCCCTTGTACTTCATGCGCTTGTACTTGCCGCACAAGCACTCGTAGTCCTTGATCGGGCCAAAGATGCGCGCGCAGAACAGGCCGTCGCGCTCGGGCTTGAACGTACGGTAGTTGATGGTCTCCGGCTTTTTGATCTCGCCGTAGGACCAGGACAAAATTTTCTCAGGCGACGCGATCGAGATCCGGATCTGGTCGAAGACCTGAGCCGGAACTTGCGGACTGAAGAGGTTCATCAATTCTTGGTTCATCACCGTCTCCTCGCTTGGAGGTAATTCATGTGCCGCAGGGAAAGCGTGACCCGAGCGGCTCGATCTTCGGTCGTCCCGGCCAGCTCATGCCGGAAGGGACGAAGGGCGCGGGCGTTGACCGCCCGCGCCTGATCCATGGGACTTACTCGGCAGCCTCTGCGGCGTCGCGACCCTGCTTCGAATTATGCAGGTCGACGTTGAGGCCGAGCGAACGCATTTCCTTGACCAGCACGTTGAAGCTTTCCGGAATGCCCGCCTCGAACGTGTCGTCGCCACGCACGATCGCCTCGTACACCTTGGTACGGCCGGCGACGTCGTCGGACTTCACGGTGAGCATCTCCTGCAGCGTGTAGGCGGCGCCGTAGGCCTCAAGAGCCCAGACCTCCATCTCGCCGAAGCGCTGGCCGCCGAACTGCGCCTTGCCGCCCAACGGCTGCTGGGTGACGAGCGAGTAAGGACCGATCGAACGCGCGTGGATCTTGTCGTCCACGAGATGGTGCAGTTTGAGCATGTAGATGTAGCCCACCGTCACCTTGCGATCGAACGACTCTCCGGTGCGTCCGTCATACAGCGTCACCTGGCCCGACTTATCCAGCCCGGCCAACTCGAGCATGTGCTCGATGTCGGCTTCCTTGGCACCGTCGAACACCGGCGTCGCAATCGGCACGCCGGGCCGCAGGTTGTTGCCGAGCTCAATCAGGTCCTTGTCGTTGAGGGACTTGATGGTCTCGTCGTCGCCGTAGATCTTCTTCAGCGTCTCCTTGAGCGGCTTGATGTCGTGCTTGGCGCGATACGCATCGACCGCCTGGCCGATACGGATGCCCAGGCCGGCACAAGCCCAGCCGAGATGCGTCTCGAGGATCTGACCGACATTCATGCGCGACGGCACGCCGAGCGGGTTCAGCACGATATCGGCATGCGTGCCGTCTTCGAGGAACGGCATGTCCTCGATCGGAACGATGCGCGACACCACGCCCTTGTTGCCGTGGCGGCCGGCCATCTTGTCGCCGGGCTGGATCTTGCGCTTCACCGCGACGAAGACCTTGACCATCTTCATCACGCCGGGCGGAAGTTCGTCGCCGCGTTGCAGCTTCTCGACCTTGTCGAGGAAGCGCTGCTCGAGCCGCTTCTTGGACTCGTCGTATTGCTTCCGGATCGCCTCGATCTCCGCCATCAGCTTGTCGTTGGGCGAAGCGAACAGCCACCATTGCGAGCGCGGATATTCTTCCAGCACCGCCTTGGTGATCTTGCTGTCCTTCTTGAAGCCCTTCGGACCGGCGATGCCCTGGCGATTTTCCAGCAGCTCCGAGAGACGGCCATAGACGTTGCGGTCCAGGATCGCCTGCTCGTCGTCACGATCCTTGGCGAGACGCTCGATCTCTTCGCGCTCGATCGCGAGCGCGCGCTCGTCCTTGTCGACGCCGTGGCGGTTGAACACGCGCACTTCGACGACCGTGCCCTGCACGCCCGGCGGGACACGCAGCGAGGTGTCGCGCACGTCAGAAGCCTTCTCGCCGAAGATGGCGCGCAGAAGCTTTTCTTCCGGCGTCATCGGGCTTTCGCCCTTCGGCGTGATCTTGCCGCACAGGATGTCGCCGGCGCGGACTTCCGCGCCGATATAGACGATGCCGGCTTCGTCGAGATTCTTCAGCGCTTCTTCGGACACGTTCGGAATGTCGCGCGTGATTTCTTCCGGACCCAGCTTGGTGTCGCGGGCCATCACTTCGAATTCCTCGATGTGGATCGAGGTGAACACGTCCTCCTTCACGATACGCTCGGAAAGCAGGATCGAGTCTTCGAAGTTGTAGCCATTCCACGGCATGAACGCGACCAGCACGTTGCGGCCGAGCGCGAGCTCGCCGAGCTCGGTCGACGGGCCGTCAGCGATGATGTCGCCCTTCTTCACCAGATCGCCGACCTTCACCAGCGGACGCTGGTTGATGCAGGTGTTCTGGTTGGAGCGCTGGAACTTCATCAAGCGGTAGATGTCGACGCCCGACTTGGAGGGATCGCTCTCCTCGGTCGCGCGCACGACGATACGGGTGGCATCCACCTGGTCGATCACGCCGGTACGGCGCGCGGCAATCGCCGCGCCCGAGTCGCGCGCGACGACGCCTTCCATGCCGGTGCCGACGAACGGCGCCTCGGCACGGACCAGCGGCACCGCCTGGCGCTGCATGTTCGAGCCCATCAGCGCGCGGTTCGCGTCGTCGTTCTCGAGGAACGGGATCAGCGCCGCGGCCACCGAGACGAGTTGCTTCGGCGACACGTCCATGAAGTCGACCTTCTCGCGCGCAAGCATGAGCACGTCGCCAGCATGACGGCAGACGATCAGGTCTTCGGTGAAGCGGCCCTTGGCGTCGATGGTCGCGTTGGCCTGCGCAACGGTGTAGCGCCCCTCCTCCATTGCGGAGAGATATTGCACGTCGTTGGTGACGCGGCCATCCTTCACCTTGCGGTAAGGGGTCTCGACGAAGCCGTATTTGTTCACCCGCGCAAAGGTCGCGAGCGAATTGATCAGGCCGATATTCGGACCTTCCGGGGTCTCAATCGGGCAGATGCGGCCGTAATGCGTCGGGTGCACGTCACGCACCTCGAAGCCGGCGCGCTCACGCGTCAGACCGCCCGGCCCGAGCGCCGAGAGACGCCGCTTATGCGTGATCTCGGAGAGCGGGTTGGTCTGATCCATGAACTGCGAGAGCTGCGACGAGCCGAAGAATTCGCGCACCGCGGCCGCTGCCGGCTTCGCGTTGATCAGGTCCTGCGGCATGACGGTGTCGATATCGACCGACGACATGCGCTCCTTGATCGCGCGCTCCATGCGCAGGAGGCCGATGCGGTACTGGTTCTCCATCAACTCGCCGACCGAGCGGACGCGGCGGTTGCCGAGATGATCGATGTCGTCGATCTCGCCACGGCCATCGCGCAGGTCGAGCAAGGTGCGGATCACCGCGATGATGTCGTCCTTGCGCAGCACCCGCATCGTGTCGGGCGCGTCGAGGTCGAGACGCATGTTCATCTTGACTCGGCCGACCGCAGACAGGTCGTAGCGCTCGCTGTCGAAGAACAGCGACTGGAACATCGCCGACGCGGTGTCGACGGTCGGCGGCTCGCCCGGGCGCATCACGCGATAGATGTCGAACAGCGCGTCTTCACGCGTCATGTTCTTGTCGACGGTGAGCGTGTTGCGGATATAGGCGCCGACATTGACGTGGTCGATGTCGAGCAACGGCAGTTCCTTGTATCCCGCGTCGTGCAGGACCTTGAGGTTCTTCTCGGTGATCTCTTCGCCGGCCTCGACGAAAATCTCGCCGGTCTTCGGATTGACGATGTCCTCGGCGATGTAATTGCCAACCAACTCAAGGTCGGTCATGCGCAGCGCCTTGAGGCCCTTCTCGGCGAGTTGACGCGCCGAGCGGACGGTCAGCTTCTTGCCGGCTTCGAGCACGACCTTGCCGGTATCGGCGTCGACCAGGTCGCCAGTCGCCTTATAGCCGCGGAAGCGCGTGGCATCGAACGGCACGCGCCATCCTTCCTTCTGCCACTTGTAGGCGATCTTGCGGTAGAAGGTCGCCAGCACCTCTTCGGCGTCCATGCCGAGCGCATAGAGCAGCGAGGTCACTGGGATCTTGCGGCGCCGATCGATACGCGCGTAGACGATGTCCTTGGCGTCGAACTCAACGTCGAGCCAGGAACCGCGATATGGAATGATACGGGCGGCAAACAGCAGCTTGCCCGAGGAATGGCTCTTGCCCTTGTCGTGATCGAAGAACACACCCGGCGAGCGATGCATCTGCGAGACGATCACGCGCTCGGTGCCGTTCACCACGAAGGTGCCGTTCATCGTCATGAGCGGAATATCGCCCATGTATACATCCTGCTCCTTGATGTCCTTGACCGAACGGGCGCCGGTCTCTTCATCGATATCGAACACGATCAGGCGCAGCGTCACCTTCAGCGGCGCCGCATAGGTCATGCCGCGCTGACGGCACTCGTCGACGTCGTATTTCGGCGGCTCGAATTCGTATTTCACGAATTCCAGCATCGAGGTGTTGGAGAAATCCTGGATTGGGAAGACCGAGCGGAAGACGGCCTGGAGGCCTTCGTCCGGACGCCCGCCGACGGGCTCCTGGACCAACAGGAATTGGTCGTAGGATGCCTTCTGAACCTCAATGAGGTTCGGCATCTCCGCCACTTCCTGAATTTTTCCGAAAAATTTGCGAACGCGCTTGCGACCGGTAAACGTCTGCGCCATCGGGATCCCTATGCTCCGAACATCAAACTCGGGGCAACCGGGACGATTCTCCTAACGGCCGCAATCCATCGCGACTGTCGGGACAAGCGTCAAAGTGCCTATGTGGTTGGTGATTCGAACGAATATCCGAACCGCCGTTTCGCGCTCGCCGCTACGCGACAATCATGGCGATTCCGGGGACATGTTCCCCAGACGTGCCAGATAGTCGCTATTTCAGCTTATGGCTAGGGCTATCCTGGCCTTTTTCGAGCGCGGCGGCAATCGATGACGGCCGAGCTTTTGGCCCGGCCGTCATATTGCCTGAGACCCCCGGATCGCGCTCGCCCCTGCGGGGCTAGCTTGTCCGGGGGGTCGCTGAAGTAAGCGGTGCTTACTTCAGCTCAACCTTGGCGCCGACCTTTTCGAGGGTGGTCTTGATCTTCTCGGCTTCTTCCTTGTTCACGCCTTCCTTGACCGCCTTCGGGGCGCCCTCGACCAGGTCCTTGGCTTCCTTCAGCCCGAGACCGGTGAGCGCACGCACCTCCTTGATGACCTCGATCTTCTTGTCACCAACCGCAGTCAGGATCACGTTGAACTCGGTCTTCTCTTCGACAGCGGCGGCGGCAGCGCCGGCCGGGCCGGCGACCGCGACCGCAGCAGCGGCCGAGACGCCCCACTTCTCTTCCAGCAACTTCGCGAGGTCAGCGGCTTCGAGGACCGTGAGGCTCGAGAGATCGTCAACGATTTTCTGCAAGTCAGCCATGATATTACGTCCTTTTTCGAATGTGTAGGATGAGATTTCGAAGGGCGCTTACGCCGCTTCGTCCTTGGATGCGTAGGCCTGCACCACGCGCGCGAGTTTCGCGGCGGGGGCGTTGACCAACTGGGCGATCTTGGTCGCCGGCGCCTGAACCAGCCCAATGATCTTGGCCCGCAACTCGTCGAGCGACGGCAGCGAGGCGAGCGCCTTCACCCCTTCGGGGTTCAGCGCGGTCTTCCCCATGGCGCCGCCGAGAACGACGAATTTCTCGTTCGTCTTGGCGAAGTCGGAGATGACCTTCGGGGCGGCGACCGGATCCTTCGAATAGGCGATCACGGTCGGTCCCTTAAGCAGGGTTCCGATGGAAGCCACATCGGTGCCTTCGAGAGCGATCTTGGCCAGGCGGTTCTTCGCGACCTTCACCGACGCGCCAGCCAGCCCGGCCTGCTTACGCAGGACCTGCATCTGGCTCACCGTCACGCCCGCATAATGGGCGACGACGACCACGCTGGTGGTCTTGAAGATACCACTGAGCTCTTCGACGGCTTCGCGCTTTTCAGCTCGATCCATACAAGCTCTTTCCGTTTGGCGGACACACGCGAACGCGCGCCGCCGGTTGCGATATGCCGTTCGGACTATTTCTCGTGAAACGGACCGGACGACGCTCAGGATGCCTGTCCCCGACAGCGGCTTTTGGCCGCCCTCGGCACCCGAGGTCTGAACCGGTCAAAGGCGTGCGCGGGAGACCCGGCACTCCAAAAATCCGTCTCGACCCATCTATGCGGGAGATTAAGCCGGAGAGAGTACGAAGACTCGCCGGCACCCGCAGTCTCGGACAGGAAGTCACCGGCCCGAGGGCCGGCATGCGCGAGGCTTTTACGGCCTCCCACCGGGATTGCCAAGCCTTTCGTTTTCAACCACTTCGTTTGCAACGCGTTGTTTCAACGGAAAGGCCGGCTTGCGCCGGCCTTTCCAAACTCTCCACGACGCCGTGCTTACTGGCGGGCGTCGGTGCTCGGCAGAACCGAGCCCGGCTCGACCTTCACGCCGGGGCCCATGGTCGAGGACACCGCGACGCGCTGGATATAGGTACCCTTGGCGCCGGCCGGCTTGGACTTGTTCACGGCGTCCGCGAAGGCCTTGATGTTGGCGACGAGCTGCTCGGCGCCGAACGACGCCTTGCCGACGCCGGCCTGCACGATGCCGGCCTTCTCGACCCGGAACTCGACCGAACCACCCTTAGCGCCCTTGACGGCGCCGGCGACGTCCATGGTCACGGTGCCGACCTTCGGGTTCGGCATCATGCCGCGCGGGCCGAGCACCTTGCCGAGGCGGCCAACCAGCGGCATCAGGTCCGGGGTCGCGATGCAGCGATCGAAATCGATCGTCCCGCCATTCACGATCTCGACCAGATCCTCCGCGCCGACGATGTCGGCGCCGGCAGCGCGGGCCTCATCGGCCTTGGCGCCACGGGCGAACACAGCGACCCGCTGGGTGCGGCCGGTGCCGTTCGGCAGCGTGACCACGCCGCGCACCATCTGGTCCGCATGACGCGGATCGACGCCGAGATTCATCGCCACTTCGATGGTCTCGTCGAACTTCGCCTTGGCCCGTTCCTTGACCATCTTAATGGCATCGTCGATCCCATAAAGCTTATCGCGATCAATGCCTTCAGCAGCTTTCTTAACGCGTTTTCCAGTTGCCATGATCAGCCCCTAACCTCGATGCCC
>CANKHJ010000226.1 GCA_947481635.1 Bradyrhizobiaceae bacterium
CTTCATCCCCCGCCCTCCGCCGAATCAAGGCAAAAAGGCTATCCGCTGCCGGATTTTTACTCCGGCGCGACCGGGAACCCGGCCGCTTCAGTGAGGGATTATTGCTCCGGCGCTTACATGTCGCGGAGATGATCGCCGGGTCGGGTGGCCTTGGCTATTTCATCATTGAAACCCAATACGCGATGCGTCCCGAAGCGATGTATTCGGCGGTGATCTGCCTGGCTGTGATCGGATATGCCTTGAACCGGAGTGTTCAGCTTATCGAGCAACGACTTTTCGGTTGGTATGGAGCAGCCCAACGGGAGGTCTGAGCCAGGATGCGACTATGAAACATGCCCCGTTCCATAACGGTCCGGGTGGACGCGCGTGTCCTCCCGGACCGTCGATGATGTCTGCAATTTGCCCGCCCTGCCTATTCCTTCTCCAGCTTGGCGGCTTTGGCGATCATCTCCCATTTGTCGTAGTCCGAATTGATCAGGGCATTGGTCCCTGCGACCGAATTCGGCAGCGGGTCGGCGCCATTCTTGGCAAGGAATTCCTTGGTCTCAGGCGACTTCACGATCTCGTCGAGCCAGCCATGCATCTTGTTCACGATCGGCTGCGGCGTGCCTTTCGGGAACCAGGCGGCCCAGTTGGCCGAGAATTCGTAGCCGGGAAGCCCGGCCTCGACCATGGTCCGCACGTCCGCCGCGCCGGGGACCCGTGTCGACGGCGTACCGGCGATCAGCTTGATGCGGTTCTGCTTGGCTTGCCCGAGCGCGAACACCGCATCGATCATGCCGAAGTCGAGATCGCCGGAGGCGATGTCCGGCACCATCTCGGCCGAACTCTTGTAGCTGACGCGTTGGGCCTTGGTGTCGGTCAGCGCCAGCAGCAATTCGGCCGATGCCAGCGAATTACCGCTGGACTGACCGTAACGCGCCGTCGGCTTGTTCTTGATCTGCGCGACGAGGTCGGGGACCGAATTGATCTTGCTGTTCGGCGCGACCGTCAGCATGAAGCCGTTGCGCAGCAGCGACGACACCGGTTCGAGGTCCTTGATCGGATCGAACGGGATATCCTTGATCAGGAACAGATTGCCGACGACGGTCGCGGTGCCGCTCAGCATGATGCGATAGCCGTCGGGCTTTGCCTGGGTCGTGGCCTGGGTTGCGATGTTGCCAAAGGCGCCGGGCCGGTTCTCGACGATCACGGTCTGGCCGGCCAGCTTTTCGAGCTTGGCCGCGAAATAACGAACGATGATGTCGGCCCCGCTGCCGGCCGCATAGCCGCAGATCACGCGGATCGGCTGGTCGGGATAATCCGCCTTGGCCGGTTGCGTGAGCAACGCGCCCGCGAGCAGTGTCAGCGTCATCAGACCAGATCGCCGTGTCAGTCTCATGGTGTCCTCCCGTCGTTGATTGGCGCCTCGGTCATGCCGAAGCGGTTGCTTTCGATAGGCTGTCATTGTCGTCGACTTTAATCGCGCCGTTTGTGACGAAGGTGGCGATCTCGTCCGCCGAAAAACCATGCTTGGCCAGGATCTCGCGTGAGTGTTGACCAAAGCCCGGGGCGCCGAACGGGGCGGGGCAGGGCGAGTCGCTGAAGCTCACGGGCCGTCCAAAGCCGCGGTAGGGCCCGGCGACGGCGTGCTCGAAGTCGCAGATCAGGCCCTGCGATAACGCCTGAGGATGGTTGAACAGATCGCCGGTCGACCCCACCGCGGCGCAGGGGACGCTATCCCCCAGAATGGTTTCCCACTCGGTCGCGGTGTGCGCCTTCAATGCCTCGCGAATCTGCGGGATGAGTTCCGCCGCGCGCTCGGCGCGTTTGCGCACGCTGTCATAGCGGGGGTCTGCCGCGAGCTGCGGAAGGCCGATCTTTTCGCAGAATGGTTTCCAGAAATGCGCGGCGGTGGTCGTGACGTAGAGATGGCCTTGCGCGGTCGGATAAATCCCGGTGGTGCCCATCGAACGGAAGTCGCGATCGATATCGCGCGGCTCGCCCGGAGCGGCGACGACACGGGCCGACTGCATCGCCAGCGCGCTTTGCAGCAGCGAGACGCCGAGTTGCTGACCGTGTCCGGTCTTCTCGCGCAGGAACAGGGCCGAAGAGACCGCGAAAGCCAGCATCGACGACGTGTAATAGTCGACGACCGAGCCCCACACGATCTCTGGATGATCGGGGTCGGCGCCCTGCATCGCGCAGATACCGGTCATCGCTTGCAGCAATTGATCGTAGCCGGCGCGCTCGCGAAATGGGCCGGTATCGCCGAAGCCGGTCACGGCGCAGTAGATCAGGCGCGGATTGATCTCGCGCAGCCGCGCGTAATCAATGCCGAGCCGTGCCGGCACCGAGGGGCGAAAATTGTGGACCAGCACGTCCGCCGAGCGCACCAGGCGCAACAGGATGTTGAGACCATCCGTTGTCTTCAGATCGAGCACGAGGCTCGATTTGCCGCGGTTGAGGCCGAGATAGGCGCGGCTCTCGTTCGGCAAGGTCGAGGGATATTGCCGGACCGTGTCTCCCGCCGGTGGCTCGATCTTGATCACCGCGGCGCCGAGGTCGCCGAGCAGCGTGCAACCATAGGGACCGGCGATGAATGCGCTGAGGTCGAGCACCGTGATGCCCGCGAGCGGGCCGGCGATCGTTGCGTTGTCCGGTCCGTCTGTCATCAGCGCGGCTCCGGCAGCCCGAGCGCCATTTCGCGCTCGACCGCCTTGGCGTCAGCACGCAGCGCGCCGGCAAGATCGGACGCAATTGCGCCGGGGTAGCTTTCTTCGCTGCCGTCGCGGATCATCGTGACGATGGCGGAGGCGACCTGCGCGGGAGCAAGTTTAGGCGGCGGTGAATCGGCGCTTGCCGCGGTGTCCACGGTGCTCGGGAACACCGCGCAGACCCGCACGCCCCACGGCAGCAATTCGGCCCGCACGCCTTGCGTCAGCGAAAGCGTCGCAGCCTTGCTGGCGCAATAGGAGCCCATGGATGGGAGCGAGACATGGGCGAGCACGCTCAGCACATTGACGATCACGCCCTGCTTCCTGGCGCTAAAATGCGGCGCGAACCCACGGATCATTGCAAGCGTGCCGAAGTAATTGACCTGCATTTCGCGCGTGGCGCCATCCATTGTGTCGGCGTCGAGCAGCCCCGCGACGGCGGTAAAACCGGCATTGTTGATCAGGATATCAACCTCGTGACCATGCAGTTCGGCGGCCCGCGCGACCGCGGCTTGATCGGTTACGTCGAGGAGCAAGGACTGCACGACGGAGTCCGCGGCGCTTTCCTGCGGACGGCGCGTGGCGGCAATGATCTTGGCGGCGCCCGCGTCGCGCAATGCCTTGACCAGGGCCTTGCCGATGCCGCCGTCGGCGCCGGTGATCAGAACCGTCTTGCCTCCGATCTGTCGGTTGGGATCGCGCAGAACGTCGCTGCTGCCCTTGGCTTGTTCCGGCACGGCCACGAGGATTGCCTCCCCACTTCGATCAAGTTGATTTTGAATCTGCAGCCGCGTGCCGGGCGCGACTGGCCCGTCGCTACAGTCGTAGCGAACCATCGCGACCGGCCCGGCATCGAGCCGGACCGACGCCATGCCGAGCGGCCGCAGCGTCTGGAAATAAGCATCGGTGCTGTGCCGGATGATGGTTGCGGAGAGCATCGTGGCGCCAGGCGCTACGGCCTCCCAGCGCAAGTTGTCGGACAGGCAACTGCGGCAGGCCTCGCGCACGGGATATTGGACCGTGCCGCAGGCCTGGCAGACCGGAAGCTCGAATTGGCCACGCGCAGCGGCGCTGGTGAGCCGTCGCGCGAAACGGCCGCGGGTGCGGGGAGGGAGATCAGGCCGTCGCTTCACGCCGCACGTCCTTTCGTCAGGATGGCGGCACTTGAGCATAAGCCGCGGTCATAATTGACGGTGCCGAAGCAACTCACCACGCCGGCCTCGGCGTCCGCCACGGTCGCGCCGATCGATTTCCCGGTTAGTTGCCGCAGCGCCTCGTTCATTCCGAGCGATCCACCGGCCGCTCCGGGCTGGCCCAGCGCGAGCATGCCGCCCCCCGTGTTGAGCGGCAGATCGCCGTCCGCGGTGAGCCGTTTCTCACGCACCAGCTTCGGCGCCTCGCCGTGGCCGCAGAAGCCGAGCGCTTCGAGCTGCATCATGACGATGACCGGATAGTCGTCGTAAGCCTGCACGAAATCCATGTCCTGCGGGCTCATCGAGGCCTGATTGTAAAGCCGATCGCGGTCCATCGCGATGCCGACATGCGACATCACCGGCTCCTGGCTATACCCATTGACGCGCTCGATCGCGCCGCCGATGCGCGCGAATGGAAGGCCGAGCGACTGTGCGCGATCCTCGCTCATCACCAGGAATCCCTCGCCGGCGCAGCAGCGCGGAACGCAGTCGAACAGGCGCAGCGGATCGGCGATCAGCCGCGCCGAAAGGTAGTCTTCCATGCTCAGCGGCTTCTTGAACATCGTCAGCGCATGCTGGGCGCCGTTGGCGCGTTGCGCGACGCAGATGCGTCCGAAGTCTTCCGCGACGGCGCCATTCGCGGCCATGTAATTTGCAGTGATCAGCGCGAAGGTGGCATTCGCCCCGCCCCCGCCATAGGGATAGATGTGGTCGCGTGTGAAGGCGGAGAAATTCGAATAGATGCCATAGCCGGACGGCGCGAGATCCGCGGCCAAACAGGCGATGATGCTCGCGTCGCCGGCCTGGATCGCGCGTGCGGCGCGCGTCATCGCCATCACACCCGCGGCCCCGCCATAGGGCAGGTCGAGAATGAAGCGCGGCTCCATGTCGAAATATTCGGCGAGCGACGCGGCATTGTCGGGCCCCAACGTGTAGCTCGCGACCGCCAGTCCATCGATGTCGGATTTGGAAATGCCGGCTTGCCGGATCAACTGGTCCAGCGTCTGGCCAAAAAACCAGTGCACCGAGCGGCGCGTCGTGCGCGGCCGGACGGTCGAGACCGGTACCGCGACCGCGACACCCTCATAGCTGCGCGGGAGCTGCATGTTTCCTCGGAGGCGTTTGTTATGAGGCCATTGTCCGGGCGCTGGAGAATGATGTCCAATATATAAAAAGTCCTGTATTAGTATGAATTAGATATAACTGGAGAACTGTCATGGAATTGCGCGACCTCCGCAGCTTCATGGCCGTGGCGGAAGAACTGAGCTTCACGCGCGCCGCGCTGCGGCTGAAGATCGCTCAGCCGCCGCTGAGCCAGCGGATCCAGCAATTCGAGCGGGAAGTCGGCACGCCGCTGTTTGCGCGGACCAAACGCCGCGTGGCGTTGACCGATGCCGGCCGGACGCTGTTGCCGCTGGCGCGTCAAATCCTCAATGCATCCGATGCGGCGTTGCACGCGGTGCGGATGGTCGGCACCGGCCATGGCGGCAAGGTCACGCTCGGGGCGTTCTACTCCGCAATCTATACCGTACTGCCTGAAATCATCCGGCCCTTCGCGGCGGAGTATCCTGAGGTCGATATCCAGATCAGGGAGATGGTCGTCACGCAGCAACTCAAGGCGTTGCGCGACGGCAGCATCGACATCGGCGTCGTGCGGCTCGCCCATGTGCCGCCGGACCTGAAAGTCCTCGATCTCGTCGAAGAGACTCTCATGGTCGCGCTGCATGTCGATCATCCGCTGGCAGGCAAGGCCGCGATTCCGCTGCGTGCGCTGGTGGCGGAGCCACTCATCACCCTCGATCCGGACGTGAACAGCGAATTTCACCTGGCGACACGCGCGGCCTTCGACCGGCACGGGCTGGCCCCGACGATCGCGCGCCAGGCGATCGACATGCACCTCGTTCTCGGGCTGGTCAGCGCAGGTCTCGGTGTAGCGCTGGTGCCATCCTCGCTCGCCAAGATCACGCATAAATACATCGTCTTCCGGCGCATCAAGGAGCCGACGGCGCCGATGACGATACGCTTGGCCTGGCTTTCGGATGCGGTGGCGCCGCTGGTTCCCCGCTTCGTCGACGCGGCCCGGAAAACCTTCTATCGAGACAGCAAGGCACTGGCCCGCGGCTCCACACTTGCCAATTCTTCGCGAGAGTGATCGAACCCTGGTCATTTCTGCGGTCGCCGACCGCCAGTCAACTGATGGAGCCGGTTGCATGGGTCAGAATGTTCTGTTGGTCGGCAGCGTTCCGCTCAATTCGGTCGAGGAAGTGATGCGCACCTTCGGCGGCGCGCTGGGGTCTTACCTTCCGGCGCTTCCGGATGGTGAGGTCGGCGAGCGCAAGTCCTGGGTGCTGCGGCTGTCCTACCAGGTGTTCAACGGCCATATCGATCTCGAGACCATCAAACGCCCCGAGCGCGTGAATGGCGTCGAGCAGTTGATGCCGCGCGGGCGCGACGACGTCTGGCAATTCCGAGTTAAGCCGGGCGTCGACAAGGTGCGCTTCGGCAACCCGGGCTATCGTCTCGGCTATGCCAAGGATGCGGTGACTTCCTACTTCGTGTTCAAGACGTTGCGCGAGAAGGGGATCATCCCGCACGGCGTGCGGTTCCAGATTTCGAAGCCGATGGTCAACAGCGTGGTCCGCCCGCTGAGCTTCCCGCATGTCGAGGATCTTGAAAAAATCCGCCCGGGCTATGAGGAGGCTATCGCCGCCGAGCTCGACGCGATCTTCGCCGCCATTCCGCACGAGGATCTCGCGATCCAGTGGGACTGCGCCTGGGAGGTCGCCGCGGTCTATGACGGCATCGAGGGCTATCCGGCAGAAAAGGAGATCGAGACCCATGTCGCGCCCATCGGCCGGCTCTCGAAGAAGATCCCCGAGAAGGTCGCGCTGGGATTCCACTTCTGCTTCGGCACCTTCGGCGGCTGGCCGCGCTTCGTCCCCAAGGATCTCGGCCGCGCGGTCGAACTGATCAACGCCGCCGTGAAGGCTACCGGCCGTCGTGTCGACTGGGTGCATATTCCGACCCTCGACAACACCGACGACGCATTCTACGCGCCGCTCGGGAAGCTCGATATCGGAACGGC
>CANKHJ010000227.1 GCA_947481635.1 Bradyrhizobiaceae bacterium
AGCTGCAGCGTGGCGAGAAGCAAAGCTTCCTGCTCGGCTCGCAGCGCAATTTCACCAATCACATCCTGCCCGCCTATCTCGCCGAATTCCTGCAGAAGCATCCGGCGGCGCGCATCTCAGTGAATAGTGAAACCCAGGATGCGCTGATCCGCATGCTGGAACCGGCCATGTTCGACGTCTGCCTGCTGCTCGGATACGAGGAGGCGCGCGGCCTAGACGCCGAGGTGATCGGCAGCGAGCAATTGGTGATCATCGCATCCCCCGATCATCCGCTGACCAAGGTGCGGCGGATCGATCCGCGCGTGTTGCGTGAATACCCGTTCGTCGCGGGGCTTGAGAGTTCCTACTTCTATCGCCTGACTCGCAACTCGCTGAAGCAGATCGGCGTGGTCGACTATCCGGTCGTCCTGCACCTGCAGGACACCGTGGCGGTAAAACAGGCCGTGAAGCTGAAGGTCGGCGTTGCCTGCACCATGGCATCGGTGGTGGTGAATGAAGTCGCGCAACGCGAGCTTGTCATTCTCGACGTCGCCGCACCGCTGATCAGCATCCCGGTCACCTGCCTGCGCCGCCAGGGGGACCAATTGCCGGATATTGCCCGGACCTTCGTCGACTATCTCAAGGCCAAGAAGGTGTTCGGCGCCATGCCCGCGCTGCCGCTTTCGGCTTGAAGGAGCGCGGCCCGCTCAAGCTCGGCCTCAGGCTAGTGGCAGGGGCCCAACCCATGGCGTCGTGCCATAGGCGATCCTCGGGATACGAAACCCCATCGCGATCCAGGCCGTAAGGAGTCGCCACATGAACTTGCCCGAATGGCCGGCATAATTTGGGATGTCGTCAGGCAGGTCCATACCCGGCCGCCGGTGCTTGGTCATTACCCGCACCTCCGGTGGCGGCGCGCCATCAGGGAAACGACTTCGGTAGATCGTCAGCCAATGCCCCTGGATGACGTTCACGAAGACCGGAGTATTGCAGCAGACCGCCAATACCCGTCGGGTAGATGATTCTGGAGTCAGCCGATATTCCCGGAGTTGGTCCGCGCCTTTCGTACAGCGCACGCGATCCTTGCGGTAGAGGATGAAGTTCGATCCGCCGTCCGGATCGAGCACCGCAGAGGCCTGCGGCAGTTGTTCAAACCGGCGGCCGGCCTCCTGGCAATCGTTGCAGTAACAGATCGCGCCGACGATCGGCGCGCCGCTCGCTTCGAATGCGACCTGACCGCAGCGGCATGACGCGGCGAGGCGCTTGTGCAAGTTTTCGTTCACGACGACACTCCGTTGTGCGATTGGCACCTCGCCACCGGTGATCGCCTAGCATTTGACTCACGACGTTGAAACCTATTCCGGTGGTTCCCGCTGAGCGCGAGCAGTGTCCCACTGAATCACTCTATCCTCAGCGATCTGAAGTTCGGGGTCATTTCGATGAACGCAGCTCAAGCCCTTGCCGCAACCTTGCGCCTGCATGGCGTGGACCGGATTTTTTGCGTGCCGGGAGAGAGCTTCCTCGCGGTCCTCGACGCGCTGCACGACGTCCCGGAGATCGAGACCGTCGCGTGCCGCCACGAAAGCGGTGCGGGCTATATGGCTGTCGCCGACGCCAAACTCACCGGCCGGCCGGGTGTTGCCTTTGTCAGCCGCGGCCCCGGCGCGACCAATGCTTCGATCGCGGTCCATACCGCGCAGCAGGACGCCACTCCCTTCGTCCTGTTCATCGGACAGGTGGAGCGGGCCGACATCGGCCGCCGTGCCTTCCAGGAGGTCGATTATGTCCGGACCTTCGGTGACATGGCCAAATGGGTCGTCGAAGTCACCGACGGCAAACAACTCCCGAAGATCGCGGCAGAGGCGCTGCGCGTTGCCGCCGCCGGCATTCCCGGCCCGGTGATCGTCTCGTTGCCGGAAGACATGCTGCTGGATGCCGGGGTCGAGCCGGCTGCTCCGGACATGCCGGAGCCGCGACCAAAGCCGGACACTCACGTCATCAGCGACATTGCACGGCTGATCGCCGGCGCTGAGCGTCCTCTGTTCGTCATCGGCAGCGGCGTCGGCTCTGAGCGAGCGCGCCAATTGTTGCTGGCGGCGGCCGAAGCCTGGAACATCCCGGTCGCGACCAGTTATCGCCAGCAGCATCTGTTTCCGTCCGCGCATCGGCTCTGGGCCGGACACCTTGGATTCAATCTCCCGCGCGTGGCCCTGGACACGATCTCACCCGCCGATCTGGTGATCGCGGTCGGGACCCGGCTGGGTGACGTCACGACGCAAGGCTATCGCTTCCCCGCCGCGCCGGTGCCGAGCCAGCCCTTGATTCATGTTCACGCGGCAGCCGAGGCGCTGAACGTGACACATCAGACGGCGATCGCGCTGCAGGCCGACGCGGCGGACTTCCTCGAGGCCCTGCTCGGCCTGCGGCCGAATGCGTCGCCCGACCGAAGCGAATGGATTGCTCGGGTCAACGGCTACGCAGCGGGTTTGCTGACATGGTCGCCAAAGCAGGCCACTGACGGTGTTGTTTTCGGCACCATCATCGCGGCTTTACGGGAAGCCGCGCCGGATGATGCGATCGTCACGCTAGACGCTGGAAATTTCGGCACCTGGCTGCACCGCTATTTTGCGTTCGGAACACGCCACACCTTGCTCGGGCCGGTCTCCGGCGCGATGGGCTTCGGCGTACCGGCCGGCGTCGCGGCTGCGCTGCGCTGCCCCGACCGGAAGGTGATCACCCTGGTCGGCGATGGCGGTTTCCTGATGACCGGCAACGAGCTTGCAACCGCGCTTCAGTATGACGCCCGCCTTTGCATCATCCTGTCGGACAACGGCAGCTATGGGACGATCCGCCAATATCAGGAGCGCGATTATCCAGGACGCGTGAGCGGGACACGATTGCGCAATCCGGACTTCCAGGCGCTGGCCCTTGCCTTCGGCGCGGCGAGCCTGCGCATTGGTCCGGATGACGACGCCGCAGCCGTCATCCGTCACGCGCTCAGTCTCGACCGGCCGATCCTGGTGCACGTTCAGACCAGCTTGGCGCACATCTCGGCCTATACGACGCTGCCGGCTTAGGGTCTCACGCAGGTCTGCGCTCTCGTCGGCAGCCTCACTTGGTACGCAGCGCCCGCCCGGCTTAAGGTCGCCGCATGACGTCCTGGAATATTGCAGTGACCGGATGCGGACCGGCCGGACTTGCAGCGGCGCTTCTGCTGCATCGCGAGGGTCATCGCGTCCAGATCTACGAGCGCTTCGATCGGCCTCGCCCGCTGGGCGCCGGCCTGATGATCCAGCCGACCGGCCTCGCGGTCCTGCGCGCCATGGGACTCGATGGTGCGGTGCTCGCCGCCGGGGCACGCATCGACCGGCTGTTCGGCCAGGCGGCGCCGTCGAAGCGCATCGTGCTCGACGTGCGTTATGCCGCGCTCGGCCAGTCCGGCGGCTTTGGGATCGGCATCCACCGCGCCGCCTTGTTCGAGGTGCTGTATCGCGAAGTGATCGCCGCCGGTATTCCGATTGCGACCGGCCACGCAGTGACCGGTGCGCCGATCGCCGCCAACGGGCGAAGAGATATCCTGCTGGCCGACGGACGCCGTGAAGGCCGGTTCGACCTCGTCGTCGATGCGCTCGGCTCGGCCAGTCCGCTGGCGCCGGGCGGCGGCCGCGCCCTCGCCTACGGCGCGCTGTGGGCCAGTCTCGACTGGCCGCCGGATGCCGGCTTCGACGCCACTGCGCTTGAGCAACGCTATATCCGCGCCAGCACCATGGCCGGCGTGCTGCCGATCGGCCATGCGCCGGGATTTGCCGCGCCGCAGACCGCGTTCTTCTGGTCGCTGCGCGCCGACCGGCTGGAGGCATGGCGCAACGCCGGCCTTGCGGCATGGAAGACTGACGTGCTGCGGGTGTGGCCGGCCACCGCGCCGCTGCTCGACCAGATCACGTCGGCCGAACAACTCACCTTCGCGCAATACAGCCATCGGACGTTGAAGGCGCCGGCTGAGCCGGGGCTGATCCATATCGGCGATGCCTGGCACTCGACCAGCCCGCAGCTCGGCCAAGGTGCTAACATGGCGTTACTTGACGCTTATGCGCTCGCGATGACGCTGCGCGAGCCGCGCGAGCCTTCCGATGCGGCGCGGCACGCCATCGCGCGGCGGATCTGGCATGTGCGGCTGTATCAGGCGATGAGCGCCCTGTTCACGCCGGTCTACCAGTCGGACAGCATCCTGTTGCCGCTGCTGCGCGACCGGATCGTCGGTCCGTTCGCGAAAATCTGGCCGGCCAACGCGATCCTTGCCGCCATGGTCAGCGGGCTGATCGGTAACCCTCTCAAGCCGCTCGGACTCGATCGGCAAGATGTGACGAACCATCTGAAGGACCGCACATCATGACGCGCGTGCTGCTGCTCGGCGGCTATGGCGGCTTCGGCACGCGCATTGCATTGCGGCTCGCCAATGATGGACACGACGTGCTGGTCGCGGGACGCAGCCTGGAGAAAGCCGAGCGGTTCTGCGCGGGGCGCCCTCACCTCGCGCCGCTGGCGCTCGACCGCGACCATGATCTTTCCGAGGCCCTCGCGTTGCACCGGCCGGCTGTCGTGGTCGACGCCGCCGGTCCGTTCCAGGGCGCCTCCTACGACGTCCCGCGCGCCTGCATCGCCGCCGGCTGTCACTATCTCGACATCGCCGATGCGCGCGACTTCGTCACCAATATCGGCAGTCTCGACGCCGAAGCGCGCGCGGCCGGCGTCGTGGTCATCTCCGGAGC
This sequence comes from Bradyrhizobiaceae bacterium, assembly GCA_947481635.1. Taxonomy (GTDB): domain Bacteria; phylum Pseudomonadota; class Alphaproteobacteria; order Rhizobiales; family Xanthobacteraceae; genus CANKHJ01. The sequence continues at coordinate 4,749 of CANKHJ010000227.1, forward strand.
ATCGAGCGTACCCGCGTTGTCGGGTGCGGCGGCCCGGACGCTTGCCGAAGGCATCGGCGACATTCGCGCCGTGGAGATCGCGATCAGCGCATCGAACCGGGCAACCGCCGGCCCCTCGGTGACCAAGGCGATCTTCTCCTATCTCGGCCGCCCGATCCGGCTATGGCGCGGCCGCCGCTGGACCATCGGCTACGGCTGGCAGGACATGCGGCGCGAGACATTCGCGATCGACGGCCATCCGCCAATCGAGCAACGCCGCGTCGCTCTAGCCGACGTCCCGGACCTCGCCTTGCTGCCGGAGCGGCTTGCGGGACGGCCTACGGTCACGTTTCGCGCCGGCACCGAGTTCGCAGTTCACAACCGCATGCTGTGGCTGGCGAGTTGGCTGGTGCGTTGGGGCTGGTTCGCGGCGCTCGATCCTCTGGTCCCGCTCGCGCTGCGCCTGCAGCGCCTGACGGCGCGGCTCGGCAGCGACCGGTCTGGCATGATTGTCCGCATGTTCGGGATCGCCGAAGGAAAACGGGTCGAGCGACGCTGGACGCTGATTGCGAATGACGGCATCGGTCCCTAAATCCCCGGCCTTGCGGTACCGCTCCTGCTGCGCCGGCTGACCGACGGCGCATGCGATGCCGGCGCGCGTGACGCCGGCGGATTGTTGTCGCTCGACGACTTCGTGCCGGCTTTCACGGCTTTGTCGATCCGCCACGCGACAACCGAAACTCCTATGATGCCGCCGCTCTACGCACGCGTCATGGGCGCCGCGTTTGATCGGCTTCCACCTCGGGTGCGCGGCTTGCATGACGTGCTGCGGGATGATGGCGCGAGCGGCCGCGCTTTCGTCACCCGCGGTCGTCATCCGCTCGCGCGGCTGATCGCAGCGGTGATCGGCTTTCCGCCGGAGGGCGAGCACCCGCTGCATGTCGCGTTTGCCGAACGCGACGGCGTCGAGACCTGGACCCGCGAATTCTCAGGCCGGCGATTTCAAAGCACGCTGTCCCAACACGGGACGCGTCTAGTTGAGCAATTTGGACCACTCAGGTTCGGCTTCGATCTTCCGGGAGACACTCAGGGCCTGTCGATGCAGATGAGGCGATGGTGGCTCGGACCGCTTCGCCTGCCTCTCGCATGGGCGCCACGCTCAGTTGCTCGCGAATGGGACGAAGACGACCGGTTCCACTTCGACGTCCCGATCTCGCTGCCGCTGGTCGGCATGGTCGTCCATTACCGCGGCTGGCTCCAACGCGAAGTGTCCTGACACGGTTACGCCCTCATGTGGCGCGCCGCCTTGTAATCTGCCCCGCAGCGACCATGTGCGTGAAGCCAGCTTTCCATGCCCACGAGGTCGCGGAACCATTGCATTGGCCGACTGCGCCGATCGTTGATTAGGCGTACAGGAGGACGGCGATCGTGAGCCAGTTGAGCCGTGTTGCGTTTATTGGGAATTCACTTCCGCGCCGCTGCGGCATCGCCACCTTCACCACCGATCTGCAGCAGGCCGTCGCCACATCGGGCGCGGGCTTGGAGACCGGCATTGTGGCCATGACTGACCACGGTCACGCCTACGACTACCCGTCAGCGGTTCAGTTTCAAATCAACGACGAGACCATCGAAGACTACGAGCGCGCCGCCGATTTTCTCAATGCCGGTCAATTCGAGGCGGTTTCGCTCCAGCATGAATTCGGCATCTTCGGCGGTGAGGCCGGCGAGCATCTCATCGCTTTGCTATCGCGGCTCACCATGCCGATCGTCACCACGCTTCATACCGTGCTGTCGGAACCATCACCGGTGCAGCGTCGCGTGCTGGAGCGCATCGTCGAGCTGTCGGCGCGCATCATCGTCATGGCCGAGAAAGGCCAGGAATTGCTGCAGTCGGTCTACGCGGTGCCGGCGGAGAAGATCGAAGTCATTCCGCATGGAATCCCCGACTTCGCGTTCGTCGAGCCGGATCAGGCAAAAGCCAGGTTCGGCTTCAGCGACCGGACCGTCATTCTGACATTCGGCCTGCTCTCCCCCAACAAGGGGATCGAAGTCATGATCGATGCGATGCCTTCGATCCTGAAGAGCCGGGCCGACGCCGTCTACGTGGTGCTCGGCGCCACCCATCCCAATCTGGTGCGCGATCAGGGAGAGGCCTATCGCGAAAGCCTGGTGGCGCGGGTGCAC
>CANKHJ010000228.1 GCA_947481635.1 Bradyrhizobiaceae bacterium
AGGTCCAGACGGCCTCGAACGAGTTCTTATCCGCCATCTGATGCACCGGGTGCTGATGCGCGGGGCAGCGGCAACAGACGCGTCCTGCCTTTGTCGTCAGGACGAGATCGATAAAGGCCTGAGAACGCGTTTCAATCAATCCACGTTCAGTCAAGCCGAGATCGGGCACGCCGGCGAGACCGATGAATGACATGATCAGATAAGGCGCATGCACCGTGCAGCCCAGTTCACGGGCGGCCGCATCGGCCGCCAGCGATTGGTCACGCACGATCTCCCAGGGCTGGTCGCTCATGATGCCGGCAATCGGCAGCGGCACCGTCGCCAGCGTCTTGCCGTCCGCGACGGCAACAAGGCCGCCGCCCAGTTCGCGGCAGACCTGTGCCGCATGAGCCAGATCCTCGTCTGTCGCACCGACCATGACGAGATTCTGGTTGGAGCAATTGGTCGTCGCGGCGATGGCGCCACGCTGCAATCCGAAGCCGCGGACATAGCCAAGACCGAGTGTCTTTGAGGCGTGATGACGGTCGACAATCGCCACCTTGAGGATATCGCGGGTGGTATCGCAGCGGACATTGCCATTCACGACGTCAAGCTCGGCATGAAACGCACGCTTGAAGTATCCGTCGAACATTTCCATGCACTGGACCCAAGCGCGCGGGCCTGCCGCCGGGACGGCGAAGGATGCCGCATCGAGGTTCGGATGAAGGCGGATGGTGTTCTTGGTAACCGCCGGCACCGGATCATTGTTCTCGAACAGCGCCTGACCGTTCTCGGCCACGACCTTTCCGTCCATCATCACTAGGGTCGGTCGGGCATCGGCAAGATCTGGAACGAGTTGCAGGTCGGCGAGATGGCTCGGCGTGACCGAGCCGACCAGATGATCGATACGGAAGTGGATAGCAGGCGACAGTGTCGCCATCCGCCATGCCAGCACCGGCGCGACGCCGGCCTTCACCGCTTGGCGCACGAGGTGATCGATATGCCCTTCGCGATCAATGTCCTCGACCAAACGATCGTCGACGCAAAATGCGACGTGAAACAGTCCATCGCCCAACACGTCGAGGTTCTCGAAAACAGTCGCGCAATTGTCGTTCATGCTGCCGGCCATGACCGTCATCATCACGCCAAGCCGCAACCGCTCAATCACCTCGTCCGTTGTCGTACCATTGTGGTCGTCGCCGATGCCGCCCGCAATGTATTGCCACAGCGGCTCGTCGCGCAGTCGGGCGGTATGTCCCGTCAGGCGCTTCCCGGCCGCAAGCGCAGCGGCCGATTTGCGCGCGGTCTGCGGATCGAGATCGAACGGGCTTGATTCTCCCAGCGTCACGGCCTCGCGCGCCTGAACACGGGCGACGATTTCATCGTCCGCGACCTTGGCGCCACCGAGTTCAAGCAATGGCCGGCCGGGCACACGCGGCGTGACCTGACGCAGGATGCGCAGCGGTGTACCGGTTTTCCCGACAATGTCGAAGCCTTCCGAGCCCAGCACGTTGGCGATGCAATTCGCGTCGGCGAGCAGCATGGTGGTGCCGCGCGGAATGGAGAGGCGCGCCAGCTCGCCCGGCGTGATCTTGGTGTATTCGATATGGATATGCGTATCGATGAAAGTCGGCGCAACATAACTGCCGGTCGCATTGATCTCGCGCGGCGCGGTGAAACGGCCAACCGGCGTGACCGCGGCGATATGGCGCCCGGCGATCACCACGTCGCGCTCAAGGACTTCATTGGTATGCAACGAGAGCACCTTGCCGCCACGGATGATCAGATCGCCCTGCTCCTTGCCGGATGCGACACGACGAAGACGCAGCAACTCCTCGGCCGTCGGCGCCCATTCCGCGCCGGTCCCTTCCGTCAAAGGCCTATCGATTGTCAGCGTATCCATCCTGTCCTACGCAGCATCCGTCATGGCGCGACCAAGCCGCACCATATCCACTTTGCCGTCTTCAACCTCAATGGTGTCGGTGATCCGGCCATGAGTCAGGACAACCACCCGGTCGCTGATCCCGAGGATCTCGTCGAGGTCTGCGGATATCACCACCACCGCGCTTCCCGCACTCGCTGCAGCGGCGAGTCGATTGCGGATCGAAGCCGCGGCCGCAAGATCTAGGCCCTGGGTCGGCCCATGCACGACGATGACCGACGGCGTGCCGTCGATCTCACGGCCGACTAGCAGTTTCTGCTGGTTGCCACCCGACAATCCGGCGGCCAGCAGCGCCGGACGCGGTGGACGGACGTCGAATGCGTTGCAGATAGCCTGCGCGTAGCTTTCCTCAACCTTGGGGCGGCGCAGTCCGAATTTCTGGAAATCCGCGTGATGCAGGCGCATGAAGCTTGCGTTTTCGGCGATGCTCCGCTCAAGCACGAGCCCCTCCGAGCGCTTATCCGGCACGAAGGCGACATTCAGCGCGGCCCCCTCCTGCGGTTTTCCGGTGATGTCGACACCGTCGATTGTAACCACCCCACGCGTCGGACGGCGAATGCCGACCAGCGTCTGGGCCAGCGCCGGCTGACTGGGTCCTGCGACACCGGCAATTCCAACGATCTCGCCGGACCGCACTTCGACGCTGACATCGTCGAGCAGCGTCATGTCATTTTCTTGCACGTGCAGGCCCTGAGCCCGCAGACGTGATGGCCCGGGCGTGACCGTCCGCATGCGCGGCAGCACATTGCGGACACGCTCGCCGACGATCAACTGCGCCAGCGCATCGGCGGCCAGATCCTTCGTCGAGCCATGATGCACGAGCTTGCCACCGCGCAAGACGCTGACACGGTCTGCGCCGTTCAAAACTTCGACAATTCGGTGCGTCACGATGCAGACCGCGATGCCGTCGCGGGCCAGTTCGCGCATGCAGGCAATCAGCCGGTCGATCTCGACGGGTCCCAAAGTGGACGTCGGCTCATCGAGCAGCAGCACACGCGCGCCTTGCGCCAGCGCAAGCGCGATCTCAGCCAACTGCATTTCGGACAGGCTGAGGCGCAGGGTCGGAAGGTCGAGTGCAAGGTCCGCGCCGAGCCGGGTCGCCGCCGCTGCCAGATCGGCCCTTGCGGCCACACGATCGGTCAAGAAGCCGCCGCGGGCGAGCATCAGGTTCTCGACCAGCGTCAACGCGCCGACCAGCGACAGAGCCTGCGGAACATAGCCGATGCCGGCCGCGATCGAGTCGCGCCGGCCGCGGAATTGAACCTCCTTGCCGCCAACCAGAATACCGCCGCTCTCCTGCAGCTGGGCCCCGGCGATGCACTTTGCCAGCGTGGACTTGCCGGCCCCGTTTTCTCCGACGATCGCATGCACCTCGCCGGCAACGAGATCGATGCTGACCTCGTCCAGCGCAACCACCGGTCCGTAACGTTTTGAAAGCCGCCAGGCCGAAACCAGAGGTTCCGGCCTGGCAGTATCTTGGAGTGGCGGTTCAGCCACCGGTTACTTCACCTGGGTGAAGTCAGGCAGCTTCTTCGCGCCCGAGGCGAGGTCCGCGACCAGCTTGCTGACATCGGCCTGCAGGCTGGCAGGAACGCGCGGCAACTTGTTCAGCGGAGTCATGATCAGGCCTTTGTTCGCAAGGCCGGAGATGTGGAACTTGTTGCCGAATGTGCCGGCCTGCAACGCGGTAACGTAGTCCTTGAACACCGGGTACATATCCAGCTCAACCTTGGTGATGTTCACCTTGGTCGCAAGTCCGCCTGCCTCGCCGGTCGAGCCCAGGGTTAGAACCTTGCCATCAGTCGCAGCGGCCGCGGCCGTCACGCCGTTGCCGATGCCGTCGCCGGAGGTCCACAGCACAGTCGCACCTTGAGCGATTTGACCGCGCGAGGCTTCGGCGGCCTTCTGCACGTCGTCAAACGACCCGGTGTAGGTTTCCAGGATTTTGGCGCTCGGCTTGGTTTCCATCACACCGGCCTTGAAGCCACGATGGGCCGCAGCGATAAACGGGAGCTGCGGGCCGGCGATGATGCCAAGCGTATCGGCACCTTCGATGCGCGCGGCAACGAAACCGTTGAGATAGCCGCCCTGCTCGAAGTCGTAGGTCCAGCCGTCGACATTCGGAGCCAGACGCTCGGCGAGGTTCATGCCGCCAGACGCAGCGAATTTAACCTGCGGGAAATCCTTCGCGACCTTGAGGATCGGCAGCGAAATTTCGATGCCGTGACCGATGATCAGGTCATAGCCACGCGATGCGTATTGCCGGATCACAGGCTCCGACTGCGCCGGATCGCCCATGCGCTCTCGCAGTTCGTACTCGACAAGGCCTTCCGCCTGCAGCTTCTTGATGCCCTCAAGCGCAACCTGGTTGAACGCACCGTCGTTGGTCAGAGCCGGAACGAGCAGCGCGATCTTCAGCTTCTTCGCCTGCGCTTGCGCCGGCTGACTCGCACCCGGCACGGACAGAGCGACCGCGACGGCCGCGAGCGCACCAAAAATCTTCGGCAACATAGACATGCAAAACTCCTTTAGCTGTTTGACTTGATTAAGGTTCCGATGACGGTGCCACAAAGCGGATTGTCGCTTGATCCAGACTTGGTCCGCTCCAACTCCCGTCGCTACGATGTCGCTGCGCCAGGACGGCCCCTGTGGCGAGATCAAAGCAGGGATCCAGGATTGGCTCGCGCACTCCGATCATCTCTCCAGCAAGGCAAAACACATGCCGATCGCCATAGGGAACAACCCGCGCCTCGCCATGAAGTCGGCCGGCGCGATGCGCCGCGAGGATCTGGGCCGAAGCGAGGAAACCGGCGAGCGGCTGACCATCATTGCAGTCGCGTTGCGCCGGGCAATCGAGATGACGGATCGCGCCTTCTGATGAAACACTGACACTTTCGGTGGTCTGTTCGAGCCCCGGCAGCCCGCCGCCTTCGAGGCGGAAGACGTCGCCGCGCCGCTGCAGGCCGACCTGCTCGACCCAGGTGGGCTCGGTCTTGGTGCCGTGCAAGTCGAACCGGTCCGGCCATTCCGCGACCACCTGCCGGACATCGATGGACGATTCCGAGGTTGTGTTGCCGGGCCGGGCCGCAATCGCCGATAGAACCACGATGGCGATTCCCACGGTGTGGGTCATCGGCCGCCAAGTCCTCCTACGACACAGACCCTGACTCCGCACGGCGGGCACCCTTTCCGGAAGGCGCCATCGTACCGCCAATCCGCGGCGCGTCCAACTGCGAGCAGTGCGGCCGATTGTAGAAGCAGCGAGGGGGATGTAGCTTTGTCGCCCCACGGAACCACACTGAAGTCGCGTCACCTTGAGCGGAGAAACAAATGCTGCGTCGCTATATCATTGAGCGGGACATCCCAACTGTCGGATCATTCGAGCGCGATCAACTCCGCGCCGCGTCGGCGCAGTCGAACGGCGTGCTCGACAAGCTTGCGCCGGATATCCAATGGGTTGAAAGCTTCGTCGCTGCCGACAAGACCTTCTGTGTCTATCTGGCGAAGGACGAAGACATGATCCGCAAGCATGCGGAAATGAGCGGCTTTCCGGCGACCAAAATCACGGAAGTCCGAAAGATGATCGATCCGACCACGGCGCGCCCGGACTAGATCCTTTTCGGCTTTGATAGGATCAAAGCCGGGGATCTAGATTCTTTTTCGACGCGTTTTCTTCACGCGAACCGGCATCCACTTCGCTCGAAAACGCTATGTTCGCGGTCACTGATAAAGACCGGGTGGCGGATCCCACCCGGTCAGCACGTGGCGGCCGAGTTCGGTATGCTTCCACTCTACCGGATCGTGCAGCGACAGCGTCCGCACATTGCGCCAGAAACGGTCGAAGCCGTTGGTCCGCGCCGCGGCGCGCGTTCCCATCAGTGAAAAAATCTCCGACGTGGCGCGCAATGCAGCGCGCGTCGCCACAGACTTTGCCGCATAGATCGGAGCGGCGAGCGCTGTCCGCCCGATCTCGCCCCGCTCAAATGCATCCAGCAGATCGCCGGTCGCGAGCGTGATCGCATAGGCCGCCGCAAGATCTGCCGTCAATTCCCCGGCGAGGCGACGCACATTCGGATCGTCAGCGGCGTTCTCGACCGCCGCTGAAGGCCAGGGGCGGCTCTGCGTGTTGACGAACGGAATTGCCGCCCGCAAGGCGCCGATCGCGGTGCCGATCATGTTGGCGGCAAAGCCCGCCTGATAGCGCAGCGAAGCGTGGATCAGGGATTTTCCCGGCACCGAAGCGCGTAATCCGGGATCGGTGACGACGTTTTCGAATGTGATCGCGCCCGAATCTGTCGCCCGCTGCCCCAATGCATCCCAGTCACGGTGGATGGTGACACCGGCGGATCCGCGCGCGACGAGGTTCAATTGCATGCCGAGCAGCTTGTTGTCGGCGACACCTGGCGCATCGCGATTAAATCCCCACACCGCGATATAGTCCGCCTCCGCAGCGCCGGTGGTGTAAATCTTCCGGCCGTTGAGAGTGAAGCCGCCGCCTGCCCGCGGCGTTGCCGTCGTCTGCATGGGCTCAAGGACGGTCTTGCCGGATTCCGCGACGGCGAGGCCGATAATCGCGTCATCCTCAAGCACCACGCGCGCCAGCGTCGGACGCAGTTCTTCCGGCGAATATACGAAAATCTCGCGCAGCAACTCGTCGTGGATCTTGAAGATTTGCGCCACCGCGGAATCGGCGGCGGCAAGGCGCACCTGGGCTTCAAGGGAGACCCGATGGGGCGCCGGATCGCCGCCATAGTCCCTGGGAACAGCGATTTTGAGGATGCCGCTGCGTTTGAGGGCGGCGATCGACGCAGTCGGATAACGGCCGGCCGCATCATTATCGGCCGCGCGCGGCGCGATGTCGGCATCGATGGCCTGCTGCAAGGCCACGATGCTCGGCAGATCGTGAGCGCCGATCCCGTTGGGCGGAAAGGCGAGCCCAAGCAGCGGCGGCAAAGACGGAGGCTTGGTCACTGATTCATTCCACTTTTC
>CANKHJ010000229.1 GCA_947481635.1 Bradyrhizobiaceae bacterium
CAAGAGAACAGAACGCCAGGCACGCCGCGGCTCGCTCACCTCGGCCCTGGCCGGTCAATCGCAAGGCCACCTCGACCGCCGCTCCTTCCTGCGCCGCTCCGGCCTCGCGGTCGGCGGACTTGCCGCCGTCGGCGCATTGCCGCTCGCCAGCGTCCGCAAGGCCGACGCCGCCGGATCGATGGTCACGACCGGCGCGACCATCCGCAAGAATATCTGCACCCATTGCTCGGTCGGTTGCACACTGATCGCCGAGGTCGTCAATGGCGTCTGGGTTGGGCAGGAGCCGGGCTGGGACTCGCCGATCAACCGTGGCTCACACTGCGCCAAGGGCGCTGCGACCCGCGAGATCGTGCATGGCGACCGCCGCCTGCGCTATCCGATGAAGCTCGTGAATGGCGAATGGACCCGCATCTCGTGGGACGTCGCGATCAACGAGATCGGCGACAAGCTGAATGAAATCCGCGGCCGGTCGGGCGCGGATTCCGTGTACTGGCTGGGCTCGGCCAAGTTCACCAATGAAGGCGCCTATCTCAACCGCAAGTTCGCGGCGTTCTGGGGCACCAACAACTCCGACCACCAGGCGCGTATCTGCCATTCCACCACCGTCGCCGGCGTAGCCAATACCTGGGGCTACGGCGCGATGACCAACAGCTACACCGACATCCGCAACGCCAAGACCATGATCGTCATGGGCGGCAACCCCGCCGAGGCGCATCCGGTGTCGTTGCAGCACTTGCTCGAGGGCAAGGAATCTCAGCGCGCCAATATGATCGTGATCGATCCGCGCCTGACCCGCACCGCGGCCCATGCCACGGAATACGTGCGCATTCGTTCGGGCACCGACATCGCGGTGATCTACGGGATGCTCTGGCACATCTTCAAGAATGGCTGGGAAGACAAGCAGTTCATCGAGCAACGCGTTTACGGCATGGACGACATCCGCAAGGAAGTCGAAAAATACACGCCGGAAGAAGTCGAGCGAATCTCGGGCGTGCCGGGCGCGCAACTTGAACGCGTCGCCAAGATGTTCGCGACCGAAAAGCCTTCGACACTGATCTGGTGCATGGGCGCGACCCAGCACACGGTCGGCACCGCCAACGTACGCGCGTTCTGCATCGCGCTGCTGGCCACCGGAAACGTCGGCGCGCCGGGCACCGGCGCCAACATCTTCCGTGGCCATACCAATGTGCAGGGCGCGACTGACCTTGGCCTCGATATCACGACGCTGCCGCTCTATTACGGCCTGGTCGAAGGCGCGTGGCGGCATTGGTCGCGTGTCTGGGAGGTCGACTACCAGTGGTTCGTCAACCGTTTCGACAAGTCCACCGGCGCCGATGGCAAAGAAACCAACACCATGAATACCCCGGGTATCCCATCGACCCGTTGGTTCGATGCGACGCTCTACGACAAGAAAGACGTGGGCCAGAAGGACAACATCAAGGCGATGATGGTGTTTGGTCACGGCGGCAACACCGTGGCCCGCATGCCGGACGCACAGAAGGGCATCGAAAAGCTCGAATTGCTGGTGGTCGCCGACCCGCACCCGACCACCTGGGCGGCGCTGGCGCCGGCGCGCAAGAACGGCACTTATCTCCTGCCGATCGCGACCAGCTACGAGACATCGGGTTCGCGCACGTCATCCAACCGCGCGATCCAGTGGGGCGAGCAGATCGTCAAGCCGATCTTCGAGTCCAAGGACGACAACGAGGTGATGTATCTCCTCGCCAAGAAGCTCGGCTTCGCCGACACGATGTTCAAGAACATCAAGGTCGAGAACAACGTCCCGGTCGCCGAAGACGTCCTGCGTGAGATCAACCGCGGCGGCTGGTCCACCGGTTACTGCGGCCAATCGCCGGAGCGCCTGAAGTCTCACATGGCGAACCAGAGAGACTTCGACATGCTCACGCAGAAGGCCACGACCGGCCCGAACACGGGCGATTATTATGGGCTGCCCTGGCCATGCTGGAGCACGCCGGAATTCAAGCACCCGGGCACGCCGCTGCTCTACAATACCAACCTCTCGATCAAGGAAGGCGGCGGCACTTTCCGCGCTCGCTTCGGCATCGAGCGCGAGGAAACGCTCCCCGACGGCAGCAAGCGCAAAGTCAGCCTGCTCGGCAACGGCTATTATTCCAAGGATTCAGAGATCAAGGACGGCTATCCGGAATTCACGCTGGGCATGCTGAAGAAGCTCGGCTGGGACAAGGATCTGACCGCGGTCGAACTGGCGGCGATCACCAAGGTCAATCCGACCACACCGGATGCGGTGTCCTGGTCGATCGACCTGTCGGGTGGCATCCAACGCGTCGCCATCGAGCATGGCTGCATCCCGTATGGCAACGGCAAGGCGCGCGCCAATGCGTTCGGTTTGCCCGACGCCATCCCGACGCATCGCGAGCCGATCTACACGCCGAAGCCCGAACTGGTCGCAAAATATCCGACGCTGCCGAATGCCATGCAGTTCCGGATGCCGAATATCGGCTTCGATGTGCAGAAGGCGGCGGTGGACAAGGGGATCGCCAAGCAATTCCCGCTCATCCTCACGTCCGGGCGTCTCGTGGAATACGAAGGCGGCGGCGAGGAGACACGATCCAACAAGTGGCTCGCCGAGTTGCAGCAGGACATGTTCATCGAGATCAATCCGATGGACGCGACCGAGCGCGGCATCAAGGACGGCGGTTGGGTCTGGGTCACCGGCGCCGAACTCAACTCCAAGGCGCGCATGAAGGCGCTGGTCACCGAACGCGTCGGCAAGGGCGTCACCTGGTGCCCATTCCACTTCGCCGGCTGGTTCGAGGGCGTCGATCAGCGCGGCAATTATCCGAAGGGTACCGATCCGATCGTGCTGGGCGAGAGCGTCAACGTGCTCACGACCTACGGCTTCGACCCGGTCACCGGCATGCAAGAGCCAAAAGCCACACTCTGTCAGGTCAGAGCGGCATAAGGAGCAACGAACATGGCACGTATGAAATTCCTCTGCGACGCCGATCGTTGCATCGAGTGCAACGCTTGCGTTACCGCCTGCAAAAACGAGAACGACGTCCCCTGGGGGATGAACCGCCGGCGCGTCGTCACCATCAATGACGGCAAACCCGGCGAGCGCTCGGTCTCGATGGCCTGCATGCACTGCACCGACGCGCCATGCGCGGCGGTCTGCCCGGTCAATTGCTTCTACACCACCGCCGACGCGGTCGTCCTGCACTCCAAGGATCTCTGCATCGGCTGCGGTTATTGCTTCTACGCGTGTCCGTTCGGCGCGCCGCAATATCCCAAGGTCGGCAACTTCGGATCGCGCGGCAAGATGGACAAGTGCACCTTCTGCGCCGGCGGCCCGGAGGCGGATGGTTCGCAGGCCGAATATGAAAAATACGGCGCCAACCGCCTCGCCGAGGGCAAGCTGCCGCTCTGCGCGGAAATGTGCTCGACCAAGTCGCTTTTGGCCGGCGACGGCGAGATCATCGCCCAGATCTACAAGGAGCGGGTGGTCAAGCGTGGCTATGGTTCGGGCGCCTGGGGCTGGAAGACCGCCTACAAAGAAACCATCGCGACCTGAAGCGGCGACGGGGCAGCGCCGCTTAAAACCGGCGCTGCTTAACGACAAAGACTGACGGGGCAAAACAAGGAGGCCGTGGTATGGCAAACTGGCTGGCACACGCACGTTTCATCATCGGCGCTCTGACGCTCATCGTCATCGTCGCAGTGGCCGCGCCGGCGTCGGCTCAGCAGCCATCGTCGGTCAACCCGACCGCGAGCGCGGTGAACGAAGACCAGTTGCTTCAACAGATGAAGATCATCAGCGGCCGCGGCTCGATCCCGGACGCCAAGTCCTACAACCTCGAACAGCCCGCCGGCCGCGACTGGCGCGAATTCCATCAGAAGACCCTGCCCTGGATCGGCGCTGTCGCCATCCTCGCCATGCTGGCGCTGCTCGTGCTGTTCTACCTGATGCGGGGCATGGTGAAGATCGAGAACGGACGCTCGGGGCGCCTGATCGTGCGCTTCAATGCCTTCGAGCGTGCGCTCCACTGGATGACCGCGACCTGCTTCATCATTCTCGCGATCACAGGCCTCAACCTGACCTTCGGCAAGCAGACGCTGCTGCCGCTGCTGGGGCCGGATGCCTTCGCCACCTGGTCGCAATGGGGCAAATACGCCCATAATTATCTGAGCTTTCCGTTCACCCTCGGTGTCGTGCTGATGCTGCTGCTGTGGATCGCCAACGCCATTCCCAACCGCCTCGATCTGGAATGGATCAAGCGTGGGGGCGGTCTTGTCGGCAATGACCATCCGCCGGCCTATAAGTTCAACGCCGGCCAGAAGGGCATCTATTGGATCGTCGTGCTCGGCGGCGGCGCGGTCGCAACGTCCGGCTATTTCCTGATGTTTCCGTTCTACGCCACTGACATTGCCGGAATGCAGCTCGCCCAGGTCGTTCATGGCAGCGTGGCGGTGCTATTCGTCGCCGCCATGTTCGCCCATATCTACATCGGCACGATCGGCATGGAAGGTGCGTTCGAGAGCATGGCCGAAGGCACCGTCGATGAGAATTGGGCAAGGCAGCATCACAGCCGCTGGCTCGATGAGCAAAAGAACAAAGCCCCCAGCGGCGCGACGCCACGCGCGACACCGGCCGAATGATTTGATGATACGGAGCTGATTGATGAAGGCATTTCTTGCAGGTTGCGTCGCGATCGTCGTGATCGCCGGTGGCGCTTTGCTGATCCTCGACCATTACCAGAGGTCGTCCGAAGCAGCCTTCGCCACAACGGGCGCTCGAATCTAACAAGACGCCGATACCGGCAAGTACCGATCGCGGCTTGGCCTCGATCGGGACCGACTGAAGATTTCGCCCCACGGGCGAATGCAACCGAATGATGGGACGGGCGTTGTCTCGGGTCATAGCAGCCCGGAGACTCCTCGATGTCCCGTCAAAAACTCAGCCGTCCGCTCGTTTCGGGTGCGTTCCTGATCGCGTTCGGTCTCGCGGCACCGCTTCAGGCCCAGCAGGCTTCCCCGCCCCCGGCAGCACAGCAAAATGCCGCGCCCAAGGCGGAAACCAGCGCGCCCACGACGCCGCCGGGACCAGAGAACCGCAAGACATCGGGCAACAATGACCAGTCCGGTCCCTCCAATGCCGCGGCGACGCCCGACCAGAACAAGCAGGGCGACAATACCACGCATTCGACTCCGGGGCGGGCCGGCACCGAGGAGCCGGGCTCGCACGCGCCATCGCAGGACACCGCGGTGTTGGTCAACGGCAAGCTGAATGTCGCCGGCGCGCCGGCGGACGGTCAGACCGTGCCGGCCAAATTCTCCGCGCGCAACGATGCCATCGACAAACTGCCGATCCTCGGCATGTCGCTCGGTTTCAGCGACCAGCAGAAGCGCGCGATCGCGGACACGGTGCGTAAGACCAATGCCCCGGTCACGGCGAGCACCGCGAAAGTGTCCGACGAATTGGCGACAAGCGTGGTGGTGCAGGATTGGCCGGCCGCCACCGATCCTGCATTCGCCAAGTTGAAATTCGTCCGCGCGCAGGATCGCATCCTGCTGGTCGAGCCGGCGAATCGCATCGTGGTCGGGGAGATCGCGAACTAGGCTTTAGCGTCCGGCAATCCAGCAGCCGGAACGGTGACATCACATCCCAACTGATTTGCCAGCGTGAGAGCAGCGGTGGCGCAGGATCGCGTCCGCGATCCTGCGAAACGACGGCTGCCTTCGGCGCCCGACGAGAGCTCGTAACGGCGCACAGCTTGCGCCGACCTTTCCCCCGGCGCGAGAGAGAGGTTAAGAAGGCGAGCGGGCGGGGTTGACGCGGATCAAACTCAACGGCTGAATTCACGACTTCTGCCGGCACTTGTGCCCGCCGGCAGGACGTCGTGACGGTGAACGCAAATCGGTTCACTGTCAGGATGGTTCGAACAGCCCTCCCCGCCTGACGGCGCACAGGAATTCGGCGACGATGACAGACCGAAAAATACGCCGTCGGCGATCGCGGTCTGCGCGCGTTGACGTATCAGCCGACGCATCGTGACGACATCGATCTCCCAGGTTATCTGGCTCACACCGACCAGGCCGCGCGGAGCGTGGCGGAGGCTGCCACGCCTGCCGACCGCGACCTCCGCCTTCTCGACTATTTCACCGTCCGCAAGACGATGGGCTGGATCATTCACCGCTTTTTCGGCGATCCCGGCCTCGAGCTTGCGGCTCACCGCGCCGCCGCTCCCGAGCGCCAGGCCGCGATTGCTCTGCTGCGCGAGCGGGTCACCGATCCCGACTTCGCGGCGGCGCTGAGCTCGTTAGAGCGGGCCGAACTCAAGGTTCTCGCCGCAGATCCGCAGGACTTCATCTCCTGCACCGCCCTCCGGGCGCAAAAGAAGGCTTGAGTGGAGGAGGGCCTGGCGACGCTTAGGCTCCTCGCCGAGCGGTCTATGTTTTCCTGAGCGAGGGGCCGATAGCAGGCCCGGACAGCCGCGACGCGGATGCCAAGGAGAGCCCGCAAAGATCCTGTCCGCGCTTGGCGAGCCGAGCCGTCACCCAAGCATCAACCTACATCTTTCCGCGGCGCGACGGCGTTACTGCGGGTCGATCTTGGCGATCCGGACCCACTCTTTCCATTCGTCGATCTGTTCCCGCAGGAAGGCCTGCCCTTCGTCCGGCGTGGACGCGCGGGGGTCGGCACCAAAGCCGTTGAAGAACGTCTTGGTCTCCGGCAGCTGCGTCACCGTATTCGCCATCGTGCTGAGTTGGTCGACGATCGGCCGGGGCGTCGCCTTCGGCACGATCAACCCGAACCAGGCGACCATTCCCATCGGC
>CANKHJ010000230.1 GCA_947481635.1 Bradyrhizobiaceae bacterium
TGTAATATCGTCGCCACACGCGGCCCTTGCCACAAAAGCTGAAGTCGAAACTGAACTCGGTGAAATAACGCGCATCGGATATTTCGATGCCGAGTTCTTCGCGCAATTCGCGCGCCAGTGCGGTGTCGGCATCCTCGCCGAGATCGACCGCGCCACCGAACAGCCCCCAATGACCGGGATAGAAGATGCCGGGCCTCTGGTCGCGCAACTGCATCAGGTAGCGTTCACCCTCCACCACAATGAGGCCGACAACCGCGTCGCCCGGCTGGAGGTCATGATCACCGCTGAGGAATTGATCCACCACGAGATCTATGAGGCAGCGATATCGGCGAAGGCACCCGCCAACACCTGGTCAATCACGTCGTGGGCCCGCGGCGGTCGATAACCCGTCAAAGCACTCAGACGGCTGGTGTCCAGGGACGTGAATGGCGTGTTCTCGTTTTGCGGAACTCCGTGATCGACCGCCAGCGTTCCATCGATCCGTGTGCGAGGGATGCCAAGACGGTCGGCGAGATGACGCGCCGCGTCAGCATAGCTGATGTCGTCGGCGCCGGACGCCTGAAAGATACCACCGTCGGGTTGCTCAATGACGGCCGTGATCGATTCCACTGCGTTCTCAAGCCCCATCGGGCAGAACCGATGGTCTTCAAACGCTCGCAATTGCTGTCCTTGCTTGAGGGCGCCAGTCCAATCCACCAGCCTGCCCGACTCCGGCGTGACGATCTTTGTCAAGCGGAGAACGTTTCCACCCAACGCCAGAATACCCGCTTCGGCTTCCGCCATCATTCGCCCGTAAGCGCAACGTGGTTCGGGAGGACGATCTGCCTCAGCGCGGGGGCTGAGGCAGTCGAACACAATACTCGATGACAGCATCAGCACGCGTCCGCCGCGCTCGACAACATCCGTTGCCAGGGCAAGCGGACCGGTGACGTTCACCCTGTGCGCCAGATCTGGAAAATTACGACAATCCGCAAACTTCGACATTGCCGCGCAGAAGATTGCAACATCCGTCACCGGGAGCGAGGGCAAACTCGACGCCGAAAGATCAAGGAAAAGGCGATCGCCGCCGGCCGCCTCACCGCCCCTTCGCGTGGTGCCGAGCACGTCATAAGCTTTTTGGTTCAGATTGGCGTGAAGAGCCTTACCGATCAGACCGTCGACGCCGATGATGATTGCACGCATAGAGGAACTCGTTACGACGAGGTCAAACCAAGCGCGACACAGATCTTATTCGTCGACAATCCGTGCTCGGCCAGCAGATCCTCATGACTGCCGTAGCAATGGATGAACTCATCCTTCAATGTGAAGGTGTCGAGACGACACGTCGCGCGGCGTTCCCAGGCCAGTTCCTTGACGCGCATCGACAGGCTGCCATTCGGCGCGCATTCCTCGATCACGACCACATGGGGAAAGCGCGCCAGAACCTCGGCAATGCCGTCACGATCGAGCGGCTTGAGCGTGTGCACGCTCACCACCGATGTGCTGCGTCCGCCCGCGGCAAAACGGTCGGCGACCTCGCAGGCCATCTTGGTGATCGGACCATAGGTCAGGATGCAGACATCGCGGCCTTCGCGCAACGTCCGGATCTTGCCGAAGGTCCACGGCGTCGTCGCATTGGCGGACAGCACCGGTTCGCCCGCCTTGCCGAGGCGCAGATAGACCGGGCCGACCTCCTGCTGGGCGCACCAGCGCGTCGCGGCTTCAACCTCAGCCGGATCGCACGGCGCAATCACGTTCATGTTCGGGATCGAGCAGGCGATCGAGACGTCTTCCTGCGCGTGGTGCGTCGCGCCGAGCGTCGAATAATTCACGCCGCCGCCGATGCCGACGATAGTGACCGGGAGGTTCTGATAGCAGAGGTCGTCGCGCACCATTTCGAACGGCCGATACAGGGTGAAGGTCGCGATGGTGTAGGCGAAGGGCCGCAAGCCGCGCTGCGCCATGCCGGCGACCATGCCGATCATGATCTGCTCAGCGACGCCGGTATTGATGAAGCGGCCAGGGAATTCCTGCCTGAATTTCGCGATCGATCCGGCGGGCGAGATGTCGGCGACGACCACGCAGAGCCGCGGATCGACCTTGCCCAATTCGTAGAATGTCTCGGCGAATTTGTTTCTCATGATCAGGCGTCCGCGATTTCGGCGATGGCGCGGCGATACTCATCCGGGTTCGGCGAGCGGTAATGCCAGATCGGAACATGCTCCATGAAGGAGACGCCCTTGCCTTTCACGGTCTTGCCGATCGCCAGGAATGGTTTGGTGCCGGAGCGCCCCGAGATCGCATTGAAGATCTCCTGGCTGTCATGACCCTCGACCTCCGCGACCTCCCAACCGAAGGCCCGCGCCTTCTCGACCAGCGGATAGAAAGCCGGATGCCCCTCGCTCATCCGCTCGAGGCCCGAGAAGTCGTTGTTGTCCATCACCGCAACCAGCCGCCCAAGCCCGAGATTCGCGGCCATCAGCATCGCTTCCCAGGTCGAGCCTTCCTGAAACTCGCCGTCGGACAACACGCAATAGATGACCGCGTCGGTGCCTTTGAGCTTCTCCGCGTAGGCCTGGCCGGTCGCGATGCCGAGCCCATGGCCGAGCGAACCGGTCGAGGCCGCGATGCCCGGATTTCCATAATCCGGATGCGCGCCGAGGCGACCGCCGGGCTTGCAATAAAGGTCGAGATCCTCGCGGCTGAGAATGCCCAGCTCTTCCAGGATCACGTACTGGATCATGCAGCCGTGCCCCTTCGACATCAGGAACACGTCCTCGAACGATCCATCGGCGTTCCGGCGCATCAGCCCATGAAAGATCGTATCGGTGATCTCGGTGCAGGAAAACGCCGGCGCGATATGCAGCGCCGTGACCTGCTGGGAAATATCGAGAATGCGCCGGCGATAGGTTTTGCAGCGCGTGCGCGCGGCGTCCGCATCGAATGCGTTGCGCAGATTGGGAGGTGTCAGCATCGCGACGCTCCGCTCGCTCGTTTAGCCGCGCAACACGTAGTCGGTCGGCCAGGTGCGGAGTTCATCGATATAGCGGCGTCCCCATTCCACCATCTCGTCCAGGCCCTCGTCCCAGCCGATCTGCGGCTCCCAGCCGAGATCCTTCTTGATGCGGCTGGAATCGAGCCAATAGCGCGAATCCTGCCCGAGACGATCACCGGTGACCGTGCATAACTCCTCGAACGGAATGTCCAGCGCCTTGGCGGTGCGCTCGACCACTTCGCGGATCGAGGTCGGGAGCGCCGGCCCGGCATTGTAGATCACGCCGAGCGGCGCCTTTTCGGCGACCATGTGGATCGCGCGGCCGAGATCGCGCGCGTGGATGTAGGATTTCTCCGCACGTCCGCCGCCATGCAGCGGCAACTTGTTGCCGGTGAGGCCGCACCAGATCGCCTTCGGGATCACCCGGTGCAGCAACTGCCCCGGGCAATAGGCGTTGGAGGGCCGGATCACATTCATCGGGAATTTGAGGAACTTGTGCACCGATTCCAGATACAGATCGAAGGCCACCTTCGAGGCCGCATAGGGACTCGATGGCTTGATCGGCTCGTCTTCGTTGGTCGCATGATCGACCGAGCCATACATTTCCGAGGTGCCGATCTGGATGAAGCGCTCCAGCCAGTCGCGCTTCATCAACTCCTCGCTCAGCTTCGCCAGCGCCATCGAATTGGTTTCAAAGAAGCGCCACGAATGCTTCCAGGACACCGCCCCTTCGCCTTGCGCCGCAAAATTGACGATGACCTCGGGCTTCTCGCGATCGAGCAGTTCCAGCAGCAGGTCCATCTCATAGGTGAGATGGCGCGCATGATAGACGTAGCCTTCACGTTTCTCGATGTTGAGCGAGAACGGCTCCGGCCGCAGCGGATTGCGACCAATGCCGATCACCTTCTTCGGATTGGCGTGATCGAGCAGATACAGCGCGGCGTGAATGCCGAAGCTGCCGCCGCCGCCGAGGATCGCATAGGTCTTACCAGACATTCCGCTCGTCCCTTTATGTGGGCTATTCAATGATCGTCCAATAATAGTCGCCGGTATAGCCGGCCTCGTCGAACAGCGTCTTCCAGCCGTCCGGATAATCGTAGAACTCGGCGGTCAGCACCCAGCTCTCGAAAATCTCCTTCTGTTCAGGCGTGTGATAGCTGTCGACCTGAACGAAAGCGCGCCCGCCGGAAAGCCGCTGGATCTCCTGCATCACCTTGATCGCGCGGGGGCGCGGAAAATTATGCACCGTGTTGAGGCTGAGCACGCAGTCGAAGCTGCCGTCGGGAAACGGCAGCCGCTCCGCGGTGCCGAGATGGATGCGCCCGATCACTTCCGGTTCGCAATGCATCAGCGCATAGAGCGAAATATCCAGCCCGAACACTTCGAGGCCCGGACAGACCTGCAGCAGGTCCTTCACGAGAAAGCCCTTGCCGCAACCGACATCCAGCACCCGCATGCCGGGCTTGAGATTGAAATGAGTGACGATATCGCGCGCCACCGGCACCCAGCGGCCGTCATAGCGGTAGCCGCCATAGCCGTAGTCCCGCGGGCCGTCGAAATACATCTCGCCATATTGCTTCGAGATGGCGACGACCGCCGGATCCTTGCCGTCCTTGCGCTTCTGGATGTTGCGCTTGGTTCTCGGCAACCCCCGCAACAGATCGATCTCGGCCATTACCGCGCTCCAACACTCTCGCGCTGCACCTTGGCGATGCCGTCCGCGAGCGGGGTATAGACGAAATCCGGGAAGGCTGCACGGCAGGCGTCGATTGCGAAGGGACGATAGCCGTTATGCGGCATCGGCCCGACGCGCGGACGCCCGGCAATCGCGACCTTGTGGGGCGCGGCGGCAACCACCTGTTCCGCAACGCTCTTGAATGAATGAACCGCGCCGGTCGCGACGTTGAGCGTCCCCTGGCTGCGATGGCGCAACACCCGCGACGCCAGTTCCGCGAGATCGTCGATCAGCACATGATCACGCCGCTCTTCGCCCTCGCCGAACAGCGCGATGTCCTCGCCGGCATTCGCAAGACGGCGGAAGCGGTTCGGCCCATAGCCGTTATGCGGATCGGCCGCACCATAGAGCAGGCTCGGTCGCAGGATCGCGAGCGGCGCCTTGATCTCCATCGCGAACGCGACTTCACGCAGCAGGTGCATGGCGCCATGATACGTCCCCGGCGCGGTCGGCGTATCCTCGGTCAACGGCAGCGGTGCATCGGCGAAGACCGCATCAGAACTGATATTGACCACATGCGACAGAGCGACGCCGCTCAACGCCGTCAGCATCGCGCCCATCATCGTGACATTCTCGGCGAACATCGCGAGGTCCTTACACGGCGCACGCGCCGCGGCGGCGACCACGGCATCGCCAGGGCGAAGCTGCGCCGCGAGACGGGCCGCACCGTCCGGCGCCAGCAGATCGGCTTCATGCCGGGTCAGGGCGACCACATTCGCCCCATCCGCTTTCAGACGATCCGCAATGGCTTTGCCGACGAAACCGCCCGCCCCGATGATCACGGTGCGCGCGGCATAGCCGGGTTTGTCGTTAAGATGCTTCAGCACGATGCGGTTTCGATCATTGGCCGGACAGGGGCGCCTGTCCGAGCGTGTAGTAATGGAGTCCGGCCGCGACCGCGGTGTCCTGACTGAGGACGCGGTAGGGGTCAAGGACGACTTTCCCGCGCATCGCCTGCGCGATGCGCGATGGCGCGATCTCGCGGAATTGCGGCCACGGCGTCAGGATCATCAGCGCATCGACATCCTTGGCCGCCGCCAGCGGATCGTCGAAGCCTTCCACGATGGCCGGTGACGCCGCACTGGCCGGCACCACCGGATCATGCACGCGCAGCCGCGCGCCGCTGAGTTGGGCGATCGTCGCGAGCGACGGGGAGTTCTTCACCGAATGGGTGTTTTCCTTATAGGCCAATCCCCAGACCGCAATCGCGGCATCCGGCTTCGCGTCGAGCAGCGCGCGGCGGATAGTCCGCGCCGCCCAATCGCGCCGATGACGGCTATTGGCGATCCAGGCCGACACCACGCCGGCGTCGCTGTCGGTCGCGGCAGCCAGCCGGCGCACGGTCTCAAGATCGCGCTCGAGATTGCCGCCGGCGATGCCGAGCCCCGGAGCCAGATAAGCATATTGCCCGATCCGGCGGTCGAGCTTCAGCGCCGGCACGATTTCCGACCAATTGGCGCCGATCGACTCGCATAATTCCGCGAGCGTGTTCGCGACGCTGACCGACGCTACCAGGCAGCAATTGATCGCAATCTTGGCGAGCTCCGCGCTTTCATAACGCATCGGCAGGATCGGGCAATTGAACGCGTCCAGCACCGCCTTGAAACGCGGATTCAGCGCCCGATCAGGATCGGCACAGCCGACGATGTAGCGCTCCGGCTTGGTCGCGCGTTCCACCGCGCGCCCGAACACCAGCGTTTCCACCTGATAATAACGTCGCTCCGGAGGTGGCGCCGCAAGCGCCCGGGTGAAGCCCGGCTCGACCTGCGACAACACCACCATGACGGCTTGCGGGTTCATCACCGGCACAACCAGATCGATCAATCGCGTCAGGACCGACGTGTCGCTGCGCCCTTTGTCGTCGGTCGCCACGTCCGGTGCGACATAGACCACATCGCATCGGCCGATGTCGGCGACATTCCGCGTGAAACGCTGCCGCGCGCCGTTCGCCGCGAGCATGTCATCCAGGCCGGGTTCGATGACCGGCAATTCGCCGCGGCCGAGGCGCGCGATCAGTTGCGCATCCGGATCAAA
>CANKHJ010000231.1 GCA_947481635.1 Bradyrhizobiaceae bacterium
GACTAGTGCTTTCATAGCAGCGGCATGGAGGTTGTCGTCAGATGTGCCCATGGATCGTTCCCACGCAATCAGGAGAGGTACGCAAGTGCGTCGGTTAAGCTATGTGCATTATAATGCGTCGCAATCTATTGCACAGCCTGTCCGACTACTCGCATGTCGGAGGACGTGCGGCACATCGTGGGGCGGAATGTTCGGCGGCTGCGGATGAAAGCCGGCCTGTCGCAAGCGGAGCTTGCTGTCAAAATGGGCGTGGACCGAGCCTATGTGAGCGGGTTAGAGTTGGGCCAAAGGAATCCCACCGTAGTAACCCTGTGGCACGTAGCCCAGGCTCTCGGCGTAAGGCTGGCCTTGCTGGTTAGCGAGAGATCGCGCTCTCGAAAGCCTTGATCCGGATTGGGTCGCCAATCCGATTTATCGATCGTCGGAACGCTTGATTCTCAAACCCAGCCCGCCGCCCGGCACCGAAGCTTGGGTAGGTGTGAGGATCGTGCAGCCGAACGCCAGTCAACCCGCTCGCTAGATGACCGCACCCCATGAGCGCTTCAGATCGCGGCTGCCTTGGCAATCTATCCGAAAGGCCCGAACCTGCCTAGCCGATGGTTAAACAGCGCGCGACGCCCGTCCACCCCGGCGCGCCGCAATGCGTGGACCGGCACCGCGCACGATATCGATCAAATCCGCCGGATCAGCCGGCAGTGCCGCGCCGCGCCAAGCCACATGCCCGTCGGGCCGCACCAGCACTAAGGCGGATTGATAGAGCGCGGCGCCTTCCGCACTGATAATGCGCGCCACCCGGAGGGGTAGGCCACGCGACATCGCGGCCTGCTCCAAAGCCCAGGTCTCGACGTCCTCGAACATCAATAGCACGAAACCCGGTCCGAACAGATCGAGGACCGAGCGGTCCGCATCGAGCCAGAAATGCGGTGCGCGGGCACCTGGAAACGCCGTGGGCGCGTAACCGACGGTGTCATCCGCGGGGCGGTCCGAACCATCCGGGACCACGATCGGTGACGGATTGTAGATGTAGCCGAGATGCACCCCCACCGGATGCCAGGCCTTCTCGTTCTCCTCGACCAGTCGTTGTCCGAGAACACGACGGAGTTGCTCGCCCTCCGGTGACGCGGCGGCGATCTCCGGATAGGAGGTGTTCGCGGTCAGCCGTTTGAAATTCTTCAGCGACTCGACGGCGGCGCGCGACGACGCCGGGCGGCGTTCATAATCGTAACTCTCGAGCAGCGTCGGGCCGCCCCAACCGTCCATTGTCGCCGCGATTTTCCAACCCAGATCGAACGCGTCCTGCATGCCGGTATTCATCCCAAGCCCGCCATTCGGCGGATGCGCATGAGCCGCATCGCCCGCGAGGAACACGCGGCCGTCCATGAAACGGTCGGCGACCACCATCTTGCGGACCCAGAAACTCACGTCCTCAATGGTGAATGGCAGGTCGCGCCCGACACAGCGCCGCAGCGTCGCGCCGAGATCGACTGCTTCGAGATCCCGATCCGGCACGCCGATCAGTTGCAGCCGGTAGAGGTCGCGGCCATCGATGGTGGTGAGCACTGCCCAGGCGCCCTGGGGTCCGACGCAGACATAGCGATAGGCCTGCGCCTTGTCGTGATACCGGCCCAGATCCGGAATGCGGAGATAGACGCTCATCGACAGATCGAGATGGAATTCGCCGCGCATTTCGATGCCGAGCGCCGCGCGCACAGTGCTGGTATAGCCGTCACAGCCGATCAGGTATTGGCATGCCACCCGCTCGCGCTCGCCGGACGCGAGGTCGATGACCTCGGCGGTCGCGCCGGAGGGATCCTGCGTGAAACTCTCCAGTCGCGTGCGATAGCGCAAATTGACCGAGGGAAACTGTTCCGCGCATTGCTTGAGGATCGGATCGAACCAGGTCTGCGGACACGGCCGGGTCCGTTCCGGGCTATGGGTCGATTCCTGTTCCTGCGCCAGCGATGGCGTATGGATGCGGCCGATCTCATAGCCTTGCAGATCGGTCACGAAGACGCTGTCGAGCCGGTAATCGTCCGGAAAGCCCCAGTTGCGGATCTGGTCGGACAGTCCGAGCTGCCGGCAGAACTCCATGGTCCTGACACTCACTTCGATCATCTTCGCGCTGCCGAGTACGTCGTCATTCTGCTCGATCAGCAGCGTACCGATGCCGCGCCGGCCGAGGTCGGCCGCGAGCCCCAGGCCGATCGGACCGCCGCCGACAACCAGGACCGGTATTGTCGTCGCCATGCCGAGGTCTCTTTCCTGTTCGCTCAGCCGACCTGCGCCAGTTCCAGCGGGGTCCCGATCAGGCATTCCGCTTTGTTCGGCCGAACGATCATGAAGTCGGAGAGCATGCAGCCGACATCTGGCTTCCAGGTCGAGTCGTGAAGATCGATGTTGTTGCCGAAGGCCATTCCTTCCTGCAGCACCATGTCGCCAATGTTGTGGCCGTTGAGCGCGTTGCTGCCATAGCCGTCCTGATAGATGACGGTCGGAAATTCCGGCGAGGCGAGCCCCATGGCGTGAAAACCGAGCTCGACGAAATCCAGGCCGGCTTTGCGCGCCGGCTTGCGGATCATCTCCGCCGCCTCGGCAATGGTCCGGCCGGCAACCAGCGCTTCCTTGCTCGCCTCAAGGCATTCGACCGAGACGTCCCAGATCTTCAGCAAAGGGTCCGGCGCCTTCTTGCCGAGATAGACGGTGTATTCGGTATGGCAGCGATAGCCGCCATATTTGGTGTGCCACTCCGAAACGATGATGTCGCCGAGGCTCAGCGGGCGCGTCGTCGGCACCAGTGGCTGCTCGCAGCCATGGAGCAGATGCCACAATTCCAGCGGCGGATGTTCGACCGGGCCCGACGCCAGCAGGTTGAAGATATTCGGCTCGGCACCGTTCGCGATCTGGGTCTTGATCATCTCGGCATAAACTTCCGCCTCGGTGCGCCCGGGACGTGCGGTGTCGATCATCGCGTCGATCACCTTGCGCGCGACCTTGCCGGCCTTGCGCAGCATGCCGATCTCCTCCTCGCTCTTGACCATCCGCATTTCCTGAATGATCCAGCTCGCGTCGCTGAACGAGGCCTGCGGCATCACTTCGCGCAACTTCATCACGTCGTCATAGAGCAGCGTCGGTGTGGTCTGGATGGTCGACGAGAAGCCGACCAATCCAATCTTCGAGCGTTCGAAGCCGCGGCGGCGCAATTCCTCGGCGATCACCGGCCAGCCCGTGATGTCGCGAATGTCGGTGGTCCATTCCTGCGTCGAGAGCAGCATGCTGGTCGGACGGTTCATGTGCGCGGGCGCGTGCCACACCGCCGGATCGCCGGTCAGCGGGAACAGGCCGGCGGCGCCAAGCTGGGTTTCGACCTGGAGCAGGTAGCGGAAATTCGCCATCCCCATGCCCCAATAGATGTCGTTACCGAGCAGCAGCAGCGCGTCATAGCCCGCCATCAGCATCTTCTTTCGGGTGCTGTCCCAGCGGCGCTGGCGCTCGGCGAGCGACAATTGCGGCACATATTGCAGCAGCTCCCGCGTCGCGCGGGCCTCGCTCGGAATCGGCTTCTTCGTCGGTGGAAAGGACGGATTGGCATTGCCGGCCGTCACGAGCCGAGAGACGGGAACCTGCTCCATAGAACACCTGTATCGCGGTAAAGTTGAACGCAGTGGATCGGATCACTCGGCAGCGACGCGTTGCGTCAGGTCGCGCAACCCGAGCACCTCGCGCGCATTGTCGTGGAACAGCTTCTGCCGGTCGGCGGCACTCATTCCGATCTGCTCGAGCAGCTCCAGGGCGGTCGCTGGATCCCAGCAGGGGTAGTCGGTGCCGTACATCACATGGTCGATGCCGAAATAATCGACAGCAAATTTCAGCCCCATCGCATGAGGCGACACCGTGTCGGTATACATCCGCTTGAGATAGGTCGAGACCGGTTGCGGCAGCTTGGCGCCCTTGGTGTTCTTGTCCATGCGGCCCGACTGATAGGGCAGCGCGCCGCCGGTATGCGACATCACGATCTTCAGCTTGGGGTGCCGTTCCATGATGCCGGAGAGGATCATCCGGGTCGCTGCGACGCTCATCTCCATGACGCGGCCGAGGCTGAGATGCAGTGCGCCGCCATAGCCGTCCAGCATGCCGGAAAAAATGACGTCCGACGGATGCATGAATAGCGGAATGCCGAGCTGCTCGACACGCGCATAGAACGGCTCGAGCCGTTCGGCGTCGATACGCGGATCGTTGCCGACGCTGCCCGGCAGGTTGGCGCCCATCAGGCCGAGCCGCTGCACCGCATCGTCGAGCACTTCGATGGCGATGCGGGTATCGCCGAGCGGCACCGCGGCGCTGGCCCAAAGACGGTCCGGATGCCGGCGCTGCGCGCCCGCCATCTCCTCGTTCCACCACAGCGCGGCGTCACGCCCCTCCTCCGGACTGACATCCGAAAAATGGGTCGAGAACGGACCGATCGAGCACACCACGCTGACGTGATGGCCGAGGCCATCCATATGCTCGAAACTCTCGTCGAGTTCGAACCATTCACGCCAGGGGTTGATGCTCGGCTTGTCATGCTCGGTCCGCCAATAAGCGTAACCGCCCCTCCCATCAGGCTTGGCGCGTGGATAGCCGGTGCGCTTGCACAGGTCCTCGAAGATCGAACGCGGCCACCAATGAAAATGCGAGTCGATGATATCCATGAGGAGTCTCCAGGCTCTTGAAGCGGTCGCGGACAATCAGCGCGGACCGGTCGCGTCAATCGATCGATGCACCGGATGCCTTGATGGCAGTGTTGTAGCGCGCGATCTCCTGGTCCAGGAATGTCCCGAATTCGGCGGGCTTGAGGATCAGCGAGGTGCCGCCAAGTTCGGCGAAGCGTTTGACGATGTCCGGTTCGGCCAGCGTCAGCCGCAACAAGTCGTTGAGATGGTCGATCACAGCAGGCGGTGTGCCGCGGGGCGCATCGAGGCCGAACCAGGAATTCAGGTCGGGAGCATCTTTGGCCTCACGCGCGGACGGCACGTCCGGCAAGGACGGATCGCGCGCGTCGCTGGTGACGTAGAGCGCGCGCACCGCGCCGGAATTGATATGCGCCACCACGGTGGCGATGCTCGCATACATCCCCTGGACCTGCCCGGAGATGACGTCGTTGATCGCGCCGCCGCTGCGATAGGGGATATGCTGGACCTTGGTTTCGGCGGTCGTGTTCATGACCTCGATTTCCAGGTGGCTGGTCGTCCCGGTGCCGGGCGATGCCAGATTGACCTTGCCGGGATTGGCCCGGGCATAGGCGATGAACTCGGCATAATTCTTGGCCGGGACCGCCGGGTTCACCACAAACACCACCGGCAGCGAAATGATCCCGCCGACCGGCGTCAGGTCTTTGCGGATGTCGAAGCGGCGCTTGGTGTAGAGGCTGGCATTGATGGCATCGCTGGAAGCGATGAAATGCAGCGTGTATCCATCGGCATCCGAGTTGACCACGATTTCGGCGGCGACGTTGCCGCCGGATCCGGGCCGGTTCTCGATGATCACCGGTTGCCCAAGCCGTTTCGACAGCGAATTGACCGTGATCCTCGCGATCACATCCGCGGCACCTCCAGCCGCATAGCCGACCACCAGCTTGACCGGACGGGTCGGATATCCATCGGCGGCATGCACGGCCGGACCGCCCGCCACCAAGGCAAAGAGCAATGCGATCACACGTCCCGAATTCATGGCCTTGTCCTTTGTCGCATCATTGGCATCGTCATCGCGTGAGCAGGTTCGTTTACTCGGCGACGATGTTGGCCGCGCGAATAGGCACCGCCCATTTTTCGATATCGGCTGCGAAATAGGTCGAGAATTGCTGGCTCGGCATGAAATCGGGCTTCAGCCCGATCTTCTCCATCGCGGCGCGGGTCTCGGGCTTGTCGTAGATCTTGCGCAGTTCGGTTTCGACGCGCTGCACCACGTCGGCCGGCACGCCGCGCGGCGCGAGAATGCCGAACCATGCGGTCCCGTCGACGGTCGGGAAGCCTTCTTCGGCCATGGTCGGGACATCCGGCAGCGCCGGGTCGCGCTGAAGCGAGGTCACCGCCAATGCGCGGGTCTTCTTCTCGCGGATGTTGCCGATCGACGCTGCCGTCGAATCGAACATGAAGTGGGTCTCGCCGTTCAGCATCGCGTTCATCGCCTCCGCCCAGCCCTTGAACGGCACATGCACCATCTGGGTATTGGTGGCGATCTTCAGGAGCTCGCCATTCAGGTGCAGCGTGGTGCCGACGCCGACCGAGCCGAAATTCAACTTGCCGGACTCGGCCTTGGCCTGCGCGACGAGACCCTTCGCGCTGGTGATCGGGCTCGACGCCTTGACCACCAGAACATTGGAGACGCTGGCGAGTTGTGCGATCGGCGTCAGATCCTTCCGGGCGTCGTATCCGAGGTTCTTATAGAGCGAGGCGCTGACCGTGATGAAGCTGCTGCCCAGCATCAGGGTGTAGCCATCAGGCGCCGACTTCGCGACCTGTTCGGTTCCGATGTTGCCGCCGGCGCCCGGCCGGTTCTCAACGATCACCTGCTGACCAAAGGCTTCGGTCAGTTGGGTGGCAAACAGGCGGGCCAGGAAGTCGGGGCTGCCGCCCGGTGCGCCCGCGACAATGATCCTGACCAGCTTCGAGGGATAGTCGGCGGCTTTGGCGGTATCCGCGCCCAGCCCCGACAATAGTCCGACGCATAAAGCGGCGACCGACAAACGGATCGCAGTGGATTGCGCA
>CANKHJ010000232.1 GCA_947481635.1 Bradyrhizobiaceae bacterium
AGATCCGTCAGGCACTGCTCGACCACTTGGTGGTATTCTTCCGCGACCAGGACATCGACCCGGAGACGCACAAGGCTTTTGCCCGCCAATTCGGCGAACTCCACGCGCATCCCGGCGCGAAGCTGAAAGGCAATACCGACGAACTGGTGCGGATCTACGCCGACGAGAAGTCGAAAGTGGTGGCCGGCGAGCGCTGGCATTCCGACCTGAGCTGCGCTCCGCTGCCGCCGATGGGCAGCATCCTGCATATGCATGTGCTCCCCTCATGCGGCGGCGACACCCAATTTTGCAGCGCCTACGCGGCCTATGACAGCCTGTCGGACCGGATGAAAGTCTACCTGGAAGGGCTGACCGCGCATCACGACGGCACGCGCGTGTTCAGCACGGCCTATGTCGGCAAGGAAAACGCCGACAAGGTGGTGTATCCGAAGGCCGACCATCCGGTCATCATCCGCCATCCGGAGACCGGCCGGAAGCTGCTCTATGTCAATCCGGAATACACCATCAAGATCAACGAGCTCAGCGACGACGAGAGCCTGTCGGTGTTGAATTTCCTCTATGGCAGGATCGGCCTGCCACAGCATTCCGTACGGTTTCGCTGGCGGAAGCACTCGATCGCGTTCTGGGACAACCGCAGCTCGCAACACGTCGCGGTGTGGGACTATTTCCCGGAAACCCGCCTGGGACTCCGCGCGCAAGTCAAAGGCGTCTCAGCGCCCGCGGCCTAGCTACAGAGGCGGCGTCGACGCGTTCAGGCCAGATGGCTGAGCGCCGTATCGAGAAACAATTGTGCCGGAGCGCTGCGCACCGGCGCCGCATTGGCCATCAGATAAATACGACAGACCGGCGCTTCGGATTCCGACAGCAGCGGCCACAGATGTGACGTGAAGGTCGACGCATCGACGACCGGCTTGGGCAAAAAACCGATCCCCAGACCGAGCTGGATCAACCACATCCGCTCCTGCAGATTGTCGGCGAGGGCGCCGGTGTGATGTCCGAGGCCATAGCGCTCGCGATACCGGACGTAGGGGGTGGGTTCGCCCTGGGTCAGCACGAATGGCTCGGCCTGTAACTGCTCCACCGGCACCGGCGGTTTGCCGAACAGGCGATGCTGTGGACCGCAATAGATCTGCTGCTGCTGATCGATGACCGGCACATATAGAAATTGATCGTCCAGTTCGTCTTCAAAGCCGATGCCGAGTTCGACCTCCCCGTTCTTGAGCGAGTGCAGGACCTGGTGCCATGGCGCCACGTCCAGCTTGATCTCGATGCGCGGATAACGCCGGTGGAAGTCGTTGAGGATGCCGGTCAGCTTGGCGATCAGATGCAGGTTCGAAATCACCCGCAACGCCACCGTGCCGGAAATGTCGCCGCGCGTGGCCGAGGCCGTCCGCGGCAGATTCTGCACCGACGTATACATTCCCTGGCAGACATCGAGCAGTTGATGACCGTGGACGGTCAGCTCAATGCCGCGGCTGGTCCGGGAGCAAAGAGTGACTCCAATCTGGCTTTCGAGACGTTTCAACGCGGCGCTGATGCTGGGCTGCTGCTTGTTCAATGCGCGTGCGGCCGCACCGATGCCGCCGCGGCGTGCAATCTCGTAAAATACCTTGAACAGGTTCCAGTCGACGTTCCTGGCGAAGATCACGCTAGGCTCGGAACGTAGTCCGCCCTTGCTCATGCGATTTCAGCCTTAATTGACAGCTCCAGGCCTGTTTCCCAGATTGGCAGCGTTTTAATCTACAGGGGCACTGGACGGCCGACAATCATCGTGATCGCAGGGCCAGCTTCTCCGTTGGCGTCCCGCGCGCCCCGGTGTTGCCCGGCCTTTGCCGTCCGCCACTCAATGTGGCGTCTGCTCGCGAATGAAGGCTGCGAATTCGGTGAGCTGCGCCCGGACGGCTTCCCGCGCCGGCGCGTCGATCAACTGGCCCATGGAATCGAACTTGGCCGAGGCCGGCCCGATCGCTATTTCCGGGCGCGCCAGCACGCGGGCATTCAGGAACACCATGATCTGGCGCAGGTGGTGCTGCATGCGCATGCCGCCAATGGCGCCGCCCGACACCGACTGGATCAGCACCGGCTTCTTGGCGAATGGCTGGTTCGGCGTGCGCGACACCCAGTCGAGCATGTTCTTGAGGCCGCCCGGCACCGAGTAATTGTATTCCGGCGACACGATCAGCACGCCGTCCGCTTCGCGGATCAGCGCCGCCAGCGCGGTGATGATGCTCGGGAAGCCGCTGAGCGTTTCGAGGTCGTTGTCGTAGATCGGGACATCGGCAACAGAGGGACCATCCTTGAAATTCAGGTCACCGCCCGAGATGTTCGGCAAGGCGCGCACCAGCGCCGCGTTGAAGGAGTCCTTACGGACGCTGCCGCACAGCGTGACGATATCGAGTGTCAGTTTGGTGGACATAGCCTGCTCCGTTCTATCGTTGGCGCTGTGCTTCATGGACGGACGAAGCGGCCGGTGGGGCGCGATACGATCTGGCCATCCTGTGCGACCAGTTCGCCGCGCAGATACACACTGTCGATGCGCCCCTTGACCAGCCGGCCTTTCAGCGTGGTGTAGTTCGCCTTGCTCTGCTGGCATTGATCGTCGATCAGCATGGATTGCCGGGTGTCGAGGATCACGATATCCGCGTCCGACCCCTTCAGCAGCGCGCCCTTGCGCGGGTAGAGCCCGAAGCAGGCAGCCGGCCGTTCGGCGCAGACGCGCACGACATCGGAGAGCGTCAACACGCCATCGTCGACCAGCGTCAGCATCGAATGGAATAGCGTCTGCAAGCCCGGCATGCCCGGCGGGGTCTGCCAGATATCGGCCCAGCCGAGTTCCTTGTCCTCGCGCAACGCTGGCGAATGGTCGCTCACCGCCATATCGATCTCGGCTGCCTTCACAGCCTTGCGCAGCGCATCGCGCTCGGCCGCGGTGCGCAGCGGCGGCACGATGATGCCATAGGGGCCGAAACGCACCGCATCGCAGTCGGTGAACAGGAGATGGTGCGACATCACTTCCGACGACAGAGCGACGGCATCGCGGAAGCGGCGCACCATCTCAATGCTGCGCCTCGACGACAGCGCACGCAGATGAATGCGCGTGCCGGTCTCGCTCGCGACCGTGCAGGCGCGCGCAATGCCGAGCGCTTCGGACAAGGTCGGCCGTGTCAGCGCAAACAGCTCGACCGGGTTCGGCGGCTCCACGCGCTCCGATCTGTCAACGCGACGCGACGACTCGAGCCGGCGGTAATCCTCCTGGCTCTCCTTCTGGAGCGCGGTAAGCTTGGCGATCAGTGTCGCGGAATGCGGTGTGACGCCGACAATGCCGCCGACATCGTGGACCAGTTGCATCAGCCGCTGCAATTCGTAGTCGTCGTTGCCGATGATGAATTCTGGTGTGCCGCCATAGGCGAGAAATAATTCGAACGACACCGCGCCGCGCGCCGCCATCTCCTCGACGACGGCTTGCTCGGTCTTCGGCCCGATCAAAGCTTGGATCGCGAAGTCGACCAGCGACTGCCCCTCCCCGCTGTGTCTCTTGCGGTCGAAATAATCGGCCGTGGCGGTGCGCGGGTCGTCGGTCGGCATCAGCATGACAGTGGTGACGCCGCCGAGCGCAGCAGCCGAGGTCGCGGTGCGGAAATCATCGAAACGATGCGACAGGATGTAGCCCGGGATATGCGCATGCGCGTCGACCAGCCCCGGCAGAACGAGCCTGTCGGTGGCGTCGATATCGATCTGGCCTTCGAGCGCTTCGCCGGGCGCGGACACGGCCGCGATTACCCCATCCGTGACACCAAGGTCGGCGCGTTCAGCCCGCTCCGGACCAACGACGGAGCCGCCACGAATGACCAGATCAAACATTGGCACTCACGCAACACTACGCAATCAACACGGGCGGGCACCATGCCCTCCGAGACGAGCACGCCGGAATAAGCCCCGGCGACAGGCTGACATGGCAGAAATCTCTAAAGATCGCATTACGCCGCCAGTTCGCCCAATCCGCGGCGGTATTTGTCGACGATCCATTGGTTGAGCTGCGTGATCGCCGTCTCGAGATGAGACAAGTGGCCGCGCGGCGCATAGCGCGACTGATAGGCCTTCTGCAACGCAGCCTGGGTCACCTGGTCCTGCATGATGATCACCTTCATCTGCTCGAATTGCTCGGCGCGGATGCGGTCGAATTCCGGCGTCCGCGCGGCCTGCGGCGAATACAAATTGACGCGCCGTGAATCGAGCCGTCCCGCCGAGTGCGGATTGAGGAAGGTGATCGTCACAAAGGAGGGCTGCAACACGGCCACGGTGTTCGGCATCAGCGAGACGAACAGCACGCGGCCACGCTGCTCATTGGTCAGGCCGCTGATATCAGGCAGGCGGCGGCTGCCGGATTCCTCGAACAGATCGCCATCGGCCTTGGCGAAGCCGGTCGTACGCATGACCTGCCCATCACCGATATCGAAATCGCAGAACTGCGTGAGCTCCGCCGGCACCGCGTTATGATAGCCCTTGTGAACATAATCGGTGTGATAGGGCTCAAGCGCATTCTCGTGGTGGAGCTTCCAATTCCACTTGAGGTCCCGCTGCGCGAAGACATGACCGGGGATGAGCGTCTCAAGGCCATAGCCGGCAAACTCCCGATCGAGCTTGCCGAGGCTCTTGGCAATCGGCGGCGCATCCTGATCGAGATTCACGAAGACCAGGCCATGGAAGATCTCGGTTCGGATCTCCGGCAGGCGAATATTGCCGCGTAACGTCTGCACCGGCGTGGTCTCATTCATGGACGGCGCACCGACCAGCCGCCCATCGAGCGCATAGGACCAATTGTGATACGGGCAGACCAGCCGTTGCGCGTTGAGGCAGACGCCAGGCGCGGGTTCGTCCATCACGCCACCCACCATCGGATGGCCGCGATGCTGACAGATCGCCGACAGCACCCGCACCTTGCCGTCCTCACCGCGCACCACCAGCACCGGCTCGTCCAGCACCGTCAGCGGCAGGTGATCGCCGGCATTTGGGATCTCGTTGACATGCGCAATGCACAGCCACTCGCGTGAGAAGATCACCTTCTTCTCGAACTCCCAGAATTCCTCGCTGACATAAGCTTCCGCCGGCAGGATCTCGGCATCCTTCACGGGCCCAAGACAGGAGGCCGCGAGGTCGACGAGACGGCGCGCATGGGACACGTCAAAGCCATTCAGTGACATCAGAGCCTCGGGCAAAAAAAGCGGCGGACTGGACGGAACTTTCGGACGCTGCCGCGGCTCACTCCGCGGCGACGGCAGCGGCGGCTTTGGCGTAACGGCTCACCGGCTTCTGCAGGCCGAGATGATCGCGCAGAGTGCGGCCTTCATAGGCGGTCCGGAACAGGCCCCGGCGCTGCAATTCCGGAATGACGAGTTCGACAAAATCATCGAGACCGCCCGGCAAATACGGCGCCATGACGTTGAAGCCATCGGACGCACCGGTCGTGACCCATTCTTCCATATGGTCAACCACCTGCGCGGCGGTGCCAACCACTGAGAAGTGTCCACGTCCGCCCGCGACGCGCTCGTAGAGCTGACGAACCGTCAGATTCTCGCGCCGCGCCATTTCGGTCAATTGAACGGACCGGCTGCTGATGAGACCCAATTTGTTCGCCGGCACCTCGGGGGGCGGCGCGTCGATATCGCATCCGCTGAGGTCATAACCCATATATTTCGACAGCAGGGTCAGGCCCTGGCTTGGATGGATCAGAGCTTGCAGCGTCTCGTGCTTGTCCTGCGCCTCCTGCTCGGTACGGCCGACGGTGACCAACATTCCAGGCATCACCTTGAGACTGTCGGGATCGCGGCCATACTTGGCCATGCGGCGATGCAAATCGCCGTAAAATTCCTGTGCCGCGGCGAGCGTCGATTGTGCCGTGAACACCACTTCGGCGGTCTCTGCCGCGAGATCGCGTCCGTCCTCTGAAGACCCGGACTCGACGATCACCGGATGCCCTTGCGGCGAGGGCGAGGTATTGAGCGGACCGCGTACCTTGAAATGCTCGCCCCGGTGGTTGAGCACGTGCACCTTGCTGGGATCGAAGAAGATACCGGACGCCTTGTCGCGGACCAGGGCGCCCTCGTCCCACGTGTCCCACAGGCCGCGAACCACATCGACGAATTCACGTGCGCGCTGGTAGCGATCACTCTTGGACGGATGAAAATCGCGCCCGAAATTGGCGGCTTCCATCTGCACGCCGGAGGTGACCACATTCCAGCCAGACCGCCCGCCGCTGACCAGGTCAAGCGAGGCAAATTTGCGCGCGACGAAATAAGGCTCGTCATAGGTAGTGGTGCCGGTGACGACGAGACCAATACGCTTGGTCACCATGGCTAAAGCCGCCATCACCGTGAACGGATCGATGCGCGTCACGTCCGCGACACGAGTCAACGTCTCGAGGTCTTCATGCGGCATGGCGACGTTGTCGGCGATGAAGATCAGGTCGAACAGGCCGCGTTCGGCGGTCCTGGCTACATCGATCAGGTGCTGAAAATTGGAGTCGGAATCCTCCGCCGCGTCGGGATGGCGCCACGCCGCGACGTGATGGCCGCTGGGGCGTAGAAACATGCCGAGCTTGATCTGCTTTTTAGCCGCGGCCATTTCGTTCTCCAACAGTCAGGCAATCTTCCAACAGTTCCGATCTCGCCCGGGGCGCGCTTCTCGTCACTGCGTGCCGGAACGAGGGTAAACCACGCATGAGACC
>CANKHJ010000233.1 GCA_947481635.1 Bradyrhizobiaceae bacterium
ACGGCGGCGGGAGATGTGGTAGATTTCTTCATGGCGTTGCTCTCCTTTGCGGTTTCGACACCCCGAGCCTACCGGCTCAAGGTGAGCAACGCCTGCCTTCCAATTTCAACATCGACCGGGACATCCCCTGTCGCTTGCCAGCGGTCTGATTGCGATCTGGTTCGCCTATCAGGATCACAAAGCCGCGCTGTTCCAGATCCAGCACGAGCAAGCGCAAGCAGCGGCCGGGACGATCGGTCAGTTCATCAAAGAGATCGAAAGCCAACTCGGCTGGATGGTCCAGATGCCGTATGCGACGCTCGCTCCCGAGGCGCGGCGCATCGACGCGCTGCGGCTGCTGCGGCAGGTTCCGGCGATCACCGAGCTTGCCATGGTGGATTTATCCGGTCGTGAGCAGTTGCGGGTGTCCAGGCTTGCGCTCGACGTGATCGGAAGCGGGATCGATCGCTCGACCGAGCCATTGGTCCTGGAGGCCAAGGAGCGGCAGGTCATCTACGGGCCGGTCTATCTGCTCCAGGAATCCGAACCCTACATGACGCTGGTGCTCGCCGGACAACGCCACGACGCCGGCATCGTCATCGCGAAGGTCAATCTCAAATTCATCTGGGATGTGGTCTCGCGGATCAAGGTCGGAGAAAAGGGTCACGCCTATGTGGTCAATGCCGAAAGACGCTTGATTGCGCATCCGGACATCAGCCTGGTTTTGCAAAACACCGATACCTCGGCTTTGCCGCAGGTTCTCGCGGCGCGCTCCGGTGCGGATCCGCTGCTCCAAAACACGATAGCGCGGGACGTGCAGGGCCGGGAGGTCCTGGCGGCTCACGCCGTCATCGCACCGCTCGGCTGGATTGTACTGGTGGAGCGGCCGGCCGAAGAAGCATTCGCTCCGGTCTATGCGTCGCTCCTGGCCACTGGGGTGGTGCTGTTGGGAGCGCTGATGCTGTCGATCGTGGCGAGCTTCATGCTGGTCCGAAAGCTGGTGAACCCGCTGCACGTCTTGCACCGTGGAGCCGCACGGATCGGCGCCGGCGCGCTCGATCACCGGATCTCGATCGAGAGCCGCGACGAGCTGGAGGCGCTCGGCGGCCAGTTCAATCGCATGGCGGCCCAGCTTCAGGAATCACATGCGACGCTGGAGCGAAAGGTGGAAGAACGCACCCACCAGCTTGAACTGGCCAATCTTGCGAAATCCCGCTTTCTGGCCGCCGCCAGCCACGATCTGCGGCAGCCTTTGCACGCCATGAATCTGTTCATCGGCGAACTTCGCGCCACCAAAAGCCAAGGCGAGCGCGATCGCATTACGGGACGGATCGACGCGGCCGTGACCGCAATGAATCGGCTTTTCAACGCATTGTTGGACATTTCCAAACTCGATGCCGGCGTGCTGGCGCCGAACCTGTCGGATTTCGCCGTCGAACCGCTGTTCCGGCGAGTCGAGGCCGCCTTCGCCAATGCGGCACACGACAAGGGCCTGCGATTGCGTATCGTTCCAACCGCGGCCTGGATCCGGAGCGACGCGATCCTGATCGAGCGTATCCTGCTCAATCTCGTATCGAACGCGGTTCGCTACACGCCGCATGGCGGCATCGTGGTCGGCTGCCGCCGCTCCGAAGGAGTTTTGCGGCTGGAAGTCTGGGACAGCGGGATCGGTATTGCGCAAGACCAACACCGGAATGTCTTCAACGAGTTTTATCAGGTCGCCGAGACCGGGAGCGATCAAGGCCTGGGCCTCGGGCTCGCGATCGTCGCCCGACTCTGCGCCTTGCTTGACCACCCCATCGCGCTGACGTCTGCGGTCGGAGGCGGGTCGCGTTTTTCGGTGTCGGTCCCGGTGGTGGCCCCCGGCCGTGATCGGGATGACACCACGCTTGCGGGCGGAGGGATCGTCAGGCCGCTGACCGGCAGGCTCGTCGTCGTGATAGACGATGACACGCTGGTGCTGGATGGCATGCGCGGATTGCTGCAGAGCTGGGGCTGCCGGGTCGTGTCCGCCCGATCAGACGGCGAAGCGGTTGACCGCCTCGCCGAACACGATGCGTCGCCCGATCTCATCGTTTCGGATTTTCGCCTTCAGAACGATCACACGGGCATCGCGGCAATCGCGCGGCTGCGCGCCCATTTCGGGTCCGACATTCCCGCTTTCCTGATCAGTGGAGACATCTCGCCGGATCGCCTGCGCGATGCCAAGGCCAATGGCTATCATCTCCTGCACAAGCCGGTCGCCCCCATGGCACTACGTGCGATGCTGAACCAATTCCTGAAGGGCCGACACAGCGCCGAGGCCGAATTGGCGATGCATCATCGCGGTGCTACCGAGCCTGCTTCGGGCCCAAGCCCATAGCGCGTGCCGCGATGACCGCCTCCGTACGATTGGACACTTTCAAAGCCTTGAGGATGGCGGTGACATGGTTCTTGACGGTGGGCTCCGCGAGGTGGAGCGCACGGCAGATCACTTTGTTGCTGTTGCCCTGCATCAGCAGCGCGAGCACGTCCATCCGCCGTTCGGTCAGTCCGAGGTCGGCAGGCAGCACCGTCGGGGCCGCGCCGACAGGCCTCGCATGCATGGCGGTCGGTGGCGGTTCGCCTCGTCCCAAAATCTCCGCGGGAATGTAGATGCCGCCGGCAAACACCAGCCGTAGCGCATTGACCATGACCTCGCGGGGCACGGATTTCGGGATAAAGCCGGTTGCGCCGAGGTCGAGCGCGCGGACGACATTGTCGCGCTCATGATGGGCCGACATGACGACAACCGGGATCGCGGGGTATCGCTCACGCAGATCCGCCAGGACGGCAAACCCGTCGCGATCTGGCAGATTGAGGTCGAGCAGAATCAGGGCGACGTCGGGGTTCTCATCGACCAGCCGCATCGCCCGGCGGCAGTCCGGAGCTTCCGTCACGATCGCGTCGTCCCTCAATTCCTTGAGGACGCCGCGCATCGCCTCCCGTATCAGAACGTGATCGTCGACCACAAGAATTTTCATCGAAGCCGCTCGTTGGTTGCGCGGAGAATAGCGCAACCGACACGCCCGGCAAAACAGTCACCCGGCCCGGATCAGCCGCACCGCCTCGTCGCGCTCGAACAGATAGAGCAGGGTGCGCAACGCCTCGCCGCGCGGCGTTGACAGCGTCGGGTCGCGGCTGAGGATGAGCGTCGCATCGTCGCGCGCCGCGCCGATCAGCTTGCCGTGGATTTCCGGCCGCGCGATGTGGAATCCGGGCAGGCCGCTCTGCCGGGTGCCGAGCACGTCGCCTTCGCCGCGCAGGCGCAGATCCTCCTCGGCGATGCGGAAGCCGTCCTCGGTGTCGCGCATGATCGCGAGCCGCGCCTTCGCGGTCTCGCCGAGCGGCGCCCGGTAGAGCAACAGGCAGGTCGAGCGATCGCCGCCGCGCCCGACGCGGCCGCGCAGCTGATGCAATTGCGACAGGCCGAAGCGCTCGGCATGCTCGATCACCATCACCGTCGCCTCGGGCACATTGACGCCGACCTCGATCACCGTGGTCGCGACCAGCACGCGCGTCTCGCCTGCGGCGAAACGCGCCATCGCGCGGTCCTTGTCGGCCCCCTTCATCTTGCCATGCACCAGGTCGACGTGGTCGCCGAAGCGCACCTTGAGCTCCGCGAAGCGATCCTCCGCGGCGGCGAGATCGATCAGTTCGGATTCCTCGACCAGCGGGCAGACCCAATAGACCCGCTGCCCATGCTCGATGGCACGGCCGACCGCTGCCACCACGTCCCCGATCCGTCCCAGCGGGATGGTGCGGGTGTCGATCGGCTTGCGCCCCGCCGGCTTCTCGCGCAGTTCCGAGATATCCATGTCGCCGAAATAGGTGAGTACCAGCGTGCGCGGGATCGGCGTCGCGGTCATCACCAGCATGTCGACCGCCTCGCCCTTGCCGGCGAGTGCGAGCCGCTGATGCACGCCGAAACGATGCTGTTCGTCGACGATCGCGAGCGCGAGATCGTGGAACGCCACCTCGTCCTGGAACACCGCGTGCGTGCCGATCAGCAATTGAATATTGCCGAGCGCCAGCGCATCGAGCAGCGCCTTGCGCGTTGGGCCACGCTCCCGGCCGGTCAGGATCGCGATCTCGATGCCGGCTTGCTGCGCCAGCGGCGCAATGGTGTGGAGATGCTGGCGCGCCAGGATTTCGGTCGGCGCCATCAGCACCGCCTGCCGGCCGGCCTCGATCACTGATGCTGCGGCAAGCAACGCGACAATCGTTTTGCCGGCGCCGACGTCGCCTTGCAGCAGCCGCAACATGCGTTCCGGCTTTTCGAGATCGGCCACGATGTCATGCACGGCGCGCTCTTGCGACACCGTCAGCGAATAGGGCAGGGCCTCGATGATCTTCTTGCGGAAGTGGCCATTGCCCGCGGTGCCGCGGCCGGAGGGACGGCGGATATGCGCGCGCACCAGGGCGAGCGC
The DNA here is from genome assembly GCA_947481635.1 of Bradyrhizobiaceae bacterium. Taxonomy (GTDB): domain Bacteria; phylum Pseudomonadota; class Alphaproteobacteria; order Rhizobiales; family Xanthobacteraceae; genus CANKHJ01. The sequence continues at coordinate 4,428 of CANKHJ010000233.1, forward strand.
CAATTGGCCGGCGAGCATCTCGTCATAGGCCAGCCGCGTCCAGGCCCGGGTCTCGGGCGCGACCCCGCCGGGCTCGGCCGGATGATGCAGCGCCTTGAGCGCGTCGGCGAAAGCCGGAAACTGCTCGCGCGACACCCAACTCGGGTCCTGCCATTCCGGCATTTCGGGCAGGCGTTGCAGCGCGGCATCCGCGGCCTTGCGCACGAGAGCGAGGCCGAGCCCTTCGGTCAGCGGATAGACCGGCTCGACCAGAGGAAGCTGCGCGAAGCCGGCCTCGTCCACCACCCGGTCGGGATGCACCATCTGCAGCATCCCGTCATAGAATTCGGCGGTGCCCGAGACGTAGCGCAGCGCGCCGATCGGAAAGGTGCGCTCGAGATGATCCTTGCGGGCGTGGAAATAGGTCAGCGTGAGCGTCCCGGTCTCGTCAGCGACGACGATCTGGTAGGGCGCGCGTGGCCGGTTCGGCGGATTGGGGCGATGACGCTCGACGGTCACCGCAACGGTGGCGATCGTGTCCGGCACCACCTCGTTCAGCTTCGGCCGCGCCCGGCGATCGATCGCGCCGGAGGGCAGATGGAATACGAGGTCGATCACCCGCGGGGGCGAATCCCTGCCGAGCAGACGCTGGTACAGCTTCTCGAATTTCGGCCCCACGCCGGGCAGGACGGTGAGCGCGGCAAACAGCGGGTTGAGCAAAGGCGGTCGCATCGGGGATATCTACCATGCTCCGTCATTGCTGGGCGATGCGCGCCCCGGAATGACGCCGGGGAATGTTGCTTCATTCCCCTGACAAGGGGGAAGATCATCGCTATATCAACCGTTCCTTTGGACCCGCGATGGCCTCGAAAAGCCGCCGCGGGCCGTGAGCTATTGGACAGGGATGACCGGAACCACGAGATCGAGCGACGGCCTGGATGTGCGGCGGCGCAAGTTGCTGTTCCGCGCCTGGCATCGCGGGATGCGCGAGATGGACCTGATCATGGGCCGTTTTGCGGACGCTGCGGTCGCGACGCTGGATGACGCCGAGATCGCGGCTTTCGAGCACTTGATCGAATTGCCGGACCCACAGGTGCTGTCGTGGCTGATGGGCGAGGTGCCCGTGCCCGCCGAGGAGGACACCCCGTTGTTCCGCCGGATGCGCGATTTCAAGCCCGAACCGAGTTGAAGAAGACGAACTGATGCTGACCTCGATCGTTTCGAACAAGAATGCCTCGCCCGCCGCGCGCCTGGCGCCCGGCCGTCCGCTGACGCTGGCCGGCGTCGCGGATGGCGCGGAAGGCATCGTGCTGGCCGATCTCGCGCGCGCTGTCGCGGCGGGCCCCGATGCGCCCGCGGCCTCGCTGCTGGTGATCTGCCGCGACGGCTCGCGCATGGCCCAGCTCTCGCGCGCGCTGTCGTTCTTTGCACCCGACATGGCGGTGATGGAGTTCCCGGCCTGGGATAGCCTGCCTTACGACCGCGTCTCGCCGCATTCCGGCGTGATGGCGCAGCGCATGATCACGCTGTCGCGGCTCGCGCGCCTCAAGGGCAATGAGCGGCCGCTGATCCTGCTCGCCACCGTGAATGCGGTTCTGCAGCGCGTGCCGGCGCGATCGATCGTCGCCAAGCAATCGCTCTCGGCCGCGCCCGGCAACGTGCTCGACATGGACAGCATCGTCGGCTGGCTCGAGCTCAACGGCTATAACCGCGCCTCGACCGTGCGCGAGCCCGGCGACTACGCGGTGCGTGGCGGCATCATCGATCTCTACCCGCCAGGAAGCGACCTGCCGGTGCGGCTCGATTTCTTCGGTGACACGCTGGAGACGATCCGCAGTTTCGATCCCGAGACGCAGCGCACCGAGGACCAGTTGCGCGCGCTCGATCTGGTTCCGGTCGCGGAATTCCAACTGATGACCGAGACCATCCGCCGTTTCCGCACCGGCTATGTGGAAGCTTTTGGCGCGCCGTCGCCGGAGGACCAACTCTACACCGCGGTGAGCGAAGGCCGCCGCCATGCCGGCATGGAACATTGGCTGCCGCTGTTCCATGAACGGCTCGACACGCTGTTCGAGTACCTGCCGCAGACACCCGTGGTGTTGGAGCCGCTCGCCGATGATGCGGCGCATGAGCGCTTCAGCCAGATCGCGGATTATTTCGAGGCGCGGCGCGCGCCGCTCGATGTCCGCGGCTCCGGGCCGACCTACCGGCCGCTGCCGCCGGAACGGCTTTATCTGACCGAAGCCGAATGGAAGAAGCGGCTCGACGCGACGCGGGTGGCGCGGCTCACCCAGTTTGACGTTCCCGATGAAGCCGGC
>CANKHJ010000234.1 GCA_947481635.1 Bradyrhizobiaceae bacterium
ACAAGGACGTACTGTATTTGGCGGGCGGCTCGCAGCTCGCGATCTATTACAACGGTGCCACCAAGCTCGGCGGCGCCTATGTCTCCGGCAAGACGCCAGATGCGCTGGTGGCTCTGTCCGGCGGCAATGAAGGCACCGACAGTGTCCAGGCTTCGATCGACTACACGCTTGCGAGCGGCGTGGAGAACCTGACGCTCACCGGTTCCAATAACCTCAGCGGCACCGGCAACAGCGCCGACAACCTCCTCATCGGCAACAGCGGCAACAACACCCTGACCGGTCTGGCGGGCAACGACTATCTGGATGGCGCCGCCGGCGCCGACACGATGATCGGCGGGCTCGGCAACGACACCTATGTCGTGGACGACAGCGGCGACATCGTGACCGAGACCGTCGGCGCGTCATTCACAGCGCCCGCAGGTTGGACCATCAAGGGCACGGCGGACTTTGATGGCGACGGCACGATCGACGTCGTCGCGACCAACGGCGCCACAAATCAGCTTTGGCTGATCAACGGCGGCGCCGTCGCGACGACGGTCGCGCTACCCTACGATCCGAACTGGACCTTGCTCGGGACGGGTGACTTCAACGCCGACAGCCACAAGGATGTTCTGTATTCCGTCGGCGGTTCACAACTCGCAATATATTACGATGGGACTACGAAGCTCGGAGGCGCCTATGTCTCCGGCAATACGCCGGATGGGCTGGTGGCTCTGTCGGGCGGCAACGAAGGCACTGATACGGTCCAGTCCTCTATCAGTTACATACTCACCAGCGGCGTTGAGAACCTGACCCTGACCGGATCGGGCAACCTCAACGGCACCGGCAATGCCGTCGCCAACACCATCACCGGCAATGCTGGCAACAATGTTCTCGACGGCAAGGGCGGCGCCGATATCCTCACCGGCGCGGCCGGCGCGGATACCTTCGTGTTCGCGTCTCCCACGGATGGCATCGACACGATCACCGACTTTGTGTCAGGATTCGACATGTTCCAGATCAGCGCTGCCGGCTTCGGTGGCGGGCTGACGGCGAACGGCGCTGCAACGCTGGCCATCGCAACCGCGGCAGGATCTGCTTCCAACGCGGGCATCGGCGGCTATTTCATTTTCGACAACGCTGGCGCCGACGCCGGCACGCTATACTGGGACGCCACCGGCGGCAGCGGCGCGGACGCCGCCGCGGTCGCGCATCTGTCCGGTGTAAGCTCGCTTCTCGCTTCGGATTTCCATATCGTGTGATCTGGAGCTGCGCATGCAAGTCGGCAGAAACGCTCAGTCGGCATTAGACCCGCGGAGAGCCTCGTGACTTTCCGCCAGGTGCAGAGCGCGCGGACGACGCATCCCGATATCGCTGCGGCATTGGCGGAGTGTCGGCGCTCGTTCTGGAGCGTGGCTTTTTTCTCCGGAGCCGTGAACATCCTGATGCTGGCGGGCCCGCTCTACATGCTGCAGGTCTATGATCGCGTGCTGGCATCCCGCAGCGTTCCGACCCTGATCGCGCTCTCGGTGTTTCTGGTCGGTGCCTATCTCTTTCAAGGCAGTCTCGACGTCATTCGAAGCAGAATCGTCGTGCGTAGCGCCGCGGTGCTGGATTTTCGCCTGAGCCGGATCGCGCATGCCATGGTGCTCAAGGCCGCCCTCGCCGGCCGCAAGGCGGGAGAGGCCGTCCAGCCGGTTCGCGATCTCGACCAGATCCGCGCCTTCCTCACCGGCACCGGCCCCATCGCTATCGTCGACCTGCCGTGGATGCCGTTTTTTCTGGCACTCTGCTTTTTGATCCATCCGTGGCTGGGCATTGCATCCCTGGTCGGGGCGATCGTACTGTTTGCGCTGACCATCCTGACCGAACGAAACAGCCGCGAGCCGGTCCGCAATCTCGCGCTGGAAGGCGCTCTCCGCTCAACCATGATCGAGAGCAATCGCCGTAACAGCGAGAGCATCGTCGCCATGGGCATGGCCGGCGCGCTGGAGCAGCGCTGGGCCGGGCTCAATGAACGCTACCTCGCCGCCACGGGGCGCTCCAGCGACGTCATGGGCTCCTACGGCAGCGTATCGAAGGTCGTGCGACTGTTGCTCCAATCGGTGATCCTCGGGCTTGGCGCTTACCTGGTGATCCAGAACGAACTGACGGCTGGCGGCATGATCGCGGCCTCGATCATGATGGGCCGGGCGCTCGCGCCGATCGAGACGGTGATTGCGAACTGGCGTTCTCTTGTGTCCGCCCGTCAGAGCCGCCAGCGGCTTTCCGAGATGCTGGGCGAGGCAAAGAGCGCGACCGAGGCGACCCAATTGCCAAAGCCTGGCCGTAGCCTCGATGTCGAACAACTCACCGTGGTCGCGCCAGGGACCGAAACGCCGATCCTGCGCGAAGTCCGTTTTCAACTTCGCGCCGGCGAAGCACTGGGCGTCATCGGGCCAAGCGGCGCGGGGAAAACATCGTTGGTGCGAACACTGCTCGGCCTCTGGCCTCCGGGACGCGGCGTCGTGCGGCTGGACGGCGCGGCGCTCGATCAATGGGATCCGGAGCGATTGGGCCAGTATGTCGGCTTTGTCTCGCAAGCCATCGACCTGTTCGAGGGGACCGTCGCCGAGAATATCTCACGCATGGCGATCCAGCCCGACAGCGAAGCGGTCGTGAAGGCCGCGCGCGCCGCCGGCGCGCATGACATGATCCTTCGGCTGCAGCAAGGCTACGATACGCGCATTGGCGATTCGGGCGCGATCCTATCCGGCGGTCAGCGGCAACGGATCGCGCTGGCGCGTGCGCTCTACGGCGATCCATTCCTGATCGTGCTCGATGAGCCGCAGTCCAACCTGGACAACGATGGCGAGATTGCCCTGATGCAGGCCATCCGGGATGCGAAAGCCCGCGGCTCGATTGTCCTCATCATTGCGCATCGGCCTTCGGCGCTGGCGGTCTGCGAGAAGGTTCTGTTTCTCTCCGACGGCCTGCAGCGCGCATTCGGACCTCGCGACGAGGTATTGCAGAAGGTCCTGGCGCCGCCTCCTTCGCCGCCCGCGAATGTGTCGAGCCTCAAAGTGGTGTCGGATTCATCCGGCGGGAGCGAACGATGACCGGGGCCCACGAATCCCGACGCGCCATTCGCTCGCTCAACCGCGTCGGATTTTTTGTCGTCGTCGTTCTGGTTGTCGGAATTGGCGGATGGGCCGCCACCACCGAACTCGTCGGAGCGGTGATCGCGCCGGGAACCATCGTCGTCGAATCCAGCGTCAAGAAGGTTCAGCACCCCACTGGCGGAATCGTCAGCGAAATCCTGGTCAAGGAAGGCGACATTGTCGAAGCCGGTCAGGTCATCGTTCGGCTCGATGACACGGTCACCAGGTCGACGCTTGGCATCGTCCGCTCGCAGCGCGACGAATTGACCGCCCGCGAAGCGCGGCTGCTCGCGGAGCGCGACGGCGTCGACAAGATCGTGTTCCCTGACACTCTCACCGGCCGCAGCGACGATGCGACGATTGCGACGGCGCTTGTCGGCGAGGAGAAATTGTTCGACTCGCGGCGCTCGACGCGGCGCGGGCAGAAGTCGCAATTGGTCGAGCGTATTGCTCAGACCAACCAGGAAATCGAGGGCCTTTCCGCGCAGCTTTCCGGCAAGGAAAAAGAAATCAAGTTCCTCACCGAAGAGCTGGTCGGCGTCACCGACCTCTACGAGAAAAAGCTCATTCCGATCATCCGCTACATGCAGCTTCAGCGGGATCAGGCCAAGCTGCAGGGCGATCGAGGGCAGCACATTGCGGAAATTGCCCGTGCGCGGGTCAAGATCAGCGAGACCGAGCTGCAAATCCTCCAGATCGACCATGACTTCCGCACCGAATTGCTGAAGGAGCTCCGTGACGTACAGGGGCGTATCGCGGAGCTCAAGGAACGGGTCGCGGCCGCGGAGGATCAGTTGAAGCGGGTCGAGATCCGGGCGCCGCAAAACGGCATGGTGCACCAGCTCGCCATCCATACCGTCGGCGGAGTGATCGCCAATGGCGAGACCGTGATGCAGATCGTTCCCCAAGCCGATGAACTCGTGGTCGAGGCCAAGGTTGCGCCGCAGGACATCGACCAACTCGTGCTCGGCGCTCAGGCCGTCGTGCGCATCATGGCGGGAAATCCACGGACGACGCCGGTCATCGACGGCATCCTCAGCCGCATTTCGGCCGACCTGACCCGGGATCAGCAGACAGGTCAGACCTATTACGTGGTGCGCGCCACGCTGAGCGGGGATCAATTACAGCGCCTCGGCGACCTCAAGCTTGCCCCCGGCATGCCCGCGGAAGTGTTCATCCGCACGCATGAGCGTACCCCGCTCGAGTATCTGGTGCGGCCTCTCCATGACCAGATCGCCCGGACTTTCCGGGAGCGATAAACGTGATGCTGTGGTTTATCGTTCAGACCACAGATGAAAGCTGCCTTCCGCGGACATGAAGTGGAACTATGTAAATTACCTGGCGGTAGGGCGGTCGGCTCCGGCGTTACCAGAGGTCACGGCACCAATTCAGTTTCCGGACTTCGGTTCTTCAGCCGTTGATCCCAAAGCCCTCGAGCAATTTCGAGGGCATCGATTTCCAGATCATCCCACCACGCCGCTTCGTTGCCTGACTGATGCAATTGCCGATGGTGTATGCGGCACAATGGGACCGTAAACTCGTCACTTACCTTCAGACTCATTGCCCGAGGTTGCGCGAAACGCAGGTGATGGGCGTCAGCTGGCTGACGGCCGCAAACCAGACAGGGCTGAGATCCAACGAACAACAGGTGCTCCTTGTCACGCAACCGCTTCGGCATAACGAGCGATGAGACCTGCCGAGATTCTAGGGAAACCGGGCGCTCTAGCGCGCGGACTGTAGGAATTGCCAACGGCGGCGGCTTTACTTGGTCGCCGGCCGGAGGGACTCGATGTTGGGCCGGCACTCCATGCAAGTAGAGCGCGAGGCCAAACGGCTTACCGAAAGTCGCCAGTGCCCGTTTGGTGGCGTCGGTTTCCGCGGCTTTCAAGCCCATGTCGTGCGCCTCACCTAAAGAGGGTCCGCGGCCATCTCCCGTGCCGTGCCCTTCCCTCACGACCTCCCGATCACTGGAGTGAACTGTTATGCGAACTTTCGCGATGTAGAGGGCTTGATAGGTTCCGCGGTTCTCGCGTCCCACGACGCATCGAGATTCGATTGTCTCTCGATTCCATCCATCGAAGCCGAAGATCCGGTTGGCTTCGGCTATGGCGTGCCATGCCTCGATATAACTGAGCTCTCGATCGCCTAACCGCCGGGTACGGATCTGCGAAGCGTTGAGATTGCGCCGAAGCGCCTGGACCTGCTTTGCCGAGAACCCCATCACCGCGCCCTCACACTGAGGACTGGACCAGGAACAGACAATTCGCAGCCCGCAATACGAAGCCCCTGTTTCAACTCTGATATCAACGCCTGACGATCAAGGCGCGGATCGCGCGGCACCCAATACTGCGGAGGAATCGAGCCTTCGTCCTGAACAATTAAGGCAGGCGAACCCGAGCGGATCGAGATGGTGCATTCGGGAGCAGTTACCTTTTTTATTTCACTTGCCACCATAACGTCCCGGACCAGTTCGCGGCGGGCTGACGCTCGCATCTCAAGGCGTTCCAGCCGTTCTCGCATCGCTTCAATTCTGGTCTTGAGCGCCCCAGCCAAAGCCTCATCGTCCAGTGTCGAGCGGATCACGGCACCGATAATTTCATGGAGGTCTGTCAGTCCCTCGACCGTGTCCGCGAGGGTTTCTTCGTCGATGTCGGGTTCGAGGACGCGAAGTCGATCCCGAAGGTAGTCATGTTGCGCCGCCGCAAAACTCATGATTATCATTAGTTTTCACCTTATTAACAGTCGATATTGACGTATTAACCATCATGTTCGACTGCTTGTCAAGCGCCGCAGAATCGGAAAGATGTCCTGCATGCTTCACGCAGAACACATCCGGGCAGCCCGCGCGCTCCTCAACTGGCGCCAGGAAGACCTGTCGCAGGCATCTGGCGTGGCGTTGGCCACGATCTATCGAATCGAGAAGACAAATGGCCCGGTGATGGGGAACGTCTCTACCGTGATGCGGCTTCAGCACGCCCTCGAGCAAGCGGGCGTTGTGTTGCTACAGGATGCGGATGGAATCGGTCTCCGGCTGACCGGAAGGAAGCAAAAGGTGCCAAAAAATCGGGGACCGAAAGCCTAAGAAACTGTTGGCCCGTCTGTTTCGGCCATTGGCTTCGTTTCGCGAAACGGTCCGGAGGGAAGCCGACCTTCACCCCGTTCCGAACTCGGGAACCCCGCAGCAAACCGAAGCCAAAATCTCTCCATCAATGAACCTGAGACCCTCGAAGAAGCCCCGAAAGTTGTCGTGGCTACCGACAATGAGCCATTAAGTTGCTCTGGTTTCACTCGACTTCGCGCGGAAACGGAGCGTCTGTGGTGGCGAAAGAGACTTGTCACGGCGGCTAAGAAAACAACCTTCGGAGCA
>CANKHJ010000235.1 GCA_947481635.1 Bradyrhizobiaceae bacterium
AGGGGACGGAGGGCGGCGGGTTGATCGCCTCATAATCCTCGGTCACGTAATTCACGCGACAGCCGGCACAATCAAAGACGTTAAGATCAAATCGGCTGCCTGCGTCCGGGACGACGCGGGTCAAGGTCATGGGTTGTGCGCAAGCAGGGCAAACGGGGGCGATGTGGTTCATTTTTTTGGGCCGCCTTCGGGATACAAGCCCCGCCGCGCAGGAAGGTTCAAATTTTCCTGAATATCTGTCCATTCTTTGCTGCGTGAGATGACCGATGCCCTGACGCGTCCGCGCCGCAAGATGTCTTGTCACTCCCGGCCGGCTTTGCGCGGTTCGAGGATCTCCGCTTCCCAGCCGAACACCGATCGTCCACCCAGCGCCGGCGAGGCGTCGCGTTCGCGCGCGATGAAAGCATCGAGCGAAGGACCCTCCGCGGTGCGTTCCAGGTCGCGCGCCTGATGGTCCAGGCGCTGCAGCGCGCCAAGCTCTTCCTCTCGCCCGAGCCTGGCGTTCTGGACCGCAGATTTCAGAACGCGGATGGTCTCGTCATACACCTTGATCGGAACCGGATAGGGATGCCGGTCCTTGCCGCCATGCGCGAGTGAAAAGCGCGCGGGATCCTGAAAACGATAAGGGGCGCCATGCACGACCTCGGCAACCATGGCGAGGGACTGCACGGTGCGCGCGCCGACGCCCGGCGTCAGCAGCAGGTCCGGAAAATCGACCGGGCCCCGCTCTGCGGCGGCCGCCAGCGTGCCGTGAAGCCGACGAACGAACACATCGCTCGCGCGAACGTCATGGTGCGCCGGCATCACGAGGTGCGGCAGCAGCGGCTGCGCGGCCGGCTGAGCGATCAGCGCCGCGTAGTGATCAACAACACGATCCGGGCCGAGGTCTGCCAGCAGATCAAGCTGCGCGAGGCGCGAGCCGGCCGCCCGCTTGTCGGTGAGATTGATGATTTCACCTTTAGCCGGTCCGTCGATGGCGCTGTGCGGCGCATCGACAAAATCGGCGACATCGGCAGAATGCCAATGATAGCGCCGCGCCTGACGCTGGTCGCCGTTCATGCCCTGCTGCACCACGGTCCAGCATCCGTCATCGGTGACGATGAAGCCATGAAGGTAGAGATCGAAGCCGTCCTGCACTGCCGCGCTGTCGACCTTGGCAACCAGCCGGCTGGCGCGGGTCAGCGCCGCGCCGTCCACACCGACGCGATCGCCGAGCAGCCGCAATTCGTCCGGCGTCCGGCGCGAATGCTTGCCCCGGCCGCCGCAGACATGGATGCCGAGCTCGGATTCCAGCGGCGCCAGCCCGCGCTTCAGCGCACCGATCACGCTGGTGGTGATGCCGGAGGAGTGCCAGTCCATGCCCATGACGGCGCCAAAGGATTGGAACCAGAACGGATGCGACAGCCGTCGCAGGAATTCGTCGCGGCCATAGTGATGCACGATGGCCTGGCAGATCACCGCGCCGAGCGTCGCCATGCGCTGTCCGAGCCAGGCCGGAACACGGCCGCCGTGAAGCGGAAGATCGGCGCTGCCGGTTCGTCGTGCCATGCCGCTTGTCGCGCAGGAGATGGAATCAAAACATAAGAAGGCGCGGTTCTGAAAACAACGCGACGCAGCCGCGCGCGATCGCGCCGCTAGGCATGGCTTCGCCGCAGGTCAATATGTCGCGCCGTCTGGTTCCCGATTTCGTTAATAGTGTTGCACCGGTGCAACTTTGTCGGGTTCCGGGCTCTGACGGCTGTCGCGGCCATGCTGATCGGGAAGCCGACTGTCCGGAAACGACAGGGCTGCGAGGCACCTTGCCGCCAACGTCCCGATCCGGTCGCTGATCGCCGAGAAAATCTTCCGGACTCTGTCGATTTCCGAAAGCCCGGTTCGTCGTCTCGATGACAGGCCGATGCGGCCGGCAAATCAGGAGAAAGACCATGCGCGTGATGGTGCTGGTGAAGGCGACCGAAGACAGCGAGAAGGGCTTTGTCCGCACGCCGCAGACGATGGCGATGATGGAGGCTATGGGAAAATTCAATGACGAGCTGCAGAAGGCCGGCATCTTGCGCGACGCCGACGGCCTCACGCCCTCCTCGCAGGGCAAGCGCATCGCGTTCGATGGTCCGGGCCGCAGGGTGATCGACGGGCCGTTCACCGAGACCCGCGAACTGATCGCCGGCTTCTGGCTCTGGGAGGTCAAGGACATGGACGAGGCGGTTGCCTGGGTGAAGCGCTGCCCCAATCCGATGCCGGGACCCAGCGAGATCGAGATCCGGCCGCTCTATGAGATGGCCGATTTTCAATGAGGCACTGACGGAGCCCGCTCGCGCGCTCGCCCCGTGACGTCCACTTCATTTTAAAAATGCGAACACAGACGCAAAAAAACGCTCCGGCAGGTCAATGCCGGAGCGTCAGAGCGGAAGCTGCTGCTAGTTGTAGTTGCTGTACTTGAACTGCGGCATTGCCTTGAGCTGATCCTTGGTCGCGCTCATGACCGCATGGTCGGGATACCACTTGTCGGCGACACGCCGATCATTCGCGGCGGAACCCGTCGTGGCCGGCCGGTTGTCCGCCGTGCGCGCGCGCGACTCCTTGACGAACTTCACCTTGTCCGGAGACATCAGCACGTCATGTTCACCCATGCCGATGAATCCACCGACGCCGATGACATAGCCGACGACCTTGCCGGATTGATCCATCAGGATTTCATTGATGTCGCCGAGCTTCTCGTCCTTCTCGTTGTAGACGTTCACGCCGATCAACTTCGACGCGCGCCATTCGCCCTTGTGGCTCATGGTTTGAGCCGGAGCAGTACTCTGCGCCGGTGCTGGCGTTTGAGCGAAGGCCACGGACGACATCAGCGTTGCGGCGAGCACAGCGGTTATTGACTTGGTAAACATGGGCGTCCCTTTCAAAGATGTTGATGGCTAACAAGCCACGTCCTGCTCAAAAGTTCCTGGGACACTCGTCCGCTGTGGCGATCGGTCTGCATCAGTGAGCGCGAGCGTCATCTCCGCTGCGCAGGATCAGCCTAAACACCCGTTCAGGACCAAAGTCGGAACTGAATCGACTCCGGCGCATTGTCCGCAGATCGTTCGTCGCGGAGATTCAACATGCGCAAATTGCTTCTCACATTGGCCGCTATTGCGGTGTTTGGGCTGGCGCTGCCCGCTTCGACCACGCCAGCCGAAGCGAGGAAAGGCCATCACGGCTACTCGCATAAGAAGCAGGTGAAGGTGCATCACAATCGCGGCCGTCACCTCGGTTGGCATAAGCGAAAAAATCATCCGCAATATCGTCGCCATTCGGGCTATCGCTGGTGAGCCAACTGGCGTGATACGCGAACACAACAAATAGCCGGTGGTTTGTCGCCGGCTTTTTGCATCTGTGCGCTCGAACGAACGAGCGCGATGCCGGAAAATCCCCGCTACCTTGTCAGGTCCCCATGAGCACCCCTCCGCGGACGCGTCGTGCCGTCAATCATCGCGCGCCTACGGCCGTGAATGCACTGCCGGAGAATTCGCGCACGAAGATCATCGCGCGCGTCGTTCTGTTGATCGCGTTGTCTTTGGTGTCGGTGTGGATCGGGCAGGACTTCCTGGCGCCGATCGGTTGGGCCTTCGTGATCGCGATCACGACCTGGCCGCTCTATCTGAAATTTTCCAATCTGTTTGGTGCGCACCGCGAGTCTTCGCTGCCGCCATTTCTGTTCACTGCGATAGCGGGTGCAATGATCTTCCTGCCGGTCGCGCTCGCGTCGCATCGCGCCAGCGAAGACGTCCAGTCCCTGGAACGGACTTTCGTCGAGTACAGGCAAAATGGAATACCGGTGCCGGAATGGCTGCAGCACGTTCCCGCCGTGGGAGAATTGGGATCGCGATGGTGGAAAGCCAATCTCAGCGATCCCGCGGCGGCGGCCGTCTGGATTGGACAGTCGGACCGCAAGGAGCAGGCAGCGATGACGCGCTCCGTCGGAGCGGAGGTTGCGCATCGGATGTTTTTGTTCCTCATCGCCCTGATCGCTCTCTTCAGCATCCTGAGACATGGAGCCTGGATCGCGAACCGTTTCCTCGACACGGCGGACCGGCTGTTGGGCGCGCCGGGTGAGAGGCTCGCGAGCAAGCTGGTCGATGCCATCCGCGGCACCGTGAACGGCACTGTCATCGTCGCGGTTGTCGAGGGCGCTCTCATCGGCGCGGCCTATTTTGTCGCCGGCGTTCCGCATGCCTTTCTGTTCGGCCTGCTCACCATGGCGTTTGCGATGTTGCCGTTCGGCGCGTGGGCGGTGTTTACCTCGGTCAGCCTGCTGCTCGTGGCTCAGGGTGGCAGCGTCGTTGCAGCCGCCGGCATCTTTGGTTTCGGAGCCATCGTGATGTTGATCGGCGATACCTTCGTCTGGCCCGCACTCGTCGGCAACGCCGCCCGTCTGCCGTTTTTGCTGGCGCTGATTGGCATTTTCGGAGGACTCGAGGCCTTCGGGCTGATCGGACTGTTTCTCGGTCCGGTTATTCTGGCCGCGCTCTTGATGGTGTGGCGCGAATGGCTGGTGCCCGCACCGGCGCGCGTTGATCGCCCGATCGATTCCAAGGCCTCGTAAAAGACGCTGGGACCTCCCAGCGCGGCCTCTGCTCTACAAACGCCTAGAAGAATGGTGCTGCCAGACAGGATTGAACTGTCGACCTCTCCATTACCAATGGAGTGCTCTACCACTGAGCTACGGCAGCATTTCGGCGATTTTTGATGCCCCGCCAGGGCGGTGGGGGTCAAAACGGGCCAGAAGCGACCCGCGAAATATCCCATCGCCCGGCCAATGTCGAGCGTTGCGAGGAGGCGGGCCGGCCCGCTATTCCTGGGATGATGAACAGCAAGGAACAACCCACCGCCAAGGACCGGCGCGACGCGCGGCTGCGCGCGGCTTTGCGGGAAAACCTCAAGCGCCGCAAGGTCCAGGCGCGGGGCCGGGCGCAAACCGACCTGGCCGTGGGGGCGTCGCCCCCCACCCAGGATGGGCCGCCTGAACCGGACGGGCAGGGCGAGCGTTAGGGGTCCGACTTTCGCCTCATTCGACGCCTTGGTCCGGGGGGACTGGATCGCCCGGCCGGGCGTGAATCGCGTAAGCTCGCGAATCCGGGCGCAAGCCGACCAAGCAGGGGCGACAATGGACCGCATACGCATCACCGGCGGCAGGCCGCTCAACGGCTCGATCCCGATCTCGGGCGCGAAGAACGCGGCCCTCCCGCTGATGATCGCCAGCCTGCTCACCGACCAGATGCTGATCCTGGAAAACGTGCCGCGCCTCGCGGACGTGGCTCAGCTCCAGCGCATCCTGAACAATCACGGCGTCGACGTGATGATCGGCGGAAAGAAGGAGGGCGAGACCGATTTCACCGGCCAGACCCTGCTGCTCTCGGCGGCGCGGATCGTCGACACCACGGCGCCCTATGAGCTGGTGTCGAAGATGCGCGCGAGCTTCTGGGTGGTCGCGCCGCTGCTGGCGCGGATGGGCGAGGCCAAGGTCTCGCTGCCGGGCGGCTGCGCCATCGGCACCCGGCCGGTCGACCTGCTGCTGATGGTGCTGGAGCGGCTCGGCGCGGAGGTCGAGATCGACGCCGGCTATGTGATCACCCGCGCCAAAAACGGCCTCAAGGGCGGCGAGATCGTGTTCCCGAAGGTGACCGTCGGCGGCACCCATACCGCGCTGATGGCGGCGTCGCTGGCGAGCGGCACCACCACGATCGAGAACGCGGCCTGCGAGCCGGAGATTGCCGACCTTGCCGCGTGCATCAACAAGATGGGCGGGCGCATCACCGGCGCCGGCACGCCGAACATCACCATCGAGGGCGTCAGCAAGCTCGGCGGCGCGCGCCATGCGGTTGTGGCGGACCGGATCGAGACCGGAACCTATGCGATGGCGGTGGCGATGACCGGTGGCGACGTGTTGCTGCAGAACGCCGCGCCGGAATTATTGCAGTCGGCGCTCGACGTGCTGGTGCAGGCCGGCGCCGTGATCACGCCGACCAACCAGGGCATCCGAGTGCAGCGCAACGGCGCCGGCATCCTGCCGGTGGAGGTGTCGACCGCGCCATTCCCGGGCTTCCCGACCGACCTCCAGGCGCAGTTGATGGCGCTGATGACCCGCGCCAAGGGCCGCTCGCACATCACCGAGACGATCTTCGAGAACCGCTTCATGCATGTGCAGGAGCTGGCCCGGCTCGGCGCGCGCATCACGCTCGACGGCGACACCGCGACCATCGACGGCGTGCCGAAGCTCAAGGGCGCGCCGGTGATGGCGACCGACCTGCGCGCCTCGGTGTCGCTGGTGATCGGCGCCCTGGCGGCCGAAGGCGAGACCATGGTGAACCGGGTGTATCACCTGGACCGTGGGTTCGAGCGGCTCGAGGACAAGCTGTCGGCCTGCGGCGCGTCGATCGAGCGGCTGACGGGCTGATCTCTTCCACACTCCGACCGCGTTGGAGTGACGCCGCGCGTC
>CANKHJ010000236.1 GCA_947481635.1 Bradyrhizobiaceae bacterium
CCGGCGACACGCTGGCCTATCTGCCGCACAATTTGAGCCGCCAAGTCTACGAGACGATCTACATGTTGCACACTGGACAGGGCGTGTGGCCGCTGGCCGTGATCCTCGGACTTGCAGCATTGTCCGTCCCGGTCCTCGCCACATTCGGTGGCGTGATCTGGTGGAATCGCCGACGCGCTTCGCCGCGGTTCCGGCAGAATGCCAAGCCTCAATCGGCGGATACGATCATTCTTGTGGGCAGCGAGGGCAACAGCACCTGGGGCTTTGCCGTCACGCTTCACGCCGCGCTGACGAAAGCGGGATATCAGGTTCACACGGCGCCGATGAACCGGCTGGCTCCGGCCTATGCTCAAGCCACAAGAATGCTGATCTTGACCGCGAGCTATGGCGACGGCGCTGCACCGGCGTCCGCCAACCATTTCCTTGCGCGACTGGATGCGGTGAAGGGCCCCTTGCCCGTGGCGATATTGGGCTTCGGCGACCGTAGCTTCCCGCGCTTCTGCCAGTTTGCCGAAGACGTGGCTGAAGCCCTTCGCGCCAGAGACTGGCCGGAGCTGCTGAAGCTCAAGTGCATTGACCGGCAGTCAGCCCACGACTTCGCCCAGTGGGGCGCAGCTCTGGGAGCCGCGATCGGCACGGAATTGACGCTCAGCCATATCGCCACGCGCCCGAAGACTGTTGCGCTGGAGTTGGTCGAGCGGGTGGATTACGGCGCCGACGTTCAGGCACCCACTGCCATTCTTCGCTTTGCCGTCCCCAAGCCAAATCCGTGCGGTGGATTTTGGCAGCGCCGGCGCGTCTCCCGACTGCCGAGGTTTGAGGCGGGCGATCTGGTCGGTATTCTGCCGCAAGGCTGCAATCTGCCTCGGTTCTATTCGCTTGCGTCCGCGAACAGCGATGGCGTGCTCGAGATCTGCGTGCGCAAACAGCCGGGCGGACTATGCTCGAGTTTTCTGCATGAGCTCGAAACTGGCGGCAGGATCGAAGCGTTCATCCGCAAGAACCCGGCGTTCCGCCCCGCCCGCGGCAAGACGCCACTGATCCTGATCGGTGCCGGCGCCGGAATCGCGCCACTCGCGGGTTTCATCCGCCACAACACTTGCCGGCGGAACGTGCATCTTTACTGGGGCGGGCGCGATCCGGCATCGGATTTTCTCTATGAAAACGAATTGGCGAGATGTCTCACCGACCAGCGGCTGTCACGTCTGAACACAGCCTTCTCGCGCGTTTCCGGCGGCGGATATGTGCAGGATCGGATTGCATCGGACGCGATCGAATTGCGGGATCTGATCCAGCGTGGCGCCCAGGTGCTGGTCTGCGGCGGACGCGACATGGCGGCAGGCGTGGCCGGTGCGCTGGAGATGATTGTTGGACCAATAGGCCTTGACCTGCAGACACTAAAAACCTCGGGGCGGTATGTCGAAGATGTCTACTGATCTGGCCATTCGACCCGGCCGCGGCGCGCCGCTGGTGCGCCACAAGTTGAACGGTCCCACCATGGGCACGCGGTACTCGGCCGTGTTCTTCGCGCCCGACGATGTTGACACCGAAGCGCTTGCCATTGCCGTGTTCGAAGCCGTGGACCGTGTCGACCGGCAAATGTCGACATGGAAAGCAGACTCCGATCTCAATCGCCTGAACGGAGCGCCGATCGGCGAGTGGATTGCTATTCCGCGCGAACTGACCAACGTGCTGTCGGCTTCGCTCCGAATTGGACGAATCTCGAACGGCGCGTTCGACATTGGCGTCGGCGACCTCGTCACCGCATGGGGCTTCGGCGCAGCCGAGCCCAAGCCCGACACAGATCGCATCGCCGCGCTTGCGGGGCAGGCACGCCCGGCCACGACAAGAGCCTTGGAATTGGATGAAGCCGGACGGCGCGCGCGCAAGCACGCTTCCCTTTCCCTGGACCTGTCGGGGATTGCCAAAGGGTATGGTGTGGATGAAATGGCCCGCGTGATGCAGGCGCATGCGATCCCGTCCTGGCTCGTCGGCATCGACGGAGAAATGCGCACGAAGGGCCTGAAACCAGGCGGCTCGCCCTGGGCTGTCGCGCTGGAGCGACCGAACCGGCACGCCCGCGATGTCATGGGAGTCATCGAGCTCACTGATATGGCCGTCGCAACTTCTGGCAATTACCGTCACTTCATCGACACGGACGGCAAAACCCTGTCGCATACGATGAACCCGAAAACCGCCGCGCCGCTTGAAAACAGCCTGACCTCCGTCTCGGTGTTGGCGGAAACCTGCATGGAAGCGGACGCGTGGGCGACCGTCCTGATGGTGCTCGGTGAAGAAGGTGGTCGGCAAATGGCCGGGGCGCTCGGGATCGACGCCATACTCGTCCTACGTGACGGCTCTGTGTTGTCGACCCTCGAAAAACGTCCGGGGTAGATCGAAGGCCTGGCTCGTCGAGGTAACTCTCCGACCAGCCGACCCAGTTGGCGAATGTCGACTGCCTGCCCGACGGCAGAAGCTGAGCACGTTCCACCAACTCGGTTGAATCGACATTCGTCCCACCAACGCCGGCGACGTCGTCTCGTAGACTTCGGATAAGTCAGAAATCCAAATGCGGATGGGCGGGCGGCGACGCGCCGGCACAAGCCTGTGCCACGGACGTTTCCCTTGCTTCCGACGTACGGGATGCCACCCGGTGCCTTGGGATCCGGCTTATGATGGACTGCGCGCCATATTCGGAAATCGCGACGCCTGGGCAACAAGAACAAACTCGATCGGGTGATTAAGATCGACGATGCGGCGCAGGTCTCCGATCTGCACGATCAGGATCATGGAATTGCGGATCAGGATTTTGAGCGCGATCCGCGTTGCGTATGACCGATATGTTTCGCCTCGGTGTCCCGGCTAAGCTAACTGCGAAGCTTGGTAACTGCTGTCATGAACGAAAAATAATAAGGTTTTCCGGTGAATCGGGTCAATTGGGACCGGAGACGTCTCTTGAGCGTCGTCGCACCCTGCAAGTCTTGCGGACGACGTGAACCTAGGCACCACCAGCGGCGTTGCAACACACAATGGTTGTTTTGTATCCTATGAAGATTCCTGGACAAAGGAATGTTGCATGGTCTGGTTATTACTGCTTATTCCCCCCGTATTATTCTTCGTCGGCTTGCACCGCTTGGCGGTCCTTGCCGCCGTCGGCGCGATCGCGCTGATCTACCAGTCGCTGGGAAGTCCGGGGTTCGGCCCCAGACCTCTGGGACCCGGTGTCCGGCTCAATATGGAGCACCGATCGCCGCAACTGACCGAAGCGCGTCTCAAGGCCTATCTCGCGGGTTATGCCGAGATGGAGGCGGCGAAGGTCGATCAAAATAACACGGGGAAAGACGCGCAAGGTCGCGTGCTGACGGATCGCGTCGCGGTCAAGCATGGCTTCAAGGATTACTTCGACTTCGCCTTCTTCGGCAATGACGTGCGGTCATTCACATCAGCGAGGCAAAACCCGGCGGACGAAGCGCTGCTGAAGAAATACACGGCCGACCTCGCACGCGTCGGGATTGTCATTCCGGAATAGAGCGCCTGCGGTCCCGCGTTGCGCTGTTATTGATGGATCAGCGAGCCATCCTCGGAAACCGCGAAGCCTGGGTGCGATCAGGAACGGGCAAGCGCGGCGGTACACGGGTGATCTATTTCTATCACGACGCGGGCCGGCCACTTTATCTGTTGCTGGTCTATGCCAAGGCGCGGCGGGAGGATTTGACGGCGGAAGAGAAGAAGATGGTGCGCAAGCTCGCGGCCATCCTGAAGAGCTAGTTTGGAAGGAGCGGAGACATGAGCAAGTTCGGAAAAGAATTGATCGAAAGCCTTACGGAAGCGGCGGCGCACGCTGAGGGGCGTCGGGTGAAAGGCGTGCGCGTGACGAAGATTGAGCTTCCCGACGTGAAGGCGATCCGCCGCTCGCTTCGCATGTCGCAGCATCGCTTTGCTGCTGCCTATCGCATTCCGCTTCCGACGCTCAAGAACTGGGAACAGGGGCGGCGCGCGCCCGACGCCCCGGCGATGGCCTATCTGCTCGCCATCAAGCGGCGTCCCAAGGAGATCATGGAAGCGGTGGCATAAGCGGACTAAGGAGCGGATACCATCCAGGCACCCAGGGGAGGGTGCGACGGGGAGCTTCCTCGTTGCTCGCTACGTCACCACCGCCGCCTTGCTCCGCTCCACGTCCGGATCCTTGATCCGAAACCACGCCACATACAGCGCCGGCAGGAACAGCAGCGTCAGCACCGTGCCGACGATGATCCCGCCCATCATGGCGTAGGCCATTGGGCTCCAGAACACCTCGCGCGAGATCGGGATCAGCGCGAGGCTCGCCGCCGCCGCGGTCAGCATGATCGGGCGGGTGCGGTGGCGGGTCGCCTCGACCACGGCGTCCCAGGCCGCGACGCCGTCGCGGCGCAGGTCTTCGATCTGCACGATCAGGATCACGGAATTGCGGATCAGGATGCCGATCAAAGCGAGCACGCCGAGGATCGCGACGAAGCCGAGCGGCGCGCGGCTGGGGACCAGGGCGGCGACCACGCCGATCAGGCCGAGCGGCGCGACCGCGACCACCAGGAACAGGCGTTGGAAGCTCTGCAACTGGATCATCAGCAAAGTCGCCATCACCAGCAGCATCAGCGGGACGACGGCGGCGATCGGGCCCTGCGACTTGGCGCTCTCTTCCACCGGACCGGCCGGCGTGACGGCGTAGCCGGCCGGCAGCTTCTGGATGAACGCATCCACCTGCGGCTTGAGCTGCTGCACCACTGTCGCTGGCTGGGTCGCGTCGCGAATGCCGGCCTTGACGGTGATGGTCGGCACGCGGCTGCGGCGCCAGACCACCGGCTGTTCGAGCTCGTAATGGAAACTGGCGATGGCGGCGAGCGGAACGGACTGGCCGCTTCGTCCCGAGAGCTGCAGGTTCTGCAGCGTTTCGATCGAGCCGCGCTCCTCTTCGCGCGCACGGCCGACGACGTTGACCAGATAGATCGCGTCGCGCACCTGGGTGACGGTGAGGCCGCCGACCACGCTGTTCAGCGTGGCGGCGATGTCTTCGGAGGTCACGCCGAGCTGGCGCGCCTTGTCCTGCAGCACGTCGACCTTCACCACGCGCGCCGGCTCGCGCCAGTCATAGGCGATCTCGGTGAGCAGCGGGTGGTTGCCAACGATGGTCGCTAGATCCTGCGCCACGTCGCGCACTTTCTGGATGTCCGGCCCGCTGACGCGATACTGCACCGGCCGGCCCGCCGGTGGCCCCAGCGGCAGCAGCGACACCTGCACATCGAGGCCGACGAAATCCTGCCGGATGGATTGCAGCAGCCGGGCGCGCACGCGCTCGCGTGCTTCCAGGTTCCTGGTCACGATCACCATCTGGCCGGCGCTCGGAGTGGCCGGCTGCACGTCGAAGGACAGCACGAAGCGCACCGCGCTCTGGCCGACATAGGACGACCAGTGATCGATGTCCTGGTCGCCGGTCAGCTTGGCCTCGAGCCGGTCCATCTGCGTCCGGGTCTCGGCGATCGATGAATTCTGCGGCAAGATGAAATCGACGATCAGCTCGGGCCGGTCGGATGACGGAAAAAACTGCTGCTCGACAAAGCGCATGCCGAATACCGAGACGACAAACATCGCCAGCGTGATGCCGATGGTCCACCAGCGCCAGCGCATCGCGGCCATCAGGATGCGGTTGAGGGCAGGGGCGACCCGGCCCGGCTTGGTCTCGTGATGCTGTGGCATGGTTTCGGGCAGCAGCGCGACGCCGAGCAGCGGCGTGAACACCACCGCGACGATCCATGACAGCGCGAGCGACACCGCGATCACCACGAACAGGGTGAAGGTGTATTCGCCGGCATTGCTGTTGTTCAGGCCGATCGGGATGAAGCCGGCGATGGTGACCGCGGTGCCGGTGAGCATCGGAAACGCGGTCGAGGTGTAGACATAGGTCGCGGCCTTGCGCAGCGTGTCGCCGACCTCGAGCCGTGCGACCATCATCTCGACCGCGATCATGGCGTCGTCGACGAGCAGCCCGAGCGCGATGATCAGCGCGCCGAGCGAAATGCGCTGCAACGAAATGCCGAGATATTCCATGGTCACGAAGGTCATCGCGAGCACCAGCGGAATCGACAACGCGACCACGAGGCCGGCGCGCATGCCGAGGCTGAGGAAGCTCACCACCAGCACGATCGCCACCGCCTCGAACAATGCGCGCGTGAACCCGCCGACCGCGTGCTCCACCACCACCGGCTGGTCCGAGACCAGATGCACGCCGATGCCGATCGGCAATTCGCCGACGATGGTGTTCATCCGCTTCTTGAGGGCTTCGCCGAATTCCAGGAGATTGGCCCCCGGCTTCATGCCGATCGCGAGGCCGATGGCCGGCTGTCCCTTCACCCGGAACAAGGACTGCGGCGGATCGACATAGCCACGGCTGATGGTCGCGACGTCGCTGAGGCGGAAGAAGCGGTTA
>CANKHJ010000237.1 GCA_947481635.1 Bradyrhizobiaceae bacterium
CCGTCCTGGGTGCGGCGGATTTCCGGATCCTTGCCGAGGTTGCCAACCAGGATCACCTTGTTCACCGAACCGGCCATGACGCTCTCCATGCTCTGTTGGGCGCACCGTAGACCCTGGCCTCATCGGGACCAAAGAGCCTTCGGCCTTATCCCCACAATCCGAATGTTCTCTATATGTTCTATCAATGCTGCGGCGCCAGTGCAAGCGGCCGGCGGCATCGAAATCCTGAAATGGGGAGATTCTTGTAGGAAGGAAGACCCCGGGGCGCTGCCCCGGGGTCTCGATGGTCGCCTGCGCGTCAGGCTGAGATGACCGCCACGATCTCCATCGTATTCGGCTCGACGATGACGATGTCGTTGCCGACCATGAAGTACAGGTAACCGCGATAGGCCGGCACGATCTCAATGATCTGCGTCGACAGGGGTCGCGGCTGCACGCGGTCGCGCGGCACCTTGGTGCCGATCGAAATGCTGAAGTTCACGTTGGCGACCCGTGGGGCACTGCTATCCTTCAGGACCAGCTCTCGCACCCTGGTACGCTGGGTGACGTCGAGCTGTACCGCCGCACCAGCGCGACCCGCCGGAGCGACGCCCTGCCCGGTGGTCTGGCTCGCGCCGCCACTCTGGGCCGCCGGAGCCGGAGCGCCGGCCTTGTCCTGAGCCTGGCTCTTGGAGGCGGGGCTGCCCTGCTTGTCGCTGCCCTGAGCCGTGCTGGTGGACGGAGCCTTGCTCTTGTCCATCTCCTGCGCGGCCTTCGGCGCGGGAGCGGCCTTATCGTTCGCCGCGGCCGGCGCAGCGCGTTGCTCGCCCTTCTGCTCGACCTTGGCGGCCGGCGCGGCGCGCTGGTCGCCCTTCTGTTCACCCTTGGCCGCCGGTGCAGCCTTCGGCGTTTGGGCAGGCGCTTCTTGCATCTTGGTCGGCGCGCCACGATCGGCGTTGCCGCCCTTGTCCGGCGCCTGCGCGGAGGCAGCCGCCATTCCGGCGATCAGCGCCGCACTCGCAACCGTGATCAACAACTGTTTTCTCATCGAACGTCTCCTGCTGGATGGTCCCCTCCTGACCCAACAGACGCCTTGCCCCGACGTTCCCAAGTGTTTGATGAAATTGAAGTAATGCTGTCGGACCATTCATCTCGATGAATGGTCGGTTCAGCGGCGCGATGTGATCGCGCGGAAACCCTGCGCGGAATTACGGGCCCTTCAGCTTCTGCAAATGCGCTTTCGCACGCGCCTGCATCTCGGCCCCGAAGTCATAATTGCCCGCCGGCAGCTTCGACGCCTGCTCGAAATCCGCGAGCGCCTGGGCCCGCATCCCGCGCCGCAGATATTCTTCACCGCGGTTGAGCAGTGCCGGCATGTAGCGGCCATCGAGTGTGACCGCCTGTTCGAAATCCTCCAACGCGGCATCGAAATTCCTGAGCGCCGTGTGGGTCAGGCCGCGGTTGGAGAAAATAAAGGAAAACACCGGCTCGGCGTATTGCAGCGAATTCACCGCCTCGTCCTCGTCCACCAGCGCTTTTTGATATTGCCCCGTCGCCGAGAGCAATGCGCCGCGCGCGGCATAGAGTTGGTAGAACATCCGGTTGACGCTGCTGCCCCAGCGTCGCGCGAGGGCGCGATGCGCCACGAAAGCGTCGCCGCAATCCTTCTCTGCGAGATCGAACTTGCGCTGATAGCGATAGACGTGACAGCGGCTCAGCAACGCATCCACCGCGTCGGTGAACGTGCTCATCATGCTCGAGTCCTGTTGCCCCTCAGCGATCAGCACCGAGCAACTTTTGATCCGTTGATCGAATGGAGATTTGTCGCCGCGCAGGGAAAGGCAAAGATCGCGGTCGCGCGCGCTGGCCGCAACCGCGTCGGTGTGACCGACCAGCGGCGCGAGCGACAGAACCAGGACAGAGAGAACGATCCGCAAGCGCCGCATCGAGAACCCTTTCGAGAATGCCGTGACGCCGCCACAAGGAATGACGGCGCGCGGAGCATATGGTAACCCAGTCCGCAATCAACCAATACGGAGACGCGTGCCATGCTGGCCCGGGGAGCGGCGACACTTGCGGTTCTGGCGATGACGTGGGCGCTCACACCCGCGCTCGCTCAGATGTCGCGCCAACTGCAGGCCTGCGACTTCTCGCAGGATAACGACCTCAACAAGGACCGGCAGTTGAAGAACTGTGCCACGCTGCTGGCCTCCCCCAAGGCGCCGGTCGAAGAGCGCGCCTCCGCTGCGTCCCAGATCGGCCAGTTGCGCGTCTATCGCTATGAAAATCCAATGGACGGCCAGAAGGCCAACCCGGCGGAACTCGATCTGGCGATGACCGCTTACAACGAGGCCATCAGGCTCCAGCCGGAGATGTCGTTCTACTACAAATACCGCGCGGAGCTCTGGCGCATCAAAGGCGACCTCGACCGGGCGATCGAAGACCTGACGCAGCAGATCCGGCTCAATCCGAAACGTCACCAGGCGCATCAGGAGCGTGGCAATGTCTGCCGGGCGAAGGGCGATTATGACTGCGCGATCGCCGATTACAGCGGGATGATCAAGCTGGCCTCGTTCTTCTGGGAAGGATACCTGAATCGCGGACAGGCCCATTTCATGAAGGGCGACTTCGCCGCCGCGGTCACCGACCTCGAGCGCGCCAATCGCAACCTGAGGGGCCACACGATGCTGTGGCTCTATCTGGCGCGCGCGCGCAGCGGCGCCGACGGAAAACCTGGGTTGCTGGCTGATCTGGAGCGGATGGCGAGCGAGGACTGGCCGTTCCAGGTGATGGACTTCTATCTCGACCGCCGCCCGCTCTCGAAGGTGCTCACCGGCCAGGGCGTCAACACCATCTTCAATGTTGACCCCAAGATCCGCTGCCAGGCGCAGTTCTATATCGGCCAGTGGCACCTGATCCGCGGCGAGAAGCGCGAGGCCGAGGTGGCCCTGCGCGATGCGGTGCTCCCGACCTGCCCGCGCGAGTTGTTCATCAAGGCCGGCATCCGATTCGACGCGGTCGAATATGACGCCGCGGCCGCGGAGTTGAAGCGGCTGCGGTAGCCCCTCCCGCAGCGACGCGACGGCTCGTCCGCCTGTTTTCGACAGGCCATCCCCCGCAATCCACACGCCGTGCAGTTCTTTAAGCGGCGCACTGGCAAAACCGCATCGTTCTTCCTACGTTCCGGGCTTGGACTGCGCGTCCGAGGGGCGCGGAGCGTGACCCCGTGCATCCCGGAACCGCAATGGACGAATTGTTCGACAAGAGCCGCCCGCGCCGTGCCGACAGCCGCGTGATTTCGATCCGCGGCGCGCGCGAGCACAACCTCAAGAATGTCGATCTGGAAGTGCCGCGCGACCAGTTGGTGGTGTTCACCGGCGTGTCCGGCTCGGGCAAATCCTCGCTCGCCTTCGACACCATCTATGCCGAAGGCCAGCGCCGTTACGTCGAGTCGCTCTCGGCCTATGCGCGCCAGTTCCTCGAGATGATGCAGAAGCCGGACGTCGACCAGATCGACGGCCTCTCGCCTGCGATCTCGATCGAGCAGAAGACCACCTCGAAGAACCCGCGCTCGACCGTCGGCACCGTCACCGAGATCTACGATTACATGCGGCTCCTTTGGGCGCGCGTTGGCGTGCCCTATTCGCCGGCGACCGGATTGCCGATCGAGAGCCAGACCATCTCGCAGATGGTCGACCGCATTCTCGCGCTGCCGGAAGGCACGCGGCTCTATCTGCTGGCGCCGGTGGTGCGCGGCCGCAAGGGCGAATACCGCAAGGAGATCGCCGAGTATCTCAAGAAGGGCTACCAGCGCGTCAAGATCGACGGTGTGTTCTATGAGATCGCCGAGGTGCCGGCGCTCGACAAGAAATTCACCCATGACATCGACGTGGTGGTGGACCGCATCGTGGTGCGCCCCGACATCGCGACAAGGCTCGCGGATTCGATCGAACAGGCGCTGAAGCTCGCCGACGGCCTCGCCATCGCCGAGATCGCCGGCGCGGATTCGACCACGACGGCGAAAGCCAACAAGGCGCGCAACGACACCGCCGAACGGCTCACCTTCTCCGAGAAATTCGCCTGCCCGGTCTCGGGCTTCACCATTCCCGAGATCGAGCCGCGCCTGTTCTCGTTCAACAACCCGTTCGGCGCCTGCCCGAAATGCGGCGGCCTCGGCATCGAGCAGCATATCTATTCCGACCTCGACATTCCCGACAAGGACGCGACGCTGAAGAAGGGCGCGATCGCGCCCTGGGCGCGCTCGACCTCGCCCTATTACACCCAGACGCTCGATGCGCTCGGCAAGCATTACCGCTTCACGCTCGACACCAAGTGGAAGGACCTGCCGAAGAAGACCCAGGCCGCGATCCTCACCGGCTCCGGCGAGGAGGAGATCAAGTTCACCTATGACGACGGCATGCGCCAATACACCACCAAGAAGCCGTTCGAGGGCGTGGTCACCAATCTCGAGCGCCGCTTCAAGGAAACCGAGAGCGAGTGGGCGCGCGAGGAGATCAGCAAATACTTCACCGACTATCCCTGCGACGCCTGCAACGGCTACCGGCTAAAGCCCGAGGCGATGTGCGTGAAGATCGCCGGCCTCCATGTCGGCCAGGTGTCGGAGATGTCGATCAAGGCCGCCGGCGAATGGATCGTCGCGCTGCCCGATCACCTCACGCCGCAGCAGAAGGAGATCGGCTCGCGCATCCTCAAGGAGATCCGCGAGCGGCTGCGCTTCCTGGTCGATGTCGGCCTCGAATACCTGACCTTGGCGCGCGGCTCCGGCACCTTGTCCGGCGGCGAGAGCCAGCGCATCCGCCTCGCCTCGCAGATCGGCTCCGGTCTCACCGGCGTGCTCTATGTGCTCGACGAGCCCTCGATCGGCCTGCACCAGCGCGACAACGCGCGGCTGCTTGAAACGCTGAGGCGGCTGCGCGACCTCGGCAACACCGTGATCGTGGTCGAGCATGACGAAGACGCGATCCGCACCGCGGATTACGTGTTCGACATCGGCCCCGGCGCCGGCGCGCTCGGCGGCAAGATCGTCGCCAAGGGCACGCCCGACGAGATCCTGCGCAATCCGAATTCACTCACCGGGCGTTACCTCACCGGCGAGCTCGGCATTCCGGTGCCGGAGCGGCGCAAGCCGAACCCGCGCCGCAAGATCACCGTGGTCAATGCGCGCGGCAACAACCTCAAGAACATCACCGCCGAGATTCCGCTCGGCCTGTTCACCGTGGTCACCGGCGTCTCGGGGGGCGGCAAGTCGACCTTGCTGATCGACACGCTGTACCAGTCGATCGCGCGCAAGCTGAACAATGCCAGCGGCGCCCCTGCCCCGCATGACCACATCGACGGCCTGGAGCATATCGACAAGATCATCGACATCGACCAGTCGCCGATCGGCCGCACGCCGCGCTCCAACCCGGCGACCTATACCGGCGCCTTCACCCCGATCCGCGACTGGTTCGCCGGCCTGCCCGAAGCCAAGGCGCGCGGCTACGAGCCGGGCCGTTTCTCGTTCAACGTCAAGGGCGGCCGCTGCGAGGCCTGCCAGGGCGACGGCGTGATCAAGATCGAGATGCACTTCCTGCCCGACGTCTACGTCACCTGCGAGGCCTGCAAGGGCAAGCGCTATAACCGCGAGACGCTCGACGTCACCTTCCGCAACAAATCGATCGCCGACGTGCTCGACATGACGGTCGACGAGGCGGCGGATTTCTTCAAGGCGGTGCCGAAGGTGCGCGAGACCTTCAAGACGCTGCAGCGCGTCGGCCTCGGCTATATCCATGTCGGCCAGCAGGCCACGACCCTGTCAGGCGGCGAGGCGCAGCGCGTCAAGCTCGCCAAGGAATTGTCCAAACGCGCCACCGGCCGCACACTCTATATCCTCGACGAGCCGACCACCGGCCTGCATTTCGCCGACGTCGAGAAGCTGATGGAGGTGCTCCACGAACTGGTCGAGCAAGGCAACAGCGTGGTGGTGATCGAGCATAATCTCGAAGTCATCAAGACCGCCGACTGGATCATCGACATCGGCCCCGAAGGCGGCGACGGCGGCGGCGAGATCGTCGGCGCGGGCACGCCGGAAGATATTGTGAAGGTGAAGCGGAGTTATACTGGAAGGTTTCTGAAGCCGGTGCTGGAGCGGGATGCGGGGAAGCGGAAGGGCGGCCGGATCGGAATGGAAGCGGCGGAGTAGACCGATGACGGAGTTGGACCCATATTCGCCACTACCTCCCTTGTCGGGACATCGGTGGCTCGTTGACCGGCGGTGGCGCATTCAATGCTTATGGGCACCTCGAATAATTGCGCCCTGGTCATTGGCCGTTAAATCAGATTCAAGGATCGCACGCGATTTGGCAGCGGAGGCGTTCGATGGGTCAGTTCGGTTTCTTCGATGCGGACAATCGGCTTGATGCGCTGTCGGCGAAGGGCGA
>CANKHJ010000238.1 GCA_947481635.1 Bradyrhizobiaceae bacterium
AGCAAGGATCGGCGCATCCGGCCGATCGGTCCGGTAGACATCGAGGCCCTCGATTTCGCTCGGTCCGTAGGCGAAACGCAGCGGCGCCGCGACGCGCTCCCGTGCGGCGGCGGCCAACGCGTTGCGCCGCTTGGCCATACGCGTGAAATTTTCCGCCCAGACCTGCTGGTCATAGGCGTCGTCAAGCGCCGCCTGATCCATGTCGCCCCAGACGATCGGACCCTGGACCCTTAAATTCTGTTGATCTGCCACAGCCTTACTCCACACATTCGCCGATCGCTTTGGCGAGGATTCAAACGCCCTTCCGCGCGGACCGCTTCGACACCGATCCCTGCGGTGTGTCTCCAGCCGGCCGCTGCGTCAGGTTTCCATACATCTGTCGCAGACTGCGCCGCACGATGTCCAGTTCCCGTTCATTCAAGCCTTCGACCGCAATGGTCTCGAGTTGCCGGCCGTGGGGTATCAGCCGGTCCATCACCGCGCGGCCCTTGGCGGTGAGTTGCACCAGCACTTCGCGATTATTATGCGGCGCCCGCTCGCGGGTGACAAAACCATTCCGCACCATGCGCGCGATCAGGCGCGAGAGCGTCGAGACATCGATGCTGGTTTGCTCCGCCACGTCGACCTGGCGCTGCGCGCCCCGTGTCGACAACACCACCAGTACGCGCCAATCCGCGATGCCGAGGCCCGCCCCTGAAAGCTTCTCCGCGACGAAGCGATCGACCAAAGCCGCACCGACCCGGTTGATCAGGTACGGGAGATAGTCGCCCAATTCGAGCTGCAGACGGTCCGCCATGGCGCCCCCGAAGCGATCCCCAGGAAATATCACTTGAGGAGTGCATTTACAACAATTGCAAATGCACCTATGGTGTAACGAGACGCCGCGACAATGACGGCTCAACGGGAGGTTCAGATGGAATTCGGCTATTTCACGCTGAGCGACAACCACTACGTCAACAACACGCGCGGACCGAACCAGTTCATCGCCGACATCACCGCCGAAGCGCTCTATGCCGACGAGATCGGGATGCACTCGGCCTGGCTCGGCGAGCATCACTTCGGCGATCTCGGCGTCCTGTCCTGCCCCGACCTCCTGCTCGCCTATATCGCGGCGCGCACCACACGCATCAGGCTTGCTCCCGCGGTCACGGTGTTGCCGCTGCATCATCCGATCCGCGTCGCCGAGCAATGGGCGACGCTCGATCTGCTCAGCAACGGCCGCGTCGATTTCGCCGCCGGGCGCGGCTATGACCGGCGCGAATACGGCCCGTTCGAAGTGTCGTTCGAGGATAACCAGAGCATCTTCGAGGAGGGCATGGAGATCGTCCGAAAATTATGGGCCGCGCGCGGGCCGATCTCGCACCAGGGCAAGCATTACAGCTTCACCAATATCGAGACCACGCCGAAGCCGATCCAATCGCCCCTGCCCGCCTATGTCGCGTCATTCTCCAAGCCGTCGATCGAGCTGGCGGCACGGCTCGGCTGCGGCCTGATCGTCGCGCCATTCGCCGCCGCGATGAGCTATGGCGGCCTCAAGCAGGTGGCCGAGCTCTATCACGAGACCTGCGCCAAACACGGCACCAAGCCCGGCCGGCTGATGTGCAGCTACTTCACCCATTTTGCCGACAACGCCGAACAGGAAGCGGCCGCCCGCGCGCGGCAGGTGCGCTACTACAAGGAATGCGTGATCGACTCATTCCCCGGCGATCCCAAGACCGCACCGCCGAGCTACCGCTATTTCGCCGAGATCGTCGATCGGCTGCACAAGGTGCGGCCGGAGGACCTCAGCGAAAACGCGGTGCTGATCGGATCGCCGGCGCGGATCACCGAGATCCTGAAAAAGGTCGAGGGCGCGGGCTTCGACGAGGTAATCCTCTATTCCAACGTCGGCCTGAAGCCCCATCCGCAAGTGAAGGACGAGATGGCGCGCTTCATGAGCGACGTCGCGCCGGCCTTCGAGGGCAAGCACAAGCAGATTGCATCGTGATCAGGCGCGGGAGCGGCGTTCTCCTGCGGCCGTGCCCTGACCGCTCAGCGCATCCGCGATCGCGCTCTTCAGTGCCGCCAGTTCGAACGGCTTGCGCAGGATCGCAAATTGCACCTGCGCGGTCTGGGCGACGTCGCTGTAGCCGCTGGTGAGCAGGATCGGCAGCGCCGGATAAAGCCGCCGGATCTCCCGCGCGAGTTCGATGCCATCCATCCCCGGCATGACGATGTCGCTGAACACCAGATCGAAACGGGCGGCGCCGCGCGTCAGCAGCCGGAGCGCGCCAGCGGCGCTGTCGGTCGGCACCACCCGATAGCCGAGCTGTTCGAGCAGCGCCGACGTCACCTCCGCGACTTCGGCATTGTCCTCGACCACCAGGATCGTCCCGGCCGCAGGCGCGGCCGTGTCCAACGCCCTGACCTCGTCCGGCGCGGCCGCCAGCCGCGCCAGGCTGCGCGGCAGGTAGATCGTGATCGTAGTGCCGACGCCGACCTTGCTGTCGATGGTGACGGTGCCGCCCGATTGATGCGCGAAGCCATGCACCTGCGAGAGGCCGAGGCCGGTGCCTTTGCCGATCGGCTTGGTGGTGAAGAACGGATCGAAGATCTTGGCGCGGATCTCGGGTGGAATGCCGGTTCCGGTATCGGTAAGGTCCAGCGCTACGTAATCGCCGATCTGCTGCGTGCTGCCGGAGAGCGGCGTCGACGATACATTCTCGGCCGAGAGCACGAAACGCCCGCCATTCGGCATCGCGTCACGCGCATTCACTGCGACGTTGACCAGCGCGAGCTCGAACTCGCCGATATCCACCTCGACCGGCCAAAGGTCCGGCGGCAGGTTGCTGACGAATTCGATATTGCCGCGCAGCGAGCTTTCCAGCATCGGCCGCATCACCTGGATGCGCTCGCGCATATCGACCACCATCGGGCTCAGCCGCTGGCGCCGCGAGAAAGTCAGCAATTGCCGGGTCAGGCTCTCGCCGCGGCGCGCGGCGGCCTGGATCGCGTCGACCGCCTTCGCCCCGCGCGGATCCTCGCCGACGCGCCGCCGCAGGATGTCGGCATGGCCGCTCACGATCATCAGCAGGTTGTTGAAGTCATGCGCGATGCCGCCGGTGACCTGGCCGATGGCCTCCATCTTCTGCGCCTGGTTGAGCTGCTCCTGCGCCCGCTCAAGCGCTTCCTGGCTGTTGCGGCGCTCGCTGATGTCGCGCGTGATCTTGGCGAAGCCGATCAGATTGCCGTCTTCGTCGCGCACCGCATCGAGCACGACACTGGCCCAGAACAGCGTGCCGTCGCGGCGCACGCGCCAGCCTTCGGTCTCGTGCTTGCCGGTGGCGGTGGCGCGCTCAATGGCGCGCGCCGGCTTCCCGTCGTTGCGATCCTCCTCGGTGGAGAAGCGGCTGAAATGCTGACCGACGATCTCCGCCGCGGTGTAGCCCTTGATCCGCTGCGCGCCGCTGTTCCAGCTGATGACGTTGCCTGCGGGATCGAGCATGAAGATCGCGCAATCGGTGACGCCCTCCACCAGCAGACGGAACTGGCGCTCGCTGTCGGCGAGCGCGCGGTCGCGCTGCCGGCTGCCCCGGTCGAGGTCGTCATGGGCGCGGCGCAGCGAGGCTTCGGAATCACGTTGCATGGCGGCATGCGCGCTCAAGGCGAGGCTCGGCACCGACACGCTGATCAGGAACATCAGCACCAGCAGGAATGACGCGTTGAGATCGGTGCGCACGAAGGGGCCGCCGCCAGCCAGCGCGCCCCACAGCGCGAAGCCCGCGAGGATCAGCGCGGCGGTGGCGGTATCGCGCTGGCCGCGGCGCAACGCCGCCCAGAGCAGCGGCAGGATCGCGAGGAATCCGATCGGATCGCGGTAGCCGGTCTGTTCGATCAAGGGGCTGAAGGCGAGGATGCCGACCACGATGGCCCCGACCGGGATCAGAATTGCTTCCAGCCGCTTGGCCGGATCGAGGACCTCGCGCCACCGCAGCGCCCACAACACGATGACCGGTGTCACCACCAGCCCGCCGGTGACGTCGCCGACCCACCAAGTCATCCAGATCGGCGCGAAAGCGCGCCATTCGGCGAAGCCGCTCAGCGCAAGGCTGAGGACGCCGATGGTGGCGCTGATCATCGTGGCGAGGAGGACGATCAGTGCGAAACTCGCGACCCTAGTCGGAGTCGTGAAGGTCTCGCGGCCGCCGGCCCAGCGATTGATCAGCCAGCCGCCGACCAGCGCCTCGAGCATGTTGCCGACGGCGATCGCGGCCGAGGTCGTGATCGCCCCGGTGGTCGTCGCATTCGCGAGGAAGGCCGCAACCAGGATCGCCGGCCAGATGCGATAGCCGCGCAGCAGCACGGCGGCGATGGCAAGGCCGGTAGCGGGCCACACCGGCGTCGCGCTTGCGTTGATTGAGGCGAGTTGCAGCCCGAGCTTCGCCACCAACAGATAGGCCAGAGCGATGCCGGCGAATTCCAGCGCGACCACCGCAATATCGCGGAGGATGAGCCTGTCGCGGCCTCGAATCCGGTCTACCAGCATGCGTGTGTTGCTCGCCCATGAGATCAATCGGCCGGAGCATAGTACCCGGCGGGCATTCATCCAATGACACTTGCTGAAGCCTGTGAGTTCCCGGCCTCCCCATTTGGGTCACGGCGGTCGCCGCAGTATATGCGACACCCTGACGCCAGCCGGAGGATGCCGATGACGGAACCCGAGCGGACCACAGCCATGTTCACGGTGATCGGCATGATCGACCAAGAGTCGGTCGATACGATCGCCGCGGCGGTGCGCCACCTCGACCCGGAGACGAGCGTGGATGGCTATCTTTCACAGCGCCTGGTCCGGATCACGGCGGCAGCGCCCGCCCAACGGCTGATCGAGGCGATGGAAGCGGCGGGCTTCGTGGCCGAGCCGTCGGACCGGCCGCAGCCCGCGCCCCCGGCCTTCACCGCCGGCGCAATCGGCCGCGTCATCGGGCGCGCGGTGTTGTGGGCGCTGGCCTGGTCGCTGCTGTTGCCGCTGCTCACGCTGATGCTGGTGGGTACGATCACCTTCATGGACCCGCAATGCGGCGGCCCCGGCGATTCCGGCGGCTGCGCGATGGGCATCGCCACGATCACGTTCAGCGCGGTGCCGCTCGGCACCCTGCTCGGGCTCATCGTGACGCTGCTGCGAGGGCTGTGGAAAATCCACCGCGCGAAGCGGGCTCACGCACCGTGAACGCGGCCGGTCACTCGACCGTCATTCCGGGGCGCGCGAAGCGCCAACCTCGACGTCAACCCAGATTCAGTTCCTTGAAGAAGTCGTTGCCTTTGTCGTCGATCACGATGAAGGCCGGGAAATCCTCGACCTCGATGCGCCAGATCGCTTCCATGCCGAGTTCGGCATATTCGACGGTCTCGACCTTCTTGATGCAATGCTCGGCGAGGTTCGCGGCGACGCCACCGATCGAGCCGAGATAGAAGCCGCCATAGGCCTTGCAGGCATCGCGCACCGCGCTGGCGCGATTGCCTTTCGCGACCATCACCATCGAGCCGCCGGCCTTCTGGAAATCCGCGACGAAGGAATCCATCCGGCCGGCCGTGGTCGGGCCGAACGCGCCGGAGGCATAGCCTTCGGGAGTCTTGGCTGGGCCCGCGTAATAGACCGGGTGGTTCTTGAAATAATCCGGCAGGCCTTCGCCGGCCTCCAGCCGCTCGCGCAGCTTGGCATGCGCCAGATCGCGCGCGACGATCATCGGACCGGACAGCGAGAGCCGGGTCTTGATCGGATATTGCGACAACTGCGCCAGAATTTCCGGCATCGGCTTGTTGAGGTCGATCTTCACCACCGCGCCACCGAGCGTCGCATCGACCTCGGGCAGATATTGCGCCGGGTTATGCTCGAGCTCTTCGAGATAGACGCCGTCCTTGGTGATCTTGCCGAGCGCCTGGCGGTCCGCCGAACACGACACGCCGAGCCCGATCGGCAGCGATGCGCCATGGCGCGGCAGCCGGATCACGCGCACGTCGTGGCAGAAATATTTGCCGCCGAATTGCGCGCCGACGCCGAGCGCCTGGGTCAGCTTGTGCACCTCCTGCTCCATTGCGAGATCGCGGAAGGCATGGCCGTCTTCGGACCCTTGCGTCGGCAGGTCGTCGTAATAGCGCGCCGAGGCAAGCTTCACGGTCTTCATCGTCATCTCGGCCGAGGTGCCGCCGATCACGATGGCGAGGTGATAAGGCGGGCACGCCGCGGTGCCGAGCGTGAGGATCTTCTCCTTCAGGAACGCGATCAGGCGGTCATGGGTGAGGATCGACGGCGTCGCCTGGTAGAGGAACGACTTGTTCGCCGAGCCGCCGCCCTTCGCCATGAACAGGAACTTGTAGGCGGCCTCATTGGCGCCCTGCCCTTCGGAATAGATCTCGACCTGA
>CANKHJ010000239.1 GCA_947481635.1 Bradyrhizobiaceae bacterium
AGCCCAAGTTTCCCTGGGTTGTTCCGAACCAAAAGGCACGTTCCCACGTGTTACTCACCCGTCTGCCGCTCCCCTTGCGGGGCGCTCGACTTGCATGTGTTAAGCCTGCCGCCAGCGTTCGCTCTGAGCCAGGATCAAACTCTCAAGTTTGAGATATTGAAACCGGCTAGTCACAACGTTTTGACGAGGTCCCACCTTCGGACACGCCAGCAATTTCTTACTGTCATGACCTATGGTGTAACCTAGAAACGTCGACCGCCGAAGTCTTTATCTGGCCGCCCTTTTCAACCGAGGCGAGACTTGCGTCCCACATCCATTGTCCAGAGCAACCCGCAAGGACTCCGCCGTCCGCGTTTCTCTTTCTTCAGATTTACTTGTCAAACAGCCCGGGACCTCGCAGCCCCACATACTTGGTCGTCTACCCCGGCCGAAACCGGAGCGTCGCAGAAGTCTCCAGCAGCCGATTACTCTCGGATGCCTTTTCACCGATGCCAGTGAGGAGCTTCACAGGCGCGTCATCGCACGGAGGCGATGGGCGCGCCGTTGATGGCGGGGTTATAGGCCCCGCCCCTTTCCGTTGTCAACAGCCAAGAAGAGGAAAATCGAAGCTGATCTTACCGCCGCTGATTTGCAGGAATTATGGGCTTTTACGGCCTGTTTAAGGGCATCGCCCGCGCCGTACTCCAGCCACATTCTCAGCCGTTTCTATTCTCTTAAGGGTGGTTCATTTTCGGGCAGTCTACGGGCGCCCGATCATCGCGCGTAACGAGTGCAAGGGCTCCGATCGGTTCGATCCAATGGGATTCAGCCGCCGGCAGTCATTGACGGGTTGAGGTGACCTGGGCGATCGTTCGGTCATCTGAGTCCAAGGGCCGGCTTCCGGCTCGAAGACGCTAACGTTGTGGCGAAGCCCTCGCGGGAAGCGAGCGGAGGGGACGACGGTTTTGGAGCACGCCAGGCTGCGCGGGGCACATCGTTCGAATGCCGAGTTCGACCAGGTCGATCTCGGCAACGAACCGCCGCTCTCCGTAGACGGGGAGTCGGTCCTGGTCGACCGCCGCCGTGTCTCCGTACAATGGTTCAGTGCCACCATTCTCACCGGTTTATGCGGCGCGGCTCTCATGGGCGGCGCCGTTTACGCATCGCTGGACGGCGAATCGACCTTCGCCGCGATGCCAGAGCGCTTCGAGAGCGCGCTGCGGGGCCCGCTTGGCGGCGAACGCACCGCCGCCAGCACGCGCAAGGGCGACCGCCTGCCTGCGGCCAGCGAGCTCACTGCGCGGCGCCAGGTGATCCGGGTTTCGACGACCTCGCGGGTCGGCAATCGCGAAGTGGTACGGGTGCGGCCGTTCGTGCGCGTCAACGGCAACCTGGCGCTCACGCTGTCGGAGTTGTCCGCCGGCGTACCGGCCTTCAATCCGCAGAAGCTGCTCACCGATACCGGTCCGCAAGGCGCAGCGCCGACCGACGAGGCGCCCGGCGCCGCGCCGGACGCAGAAGTCTCGTTCGTGACCCGTGATCTCGCCGCCGCGCTGCCGCGCGCCAAGGTGGCGGCCTTGCTGCCGATCGACGACGTGCTCAATCGGGTCCGCGAAGCGGCCAGTTGGACCGGCAATGCCGGCACGCCCTCCGCTGGACCCGCGCTCGCCAGCGCCAGTGCCGGTGGTCCGGGCTTCAAGCTCTCCTATGCCAACGAAGGCGAGCCGGATCCTTACGCGGGCTTCGAGCCGCGCATCGTTCCTGAGAACATCACGCTGCTGCCGAAGACCAACCCGCAGGGCGGCAACAATGCCGGCGAGCGCGTGGTGCTCGCCAAAAAGAACGACAGCATCGGCGCCATCCTGCGCGAGCTGCTGGCTTCGCCGGACGAGATCAAGGGCCTGACCACCGCGCTCGGCCAACGCGGCCGTGATGGCGTGCTCAAGGAAGGCCAGAGAATCCGCGTGCTGCTCGCGCCGGCGACCGCGATGGGCCATCGGCTCGCGCCAGTCCGCGTGACGATCGTCGGCGATGCCGGCATCGAAGCGGTGGTCGCGTTATCCGATCTCGGCAAATACGTTTCGGTCGACGTGTCGCAGCAGAACCAGTCCACCGAAGTCGCGGAGGTCGCGGACGACGAAGAGGACGACGGCTCGGGCGTGCGGCTCTATCAGAGCATCTACGAGACCGGCTTTCGCCAGCAGATTCCGCGCGGCGTGATCGACGACATGATCCGCATCTATTCGTATGACGTCGACTTCCAGCGCAAGACGCAAACCGGCGACACGTTCGAAGTGCTGTTCGCCGGCGACGACGAGAATGCCAATAACGACCGCAACGAAGTGCTGTTTGCGTCGATCACCGTCGGCGGCGAGACCAAGAAATTCTATCGCTTCCAGTCGACCGACGATGGCTTGGTCGATTACTACGACGAGACCGGCAAGAGCGCGAAGAAGTTCCTGGTCCGCAAGCCGCTGATGGCCGGCATCATGCGCTCCTCATTCGGCTCGCGAAATCATCCGATCCTTGGCTACACCAAGATGCATACCGGCGTGGATTGGGCGGCGCCGCACGGCACGCAGATCTTCGCATCGGGCAACGGCACCATCGAGAAAGTCGGCTGGGAAGGCGGTTACGGAAAATACATCCGCGTGCGCCACGCCAACGGCTACGAGACCGCCTATGGCCACATGACTGCGTTCGCGCGCGGCATCGAGCCCGGCACCAAGGTGCGCCAAGGCCAGGTGATCGGCTATGTCGGCTCGACCGGCCTCTCGACCGGCGCGCATCTGCATTACGAAATTCTGGTCAATGGTCGCTTCGTCGATCCGATGCGCATCCGTCTGCCGCGCGGCCGCGTGCTTGACGGGCCGGTACTCGACAATTTCGCGCAGGAGCGCGAGCGGCTCGACAGCATGATGGCGGGACGCCCGACCCGCGTCGCGACGAGCAGCCGTTGAGCGATGGTCTGACGACGGCCAATCGCTTCGAGGTCAGTTCAAGCCGCTGGTGGGCGCTGTTCACCGTCAAGATCACTAAGCTGATATTCCGCGACAAGCTTGCGGCCGACGACAGCAGTGTGTTCGCGCGCAAGGTGTATTTCTGGCTGACGCCCTGGATCAGGGACGAGAACCACATGCGCATCTCGCACATCGCCGAGATCGAGCATGACCGCGGCTTGATCTGGGACACATTGACCGTCGAGAGCACCGGTGGACTGAGCCCGATTGTGGTGCACGGCCTGCCGAAGGGCGCTGCGCAACGTTTCGTGACCCATGTCCGCGCGCTGATGGGGCGCCAGCCCTAGTCTTTGAGCGGGTTTTCCGGAAAACCGGTATCCTGGAACCAAGTTTGCCGTTGGCCGATCATCGTGATCCTTCCGGGCTTGATTCTATCGGCCATCTACTCCAATTGTGCAGTGCAGCATCGGGAGCGGTCGCCGACCGTCGCCAAGCCGCGGCCGGAGAGACCCCCATCTCATGCTCGATCTGACCGAGAAGCTGAAGCACATCGCGCGGCAGCAAGCGAAATGGAAAGGCCTGATCGATAAGGCGAAATCGCTCGCGCCGACACTCCCCCGAGCTCCCATTGTCCTGATCGAGACCGATGATTTTGGGGCCAACCCGGGCGCGCTGCGGATGTTCAGCCATGTCCCGTCCGGCCTGGGCGCGGACGCGCCGCTGGTCGTCGTGTTGCATGGCTGCTCCCAGACCGCTGCCGCCTACGACACCGGGGCTGGCTGGTCGACGCTGGCGGATCGATACGGATTTGCCCTGCTCTATCCCGAGCAGCAGGCGAGCAACAACGCCAACCTCTGTTTCAACTGGTTCGTGAGCGGCGACACGCAGCGCGGGCAAGGTGAGCCGGCATCGATCCGCGCCATGATCGAAACCATGGTCGCCGAGCATCAACTCGACATGGACCGGATCTTCATCACCGGATTGTCCGCCGGTGGCGCGATGGCGTCGGTGATGCTGGCAATCTATCCGGAAGTATTCGCGGCCGGCGCAATCATCGCCGGGCTGCCCCATGGCGCCGCCAAAAATGTCCAGGAAGCCTTCGAGGCGATGTTCCAGGCGCCCGCGCGACCCGCACCGGCGTGGGGCGACATGGTGCGCCGCGCGTCGCCGCATTCTGGGCCTTGGCCGCGCGTTTCGGTCTGGCACGGCGACGCCGATCGCACGGTGGTTCCGGCGAATGCGAAGGAGATCGTGAAGCAATGGCGCGACGTTCATGGTCTGCCGGAAGCACCGACACTCACCGAGGCCGTGAACGGGCATGCGCGCGACGTCTGGCGCGATGCCACCGGAGCGGACGTGATCGAATCCTACACGATCGAAGGCATGGCGCATGGCACCCCGCTATCGGTCGGTGAAGGCGATGACCAGGCCGGCACCGCAAGCGCATTCCTGATCGAGGCCGGCATCTCCTCGACGTTCCACGCCGCAAAGTTTTTTGGTATCGCGGCCGCGCACACCGCTGCCGTTCAGCAAAAAAAATCGCCGGCGTTGCGCCCACGAGCCAAAGTGACCGATGAGCCACGCCGCGAGCGTCCGGCCAAGCAAGCGCCGAAGTTACCGGCCGGTGTCGATGTGCACGGCGTGATCACGCGCGCCTTGACCGCGGCCGGACTGATGAAGCGATAACGCTCTCAATTCCATCACCGGTGGTCGCCCCCGTTGGCGGGGGCGACGCATTGTGAATGGAGCTCGGCTGTGACGCCTAAGCCGCCTGAGCCACTGACCCGCCGTTGAAGCGCAGGCCCTGCGGACCGCCGGAGATCACGACGCGCTCGCCGTCCTTGACCTGACCGGCGAGGATCATCTCCGCAAGCGGATCCTGCACCGCCTTCTGGATCACGCGCTTGAGCGGACGAGCGCCATAGGCCGGATCGTAGCCCTTGTCGGCGAGCCATTCACGCGCCGACGGCTCCAGTTCGACCACGATCTTGCGATCCTCCAGCAGCTTGGCCAGCCGCTGCATCTGGATGTCGACGATGCGGCCCATATGCTCGCGCTTGAGCCGGTGGAACAGGATGATCTCGTCGACGCGATTGAGAAATTCCGGACGGAAGCGCGAACGCACCTCGGCCATCACCTGATCGCGCACCAGGTCGATATCCTCGCCCTCACCCTGCGCCACGAGATATTCGGAGCCGAGATTCGATGTCATGATGATCAGCGTGTTGCGGAAGTCGACCGTGCGGCCCTGGCCGTCGGTGAGACGTCCGTCATCGAGCACCTGCAGCAGGACGTTGAACACGTCCGGATGCGCCTTCTCGATCTCGTCGAACAGCACCACCTGATAAGGCCGCCGACGCACGGCTTCCGTGAGCGCGCCGCCCTCCTCGTAGCCGACATAGCCGGGAGGCGCGCCGATCAGGCGCGCGACCGAATGCTTCTCCATGAATTCCGACATGTCGATGCGCAGCAGCGCATGCTCGTCGTCGAACAGATATTCGGCGAGCGCCTTGGTCAGTTCGGTCTTGCCGACGCCGGTCGGCCCGAGGAACATGAACGAGCCAATCGGCCGGTTCGGATCCTGCAGTCCCGCGCGCGCGCGCCGTACCGCGGTCGAGACCGCCTTGACCGGTTCGGCCTGGCCGACAACCCGTTTGCCGATCTGGTCTTCCATCTTGAGCAGCTTCTCGCGCTCGCCTTCCAGCATCCGGTCCACCGGAATGCCGGTCCAGCGCGACACGACCTGCGCAACATGGTTCGCCGTCACGGCCTCTTCGAGCACCGCGCCCTTGGCTGATGCCTCCTCGACATCCTTGAGCTTCTTCTCCAGCTCCGGGATCCGGCCATAGGCCAATTCGCCGGCCTTCTGGTACTCGCCACGGCGCTGCGCATTGACCAGCTCCTGGCGCGCCTGTTCGAGCTCGCTCTTGAGCTTCTGCGCGTCGGACAGCTTGTCGCGCTCCGATTTCCACTTGGCGGTGAGCGCGTCGCCGCGCTCCTGAAGCTCGACGAGCTCCTTTT
Source organism: Bradyrhizobiaceae bacterium (assembly GCA_947481635.1). Taxonomy (GTDB): domain Bacteria; phylum Pseudomonadota; class Alphaproteobacteria; order Rhizobiales; family Xanthobacteraceae; genus CANKHJ01. The sequence continues at coordinate 5,961 of CANKHJ010000239.1, forward strand.
CCAGCCGTTGCAGCCGGTCCTTCGACGCCGCGTCGGTCTCCTTCTTCAGCGCCTCCTGCTCGATCTTGCGCCGCATGATCTCGCGGTCGATATTGTCGAGCTCTTCCGGCTTGGAATCGATCTGCATCTTCAGCCGCGCGCCCGCCTCGTCGACCAAGTCGATCGCCTTGTCGGGCAGGAAACGGTCGGTGATATAGCGGTTCGACAAGGTCGCCGCCGCGACGATCGCGGAATCGGTGATGCGCACGCCGTGATGCAGTTCGTATTTTTCCTTCAGGCCGCGCAGGATCGAGACGGTGTCCTCGACGCTTGGCTCGTTGACGAAGACCGGCTGGAAGCGCCGCGCCAGCGCCGCGTCCTTCTCGACATGCTTGCGGTATTCGTCGAGCGTGGTCGCGCCGATGCAGTGCAGCTCGCCGCGCGCGAGCATCGG
>CANKHJ010000240.1 GCA_947481635.1 Bradyrhizobiaceae bacterium
ATCCACGATCTCGGGGTCATGGTGCCGGCGGCCAGGATCCTCGACACCGCCAAGGAGATCGGCGCAGACATCATCGGATTGTCCGGCCTGATCACGCCATCGCTCGACGAGATGGTGAATGTCGCCAGCGAGATGGAACGGCGCGGCATGAGCACGCCGCTGCTGATTGGCGGCGCGACCACCAGCAGGCTGCATACCGCGGTGAAGATCCATCCGGCTTTCTCGAGAGGGCAGGCGATCCACGTGACCGACGCGAGCCGGGCGGTCGGCGTCGTCTCGAAGCTGCTCGGCTCCGAGCGCGCGTCATTCGTCTCAAGTATCCGGACGGACTATGAGCGGACCGCGAGCGATCACGCGCGCATGCAACGAGACAAGGCGCGGCTGCCGATCGCTGCGGCGCGCCAGAACCGGCTGGTGCCGTCATTCGCAGCCTATCAGCCGACGCGGCCGACATTCCTCGGCACGCGTCCGTTCGACGCGCTGCCGCTTGACGTGATCGCGCGATATATCGACTGGACGCCGTTCTTCCAGACCTGGGAATTACCGGGCCGTTATCCCGCGATCCTCGACGATCCAAAATTGGGTTCTGCCGCCCGGAGCCTCTACGAGGATGCAATCAAGCTGTTGCAGGAGATTGTCGACCGGCGGCTGCTGCAGTGCCGTGCGGTGGTCGGCTTCTGGCCTGCTGGCGCGGACGGCGACGATATCGTGCTGTTCACCGATGACGAGCGCCGACATCGTCTCACCGTGCTGCACACGCTGCGCCAGCAGATGCAGCATACGCGCGCCCGCCCGAATGTGGCGCTTGCGGACTTCGTTGCTACGGCCGGAAGCGGGATCGACGACTATGTCGGTGGTTTCGCGGTGACCTCCGGTCATGGATTGGAGGCACTGGTCGCCCGCTTCGACCGAGACAACGACGATTACGGCTCGATTCTCGCCAAGGCGCTGGCCGATCGGCTCGCCGAGGCCACCACGGAGTATATACACGAACGGGTCCGCCACGAGTTATGGGCCTATCGGCCGGACGAATGCCTGAGCAACGACGAGCTTCTGTCCGAGCGCTATCAAGGCATCCGGCCGGCGCCCGGCTATCCCGCGCAGCCGGACCATACCGAGAAGGCGACGCTGTTCGACCTGTTGCAGCCCGAGCATTCGATCGGCCTGTCTTTGACCGAGAGTTACGCGATGTGGCCCGGGTCGTCCGTTTCTGGCCTCTATTTCGCGCACCCTAACAGCCACTATTTCGGCGTCGGGAAGATCGGGCCAGATCAGGTCGCCGACTATGCGAAGCGGAAGGGGATGAGCATGCCGGAGGTCGAACGCTGGCTCTCGCCGATCCTGAATTATGCGCCGGCCGCCCTGGCATTGGCCGCGGAATAAGCTCACCGCGGCCGAATGACAGCCCTGTGGACATGAAAAGCGAATAAAATCGCGCTGATTTCAACAAATGCTGTGTAAATCGCGGGAGTTTCTGGCATTCACGCGCAGAAACCCGAATATTCACGGGTGATTCGAACGAAAGAGAGAACTTCATGGCTACGTTGATGTCGAAGTCTGAGCTGATCGGAAAAATTTCTGAAGAGCATTCATTGGCAAAGCGCGATGTGAAGGGCGTCATCGAGACGCTCGCCGCGATCGGCTACAAGGAATTGAAGAAGAACGGCGCCTTCGTGGTGCCCGGCTTCGCAAAATTCGTCGTCATCAAGAAGCCCGCCACCAAGGCGCGCAAGGGCATCAACCCGTTCACCAAGGAGCCGACCGTGTTCAAGGCGAAGCCCGCGCGCAAGGTGATCAAGGCGCGGCCGGTGAAGGGCGTCAAAGACGCCGTCTAGAGACTGATCCCGAAAAATCGCGACAGATTTTCGGGAACATCACGCCTCTATCAGTCGACAAGGGAGGCTCTGATCCAACGATGCTGGATCAGAGCCTCGTCGACTCTTTGTTCCAGTTTTCCTCCTGCGTGGTACAATGTGCCAACGGGACATGGCTGGTTATTTTCGGGCGGAGCTAAGCGTTGATTCGTCGCAAGACAGTCGTGAAGCGCATTTTGAACGAAGCATATTGCCACCTGGCGCCGTCTAAAATCCACGGCGTGGGTGTGTTCGCGGCACGCCCGATCGCGAAGGGGATTGACCCGTTCCTCGACGGACAACCGGACTCCAACAATTGGGTGGAGATCCTGCCTGACGAATACAAGGCGGCTCAGCCCGGGGTGCGGGCCATCATCAAGAATTTATTTGTCCCAACCGGCGATCGGGTTCTGGTTCCCGTCACCGGTACGAACCTCATCAGCATCGGTTCATATCTCAACCACTCCGAGTCTCCGAACATGGAAACGGAGGACGGGAACGGTTTCTACGCCAGCCGGCGCATCGCGACCGGCGAGGAACTGACCGTCGACTACCGGACCTTTGGGGCCGAGGGATTGTTGCGTTGAGCCGGAGAACGATTGGCGCGCCAGCATGTTAGCCGAAAATTTTCACCTCGCCGAATCCCCGATGCGAATCGGTGGCCGGAGCAATGCCCGAGGCAGTGATTGCATTGCCCTCGCTCGCAAACGTGTATTGGTCATTCCCTGCACGGGTCGGCATCGGTTTGCCCATCTGGCCAACGCGGAGAAATCGAGACAATGAATTGCGTAAAATCAAATTCTCGCGTGGACGCGTCCGGTAGAGTTGCAAGGTGAGACTATCAAGGTTGTGCGTGCGGATCAGATGAAAGACACCGGATGCTCTGGCGAATTATCTTGCTGTTTGCCGGGGTCGTGCTGGCCACAGAACCGGCGCTGGCGTGTTCCTGCGTCAGGCTGAGCCGCAATCAGGTCATCGAGCGATCCGAGGTTGCGTTTACAGGGGTCGTGCGTTCTGTCGGCACGACCCGCGACATCAAACAGATGGTCGCCGTCGTCAATGTTACCGAGCGGATCAAAGGCCGGAGTCCGAAGCGGGTTATCGTCGTCACCAGCAACATTCCTGACCTTTGTGGCTATCCGATGCAGACGGGGCGGAGCTACGGCTTCGCCGGAACGCTCGAGAAGCGCGGCCGGATCGGTGTTTCAATGTGCACAATGGTGCCGATGAATACGGCCAATTGATAGGAAGCAGCCAATGCCGATTATGCCGCAAGCGTGGATCGCCGCTGTCGTTCTTGTCGTCTCGCTGGCATCAACGATTGTCATTGCGAGCGCGCAGCCTGGCCCCAACGCCCGACAGACCTGGAGCGCGGCCGAGGGCGGTGACGAGGATATGAAACTCGGTCTGACCATTCCCGACGACAACAACTACGCCGGTTTCTGGATGAGTTGCCGCCGCAAGAGCGGCACTGTGATGATTTATATTCATCTGCAAAAGAAAGCCCTCCCCGGCGTCGCCGAGTTGGTGAAAGCCAACCGCGGGCTGGAGGTGACGCTCACGGCGGGAAAAGAAGAAACGCGCGCCTATCCCGGTCTGGGATACGACCAGCATGAAGAAACCTGGCAACTTGAAATCCGGCTCGACCTTGCAGATCCGCTGTTTGCCGCGCTGGCGGGATCTGGGCGGATCGAACTGAAGGGCCGTGCGGGCGCTCGGACCTTCCAGGGTGCCGGCATCGGCGGGGCGTGGCCGGACTTTGCCGGGCCTTGCCGTTCTTGACCCTCCCGCCGAAAGGCAGGCGGGGCTAGTTGAGCAAGATCAAGGATTTGGTGTGCCGTTCAGTCTTAGTCGTTCCGCAAGGCCGGTCGCGATGACGTGGCCGCCGCGGAATTTTACCGAGCGGACAAATGACATTTTCCCTGGCCAGGCGCGGCCTGTTCTGGCATCTCGTGCCAATTGCGATGCTGGTTGTGACGGCGACATTTGCGTCGCCGATGCGCGCGGCCGAACGCCTTGAACTCAATGTTGAGACTCCGGAAGGGTGGCAGAAGCAGGAGACCGGAGCTGCATTGATCCTGCGGCCGCAAGGGGGCCGGGAGGCCGGCGCGCTGATCCGAGTCGAGCGTCATGACGGCAGCGGGCTCGACCCGGCGCGTGTCAGCCGCACGGTGTCCGACAGCTATCTGACGATCGACCGCGATGCAGACATCGCGCCGCCGACGACGATCGAGACACGCGCCGCCGGGGCAGGGCTTCAACTTCAGATTCTCTATGCCGTCGACCATGTCAGCCGCGCGGCCTGGGTCGTTATCGTCGGCGGCGCCGACAAGGGAGTTGTCTACGCGCTGCATTACTCCGCACCGGAAAGTGCGTTTGCCGTTCATCAACCAATTGCACAAGCGGTCGTCGAACGAATGTCGTGGGCGCCGATTGCAGAGCCACCTCAATCGGCAAACGCACCGGACGGTCTGCCCGTGCATCGCTGCGACGAACTCGCGGCGCATCCCGAAGACCTGCAGAAGCCCACGGGCGTCCGAGGCGTCGAATGGGGCCGCCTTCAGGCGGCGGAAGCAATAGCGGCCTGCACGCAGGCCCTCGCGGAGGCGCCCTCGGCAAAGCGATATGCTTTCCAACTAGCGCGATCGCTCTACAAAGCTGAGCGTTATAGAGAAGCTCTGCCCCTGCTCAGGGGAGCCGCGGAGAGCGGCTCTCCGATGGGCATCCTGCTGCTGGCTTCCGCCTATGAAGAAGGCCTCGCGCTCGAGCGGAATCCGCAGGAGGCCTTTCGTCTCCGGCGCCAGGTTGCCGATGCCGGAAATGCGATCGCCATATTCGCGGTCGGCGCCGCCTATAGCTCAGGGACCGGGGTCACCCAGGACGAGGCGGAAGCTGTCGTCTGGTATCGCCGGGCGGCGGAGGCCGGCAATAGCGACGCGATGAACGACCTAGGGCGCGCCTACGACGAGGGACGCGGCATCGCTGTCGAAAAGGCGCCGGCAACCGCGTGGTACCGGAAGGCGGCAGAAGCCGGAAATGCCGTCGGCATGTTCAATCTCGCGCTCCATTACCGGACCGGAGAGGGCGTCGCGCGCGACGATGCAGCCGCGCTTCAATGGTTTCAGCGCGCCGCCGAGTTGGGCAATGGCGACGCGATGAGCGAGGTCGGCTTTGCCTATGGCCAGGGTGTTGGCGTGGCGCCCGACCCCCAGGCGGCCGTGAAATGGTACCGCGACGCCGCCGAGGCGGGCAGTATCCGCGGCATGTTGAATCTCGCCGTTGTTAACCGCAACGGCGAAGGCGTCGCCCGGAATTATGGCGAGGCGATGCGGTGGTTTGCCAAGGCTGAAGCGGCCGGCAATGGCGAGGCGAGCTACAGCCTGGCGCAGATGTATGCCCTCGGCTGGGGCGTGAAGCCCGATCCGGCCGCGGCCGCGAGCTTGATGATCAAGGCATTGGAGTTGGGATATCCCCTCGCACATCGTGAAATGGCCGAGAATTCCGGCCCGTGGGGCGCACCCTTTCGACGCGAGCTTCAGTCCCTGCTGAAACGGCGCGGTGTCTATTCCGGTCCGGTCGACGGCACGTTTGGCCCTGGCGTCGCGCGCGCGATCGCTTCGTTGTCCGAAAAAGGCGTTCAACCATGAGCCGGTTGCGCCGAGTCCTTGTTCTGATCGCGACTGCGGCGCAGCTGTGGGCGACGCCGGCATTGTCGCAATCCACCGCGCCATCGGGACAACAAACAGACGACGACCGGTCGCCCCTGATGCAGATGCGTGGGAGCCGGGCCTTTGCCGGCGCTCCGTCGACGCACGCGACGATCGCCGAAATGCTCCTGAAGGTGCGCGAGGGCCGGCTCGCCCCCAAGGAATTCTTTCAACAGCTCGGCGGCATGAACGTCGGCATGGCCGAGGTGCGGCAGGTCCGCACCAAACTCGAGAGCGCGGGCCTCAGCGAATCCTTCCTTGGCGCGAAGTTCGCCGAAGGCGGAACGTCTGTCGAAAAGGAACTGCTCGGCTATCGACGCGACGCGACGAATGCGACGATCGCGGAGGCGCTACGCACGACCAGCCACGACACGAAGGTTTTCGTCGCCAAAATCGGGCGGTGGCCGACGCAGAAGTCCGAAGCGCTGACCTTCGACAGCGATATCGATTTTTCATTCATCTCGGCGGACACCCGGGTCGAGGAACAGGCCAAAAGCAATTTCGACGCCGGCTTTAAGCGTAACACCGGGATCGCCGCCGACGCCAAGGGCAGCGATGTCGTTGCAACGGCGCATGGCCGCGCCGGCTTTGATGTATTCCTGGGCGACGCCGGGCAGAGCTACGCGGAAAAGAGCATCCGCGAGGTCGAGATTTCGGACTCTGAAGGCAAGCTGACCAAAGTCGATGCGAAAGCGATGGCGGATCGCATATCGTTCGAGCGGGAGTTCGTTGACTTCAGCGCGCGGCTTCCGCAGGTCAAGCATGGCGGCGATCCGGGCCTGTCGATGGAGATGGCGCGGCATTTCATCCACGACATTCAGGGTTCAAC
>CANKHJ010000241.1 GCA_947481635.1 Bradyrhizobiaceae bacterium
CCGATCAAACGACAGATCCTCGCGCGAGGACCGCGTCCGGTAGCCGAAATGCACGTCGTTCCAGATGAAGCTTCCGGCCAGAACCTTGGCGTAGGGGTCGAGCAGCAGCTTATGCGCATTGAAGCGGTGACCGCGCTCCGGGTCGTAGGGACCGTGGACGCGGTAGCCGTAGACCTGGCCGGGAAGGGCGTCGGGCAGATAGCCGTGCCAGATATCGTCGGTGCGTTCGGGGAGCATGACGCGTTCGAGCTCGCGCCGGCCCTGGCGGTCGAATAGGCACAGCTCGACCTTCTCGGCATTGGCCGAGAACAGAGCGAAATTGGTCCCACGTCCGTCCCAGTTCGCACCGAGCGGATGGGGCGCCCCTTCGAAGATTCGCATTTAAAACTCCGGAACCAGGATCACGCCGGCGAGGGGAGGAATGGTGAGGCTGATCTCGCCGCCCGCGGGAGTCGCAACGGCTTCGACCCGTCCCGCGTTCCCCACATTGGTGCCGCCATAATGGGCAGCGTCGCTGTTGAACAATTCACGCCATCCACCGGGCACCGGCACCTTGATGCGATAGCCATGGCGCACCGCGGGCGTGAAATTCACCACCACCATGCACATCGAGCCGTCCTTGCCGCGGCGCAGCCAGGCGAACACGCTGTTGTCGGTATCGTCCATCACCAGCCATTCAAAACCCGCGCCGTCGCAATCGAGCTGATGCAGCGAGGGCGTGTCACGATAGAGATGGTTGAGGTCGCGGATCAGCTTCTGGATGCCGGCATGTTCGGGCTGGTCGAGAAGGTGCCAATCGAGGCTGCGGTCGTGGCTCCACTCGCGCTCATGGCCGAGCTCGTTGCCCATGAACAACAGCTTCTTGCCGGGATGGCCATACATGAAGGTGTAATAGGCGCGCAGGTTCGCGAAGCGCTGCCAGCGGTCGCCGGGCATCTTGCCGAGGATCGAGCCTTTGCCGTGCACGACCTCGTCATGCGAGAGCGGCAGCACGAAATTTTCCGAGAAGGCGTAATGCAGCCCGAACACGATGTCGCCGTGGTGATGCTTGCGATAGACTGGGTCCTTGGCGATGTAGTTCAAGGTGTCGTGCATCCACCCCATGTTCCACTTGTAGCCGAAGCCGAGGCCGCCGCCGCTGACCGGGCGCGACACCATCGGCCACGAGGTGGATTCTTCGGCCAGCGTGGTGGATTCCGGATAATGGCCGAAGGTCTCGGTATTCACGCTGCGCAGGAATTCGATGGCTTCGAGATTCTCGCGTCCGCCATTGCGGTTCGGGATCCAGCCCCCTGCGGGGCGGCTATAGTCGAGGTAGAGCATCGAGGCGACCGCATCGACCCGCAGCCCGTCGACCTTGTAGTGATCCATCCAGAACAGCGCGTTGGCGACCAGGAAGTTCACCACCTCGCGCCGCCCGTAATTGAAGATCAGCGTATTCCAGTCGAGATGGCGGCCCTGCTTCGGATTGACGTGTTCGTAGAGGCCGGTGCCGTCGAACAGCCCGAGGCCATGCGGGTCGTCCGGGAAATGGCCCGGCACCCAGTCAAGCAGCACCGCGATGCCTCTGCGATGCAACGCATCGACCAATGCGACGAAATCCTCAGGCGTGCCGAAGCGGCTGGTCGGCGCGAAATAGCCGGTCGGTTGATAGCCCCACGAGCCGTCGAAGGGATGCTCCGAGATCGGCAGGAATTCGACATGGGTGAAACCCATATCGGCGAGATAGGCCGGCAATTGTTCGGCCAGCTCGCGATAGGTGAGCCAGCGATCATTCTCCTGCGGGTTTCGCCGCCATGAACCAAGATGAATCTCATAGATCGAAATCGGCGCATCGAGCCGGTTCATGCCGGCAGGCGCGAGGACTGGTTCTGGCAGTGCCCCGAGGTCGACGATGATTGACGCGGTCGACGGCCTCACTTCCGCAAAGAAGGCGTAGGGGTCGGACTTCAGCGGCAGGAGTCCTTTGGGGCCGACGATCTCGTATTTGTATCTCTGACCGGCATGGGCGCCGGGGACGAAGATCTCCCAGAAGCCGTTGCCGCGCACGCGCATCGCATGACGCCGCCCGTCCCAGAGATTGAATTCGCCGACCACGCTGACCCGCTTGGCATTCGGCGCGAACACCACGAAGGCGACGCCTGCAACGTCTTCCATGACGATCGGATGCGCACCGAGCTTGTCGTAGGCGCGCAGATGCGTTCCTTCGCCGAGCAGATGCAGGTCATAGTCCGAAAGCACCGGCGGGAAGCGGTAGGCGTCCTCGAGTTCGACCTCGCTGCCGTTCCATTGCGCCTTGAGCCTGTAGCTGCCTTGCGCCGGCCCCGCGCCAGCAAACAGGCCGGACTCATCGATGCGCCGTAGCTTGGTCTCGCGATGCTCGGGATCGATGACGGCGACTTCCGCAGCTCCCGGCAGGAAGGCACGCACCACCGGCCTGTCGTTTTCGACATGCCGGCCGAGATAGCGGAACGGATCGGCGTGATAACCGCCAATGACGGCGAGTGCGTCGGGTGGAAGCGTCTTCATGGCTTGCTCGCTTCCGCAGGGAATAATGTGCGTTCAAGTCCGACCAGCGGGATGCGCAGCCAGCCGGGCCGGTGACTCAACTCGTAGCCGATCTCGTAGACTGCCTTCTCGATGAGAAAGAATTGCAGCAGGCGGTCGGCAGTGTCCTTGTCCCGCGGCCAAGGCGCTGACTGCGATGCGACGTCACGAACGGCGCCAAGGAACGCGGCTGCTGCATCGTCGCGCAGTCGATTCATGACGGTGGCGAGCCGGGTATATTCTTCCGGGGAGGTCACGATACGGTCGAGCGCGGAGGTCATCGCGTAATCGAGCGACCGGATGAATCCGGCAACGTCGCGGGCCGCGGGCGCTTTCCGACGCCGTGCGGCGGCGCCACGGTTCGGCTCGCCTTCGAAATCGATGATGAAAACGTCATCCTTGACGACCAGTAGCTGACCGAGATGGAGGTCGCCGTGATGACGGATATTGACCGCATCGATCTCGCGCGGCAGCAATCCATGGATGCGCTCGAGCGCCGCGCCGCGCTTCGTGAGCAGCCGCTCGACGACTATCAGCGTTTCCGGATCGAGCTTCGATCGTTCGCGCGCCAATTCGTCGAAGGTCTTGTTGAGCGCATCGGCCAGGGCATCGCACCAGCCGGTGATGTTGGAAGCCGTGATCGGTTCGGGTGCGAAATCGGGAATGTCGTCGCGGCTCGCAAGCGCCAGATGCATTTCCGCAATCCGCCGCCCGATGGTGCGCATGCGGTTGAGGAAGGCCGCGTGCTGGTCGGGTTCGCGTTCCGCATCGTGCGGCAGCAGCCGCTCTTCCTCGATGAAACGGTCGAGATAGGACGTGGTGAAAGCCCAGGCGTCGCCCTGGTTGTCGACGAAGCTGTGCAGGATCGCCAGCGTTTCGTTGCGGCCGTTGTCTTCCAATTCGGCGGTGCCGAGCAGTGCCGGGATGTTGGGAAATCTGGCGATATCGGTCAGAAAGCGCCCGACCTCGATCTCCGGATTGATACCGCCTTCCAGGCGGCGATAGAGCTTCAGCGCATAGAGGTTGTCGGCAATCACGGTCGAGTTGGACTGCTCCGCGCCGATTGCATGCACGTCTTTGATCGCCGGTGATTCCGGCTGGGATGCGAATAATTCAGTGGCGCGGAAGCGGATGACGCGGCCGTCCGACTCTACGTCGGCATTGCCGTGGATCTGGCGGATCATCCAGGCAACCAGAGCGGGATCGGCGGCGGCGTCCACCAGCGCCCCCTCGCGCGATCCGCGCCGGATCGGCGCAACCAGAGTCACCAGCCCCTGTTCGGATTTCCGTTCGACGCGTGACCATTGCAGCGCGAGCGGCAAGGCATAGCGGTGTGGGCCGCTGTCGCTTTCAACGTCGAGAATGGTCAGCAGCGTGCCGGGCTGGCCGGGCGACAGCGGGACAGCGCCGGCGACACGGGCGTGGATCGCGCGGCTGGTCTTGTCGGCAAACCAGCGTCGCGAGACCAGGAAGGGTGGCAGGACCTCGCGCTCCAACAGCCGTAACGAATGGCCCTCCAACAGCGAGCGCCAGCCGTCGCTGAAGACCAGCGTCACCCATTCCGGCAATTGCGTCGGTTCGGCGGTTGCGCCGGCCTCCTCGCACAGCAGGAACCAGAAGAATCCGTAGGGTGCCAGCGTGACGACGAAGGGCGCGTCGCCGATCTTTTTGAAGCGCGACCGTCCCATCATCTCGATCGGAATGCGGCCCTTCCAATGCGACAGGTCGATCTCGACCGCCTGCGCGGTCCGCGACAGGTTCGAAACGCAGAGCACGACCTCGTTGTTGTATTCGCGTGCATAGACCAGCACCGCCCGGTTTGCGGGACGGATGAAGGTGAGGCTGCCGCGTCCGAACACCTGGCTGGTCTTGCGCACGGCGATCATGCGCTTCATCCAGTTGAGCGGGGATGACAGGCTTTTTGCCTGCGCCTCGACATTCACCGCCTGGAAGCCGTAGACCGGGTCCATGATCGGCGGCAGATACAGCTTGGCGGGATCGGCGCGCGAGAATCCGCCATTGCGGTCCGGGGTCCATTGCATCGGCGTGCGCACGCCGTTGCGGTCGCCGAGATAGATATTGTCGCCCATCCCGATCTCGTCGCCGTAATAGATGATCGGCGTGCCCGGCATCGAAAGCAGCAGCGCGTTCATCAATTCGATCTTGCGCCGGTCGTTGTCCATCAGCGGCGCCAGACGGCGCCGGATGCCAAGGTTGATGCGCGCGCGCGGGTCGGCGGCATAGGTCGACCAGAGGTAGTCACGCTCGACGTCGGTGACCATTTCGAGCGTCAATTCATCATGGTTGCGCAGGAACATCGCCCATTGGCAATTTGCCGGAATGTCCGGCGTCTGGCGCATGATGTCGGCGATTGGGAAGCGGTCCTCCTGCGCGATCGCCATATAGATGCGCGGCATCAGCGGGAAGTGATACGCCATGTGGCATTCGTCGCCGCTGCCGAAATATTGCTGCACGTCCTCCGGCCACATATTGGCTTCGGCTAGAAAGATTTTGCCCGGCGCATAGGCTTCGAGTTCGCTGCGCAGTTTGCGGATGATCGCATGCGTCTCGGGCAAATTCTCGTTGCTGGTGCCATCGCGCTCGATCAGATAGGGCACCGCGTCGAGCCGGAAGCCGTCGACGCCGGTATCGAGCCAGCGCTTCATCACGCGCGGGTTGTCGAAATTGAGGTCCGGCTGATGCGAGAAGAAGCGGTGCCAATAATAGGCCTTCGCTTCCGGATCCCACGCCCAATTGGATTTCTCGGTGTCGGTGAAGATGATCCGCGTCTCGAGGAATTTCTGGTCGGTATCGTTCCATACATACCAGTCACGCGCGCTCGATCCGGCCGGGCTCCGGCGTGCGCGTTTGAACCAGTCATGCTGGTCGGAGGTGTGGTTGATCACCAATTCGGTGATGACGCGCAGGCCGCGTCGCTTCGCCTCGCTCATGAAGCGGCGGAAGTCCTTCATCGTCCCGAATTGAGGATTGATGTCGCCATAATCGGCGATGTCATAGCCGTCGTCGCGGCCCGGGCTCGGATAGAACGGCAGCAGCCACAGCGTGTCGACGCCGAGGTCCTTCAGGTAGTCCAGCCGCGAGGTCAGGCCGTTGAAGTCGCCGATGCCGTCATCGGTCGAGTCCTGAAACGCCTTGACGTGGAGCTGATAGATGACCGCGTCCTTGTACCAAAGGTCGGCATTGCTCGTCTGATCGGCGACGATGTCGGTCAACAGATTCATCGGCGCGCCTCTAAGCGATACAGCGGAAAAGAACGGCGGGGTCCTGCTCGCTGTCGACGCGCAGCCGCAGCCCGCCCCACTCGACGTAACGGCGCTCTCCGGTGACGAGATTCTCGACGGCGCGCACCGGCTTGCGCGCATCCGGCGGGCCGATCATCAGGTCGCCGAAGTGAAACCAGAATTCGCGCGCGCCGCGGCCGAGCGCGATGGCCACCGCCACCGCGTTGGAATGATCGGTGGCTTCCTTGACGAAGCCAAGCACTTCATCGCTATCGATCGGCACGAAACGCAGGTCGGTGGTCTGCAGCAGGGCCGGGTTGGCGCGTCGAATGGTGTTCAGCCGCGTGATGTAGTCCTTGATGTTGCCGGCGGCGTTCCAGTTGCGCACCTTGATCTCGTATTTCTCGGAATCGAGATATTCTTCCTTGCCTGGGATGGGTGCGTGTTCGAGCAGCTCGAACCCCGAATAGACACCGTAATTCGACGACAAGCTCGCCGCGAGCGCCACGCGCGACTTGAACATCCAGGTCTCGCCGTTCTGCAAATGAACGGGAAGAATATCCGGCGTATTGACGAAGAAGTTCGGCCGATAGAATTCGC
>CANKHJ010000242.1 GCA_947481635.1 Bradyrhizobiaceae bacterium
GACCGCGTTCCAGAAATTATGGACGCGGATCTTGCCAGTGGCGCGGTCGACCGACACTTCGGCGATCGCCGCCGCCGGCGTGCGCCAGATGTCGACATAGGCGATGCCGAGCGCGCGCCCGGCTTCGCGCGGCTTGCCCCAGCCGGCCATCTCCGCGACCGTCTGCAGCATCTTCTGGCCGCGTGGATGCTTCGCGAGGAGCTTCATCCGCAACTCGAGCGGGTCGATCTTCAATTCGCGCGCGATGTCGTCGATCATCGACTCGATTGCGAACTTGTTGAAGCCCGATCCGATCGCACGCCAGGCCGCAAGCGCGGTGCCGTGCTTCTCGACCAGATACTCACCGGTCTTGGCTTCGATGCCGTAATTGGTCTCCATGCCCTCAAGCGTCAGTGAATCGAGCCCGCTGGCCTTTTCGAGCGATGCCGGATCCGCATAGGCGCGGGTCGCCTCCGCAACGAGGCGATGCTTCCACCCGACGATATCGCCATTGCCGTTTAGCGCGGCCTGGACCAGATGCGCGGTCTGCGGACGCATCAGCGCGGACTTCACATCCTGCTCACGCGGCCAGATCATCTTCACCGGCCGCCCCATCTGCTTGGAGACTTCCAGCACATAAGGGACGAAGTCGGTGTAGATGCGCCGGCCGAACCCACCGCCGATCAAGTGCTGGTGCACTCTGATCTTCGGGAACTGGGTCTTGAGATATCCGGCAGCGACTCCCGCCACCGGCGTCGGCGACTGGGTACCGACCCAGATGTCGGCCTCGTCACCGGCGGCGTTCACGCTCGCGGTCATGTTCATCGGCTCCATCTGAGCGTGATGCACATAATCCGTGAGGAATTCGCCGCTGATCACCTTGGCCGCACCGGTGAAGGCCGCGTCGACATTGCCTTCGGCCTTGTAAGGCAGCCCCTTGGCGGACGCATCGCGCGCCTTGGCGGCATAACCTTCCAGCGCCTTCTCGCTGTTATAGCCGGCGGTCGCGCCGCCCTTCCACGTCACCTTCAACAGATTGCGCGCCGCAAACACTGCCTCGACCGACGTGCCGACGATCGCCACCGCATCGTTGAGCTGGATCGTGCGCAGGATGCCCGGCATGTTGACATAGGCCGTGGCATTGACGTTGTCCGGCGTCGCGCCCTCGACCGGCGCGCGCAGCATGGTCGCGTAGACCATGTTGGGGACCTGCACGTCCATGCCGTATTTGGCGACGCCGTTGACCTTCGACGGCGAGTCGAGCCGGTCGAGCGACTTGCCGATGATGCGGAAGTCGGATGGCTTCTTGAGGTCGCTGACCTCGAGCTTCGGCATGTCCGCCGGAACCGTCGCGAAAGCAGCGATCTCGCCGTAACCCATGCGGCGATTGCTAGCGGCATGCACCACCACGCTCGGCTCGGTGGTCAATTCCGCAAGCGGCACGCCCCACTTTTCAGCCGCGGCCTGCATCAGCACGCGACGCGCTTGCGCGCCGGTCATACGCGCCTTGTCCCAGTAACCCGGCGTCGATTGACTCGCGACGGTGAGCACCGGGCCACCGAGTCCAGGATTGCCGTACATCGGAGGCGCCGCCACCGCCGGCGGGAAATGTGCGCTGACCTTCGACCAGTCGGCGTCGAGTTCTTCGGCGACGATCATCGGCAGGCCGGTCATCACGCCCTGGCCCATCTCGGCCGCGGGAGCAACGATGCCGATCGCACCATCGGCGCCAATGGTGATCCAGCCGGCGAAGGATTTTCTTGCCGCGGTCTGCGCGGCCGCATCGGACACCGCCGAGAGCATGCCGGGCATGGTGAAGGCAAAAGACAGGCCCGCGGAGCCAGCGAGGAAGCCGCGACGCGAGAGGGACGCGTCTTTCTGCGTGTCTTGTTGCGTGTCCTGGATTTTCTGACGGATGGTCATGGATCAGCCCTCCTTCGCAGCGCGTTCGATGGCGCGCACGACGCGAGGATAGGTGCCGCAGCGGCAGATGTTGCCGTCCATGGCCTCGACGATCTGCTGGCGCGTGGGATTTTTGGTCTTCGACAGCAGATCGGCTGCCTGCATGATCTGGCCAGACTGGCAGTAGCCGCATTGCGGCACCTGCTCGACGAGCCAAGCCTTCTGCAACGGATGATCGCCCTTCTCCGACAATCCCTCGATCGTCGTGACCTTCTTGCCGGCGACATCCGACAATTGCGTCTGGCACGAGCGCACCGCCCTGCCATCGACATGCACGGTGCACGAGCCGCACAGCCCCGCGCCGCAGCCGAATTTCGTACCGGTCATTTTCAGATGTTCGCGCACGACCCACAGCAATGGCGTTTGCCCTTGCGCGTCGACGTCGACCGACTTTCCATTGATGGTGAATGCCACTGCCATGGCCGATATCCTCCCTTGGTGTTTTCGCCGGCGGCGGGTAGACCCCGCATCGCTGTTTCAGATTAGAAAAATTATAGACCTTGTCCGGAAAATTGATACAGCATTTCACGGACATCTCTGTGAGGAAATGCCTCTCCGTGGGCATTGCCACCTTGATGACCTATCATCCCGCGTCATGATTTTAGTCACCCGCTCCGCATCGCGCGCCTTGCTCGACGATTTGTTCGCTCGTGCTGTTGCAGCCGCTCATCCAACGCAGTCATTACCAGGCCATTGCCCACCGCCCCCCGCCGGCCGGCTGATTGTGCTGGCCGCCGGCAAAGCCGCCGGATCGATGGCGGAGACGGCCGAACGTCATTATCGCGACTCCGGCCTCCCCGAGGTGCGCATGACCGGCATCGCCGTTGCCCGGCACGGCTATGGTCGACCGACACGGTTGATCCGCATGGTCGAGGCCGGACACCCGATCCCCGATGCCGCCGGATTGGGTGCGGCCATGGATGCGCTCGCCCTGGCCGACGGCGCCGGTCCCGACGATCTGGTGCTGGTGCTGATGTCGGGCGGCGCGTCGGCCAATTGGATTGCACCGGTCGAGGGCGTCGCGCTGGCCGAGAAGCAGGCGCTGACGCGCGCGCTGCTGCGCTGCGGGGCGACCATTGGTGAGATCAACACAGTGCGGCGGCACATCTCGCGCATCAAGGGCGGCCGGCTGGCCGCGCGGGTGCACCCGGCGCGGCTGGTGACACTGGCGATTTCGGACGTGCCGGGCGACGATCCGGCCGTGATCGGCTCCGGTCCGACCGTGCCGGACCGATCAACGCTCGGCGACGCCCGCGCAGTCATCAGCCGGTATCGTCTCGACTTGCCCGACAGCGTTGCGCGGGCGCTGGCCGACCCGGCTAACGAAACGCCAAAGCCCTCGGATCCCGCCTTTGCGGGCACGACCTTCGCGCTGATCGGGCGCCCGGCCGATTCACTGCGGGCGGCCGAGAAGTCGGCCCGTTCGGCGGGTTATGAGCCGGTGATTCTGGGGGATCGCCTTGAGGGCGAGGCCCGCGAGGTGGCAGCCGGGCACGCCCGGCTGGCCCTCGATCTGCGGCGGCAGGGCCGCCGCGCCGCGATCCTCTCGGGGGGCGAACTCACCGTGACTTTGCGCGGCGCCGGACGCGGCGGACCGAACCAGGAATATGCGCTCGCCCTGGCGATCGCGCTGGACGGCGCCTCTGGCATTGCGGCGATTGCGGCCGATACCGACGGCACCGATGGCGGCGCCGGCAGCGCCGACGATCCGGCTGGGGCGGTGATCGATGCCGGAACCCTCGGAACCGCCCAGGCGTTAGGCCTCGATCCGGCCGTGTTTCTTGCCGACAACGACTCCACCGGCTTTTTTGAAAGAATAGGCGGGCTTGTCAGGTCCGGACCAACCTATACCAACGTGAACGACTTCCGCGCGATCCTCGTTGACACGCCTTGACCGATGACCTGAACCTTGGCTCCGGCCTCCGGAGCGCTTTCGAAGAGACATGACCCGCTTTTCCGTCGCTCTCCTCCCCGCCACGGTCTGGCTTGCACTGATTGCGGTGCCGCAGCCGGCGGCGGCCGATTTCCGCCTCTGCAACAACACCGGCAGCCGCGTCGGCGTGGCCGTGGGCTATAAGGACAATGACGGCTGGACCACCGAAGGCTGGTGGAATTTGTCAGCGAGAAGTTGCGAGACCATCATGCGCGGGACATTGGTCGCGCGCTTCTATTATGTGTTCGCGATCGATTATGATCGTGGCGGAGAATGGTCCGGTCAGGCATTCATGTGCGCGCGCGAGAAAGAGTTTACGATTCGCGGCACTGACGATTGCCTGGCGCGCGGCTATGACCGGCTTGGCTTCTTCGAAGTCGATACCGGCGAACAAAGGTCTTGGACGGTGCAGTTGACCGAATCAGCCGAGCAGCCCGGTCAACCGCGCGGACCAGCGAGTGCCGCGCCACAGCCGGGCGTTCCGCGGCAGCCGATGCCGGGCAACCCCAAGTAATGCGCCGCCTGCGCCGGACCAAGATCGTCGCGACACTCGGCCCGGCCTCGTCCGATCCGGCCGTCATCGCACAGCTTTTCATGGCCGGCGCGGATGTGTTCCGCATCAACATGAGCCACACCAGCCACGATCGCATGCGCGAGCTCGTGGCCGCGATCCGCAAGGTCGAGCGTGACCAGGCGCGGCCGATCGGCATCCTGGTCGACCTGCAGGGTCCGAAGCTGCGCGTCGGCAGCTTCGCCAACGGTCCGGTGATGCTGGAAAAAGGCGCGGTATTCTCGCTCGATACCGATCCGGCGCCCGGCGACACGCTGCGCGCCTATCTGCCGCATCCGGAAATCTTCGAATCGACCCAAGCCGGCCATTCGCTGCTGCTCGATGACGGCAAGATAAGGCTCAAGGTCGAGGCGGCCGATGCGAACCGCATCACCACCCGCGTCGTGGTTGGCGGCAAGCTGTCCGATCGCAAGGGCGTCAGCCTGCCGGACACCGTGCTGCCATTCTCCGCGCTGGCCGAGAAAGATCGCTCCGACCTCGAAGCCGCGCTCGATGCCGGCATCGATTGGGTCGCGCTGTCGTTCATCCAGCGCCCGGAAGACCTCGCCGACGCGCGCAAGATCACCCGCGGCCGCGCCGCGGTGATGTCGAAAATCGAGAAGCCGCAGGCGGTAACCAGGCTCGACGATATCCTCGATCTCTCCGATGCGCTGATGGTCGCGCGCGGCGATCTCGGCGTCGAAATGCCGCTGGAAAAAGTGCCTGGCGTCCAGAAATTGATGACGCGCATGGGCCGCCGCGCCGGCAAGTCGGTGGTGGTCGCGACGCAGATGCTGGAGTCGATGATCACCAGCCCGGTGCCGACGCGCGCCGAAGTCTCCGACGTGGCGACGGCGATCTTCGACGGCGCCGATGCTGTGATGCTCTCGGCAGAATCCGCCGCCGGGCAATATCCGGTGGAGGCGGTCGCGACCATGAACCGCATCGCGGAAGAGGTGGAGAATGATCCGACCTACCACATGATGCTGGCCGCGCAGCATGCCGAACCCGAAGCGACCGGCGCCGATGCGATCGCGGCCGCGGCGCGGCAGATCGCCGAAACGCTCGACCTGCCCGCGATTGTCTGCTGGACCAGTTCAGGCTCGACCGGCTTGCGCGTCGCACGCGAACGCACGCGCTCACCGATCATCGCGATCTCGCCGAAAGTCGCGACCGGCCGCAAGCTCTCGCTGGTCTGGGGCATCCACTGCATCGTCGCCGAGGATGCGCATGATCAGGACGACATGGTGGAGCGCGCCTGCCGCCTCGCCTTCAAGGACGGCTTCGCCAGGGCCGGTCAGCGCGTGATCATCGTCGCGGGCGTGCCGCTCGGCACCCCCGGCGCGACCAATATGGTGCGTATCGCGTTCGTCGGCTCGGATGTCGCGAACGATTGAGCTGGCGGTGCTGCGCGATATTTCAGGGTACTGCGCTCTTTAACACACACTCTCTGCCGTCATGGCCGGGCAAGGCCGTCCGAAGGACGGCGTCGCTTCGCTCGCCTATGCCGGCCATCCACGTCTTGCTGACGCGAGAAAGAAAGACCTGGATGCCCGCGACAAGCGCGACGACCGTTATTTTTTGGCGAGCAAAGAAGAAAATCAAATATCCCGGCCGTCGACCGTCTCGGACAGCTTCTTGATCAGATCCGGGATTTTCTGCAATCGCGGATGCACCGCGACGGCACGGCGATAGGCTTCCAGTGCGGCTTTGTCGTCGTCGAGTTGCTGCATGATCATGCCGAGCCCGGATAGCGCGCCGAAATGGCGCGGCTCTCGCGCCAGCACCTGGCGCAGGTCGGCGAGCGCCGGCCCGAAATCCTTGTTCATGTAATGCAGCGTCGCACGCCGGTTCCAAGCTTCGACATAGTCGGGCCTGATCTCGATGATCGAATTCAACAGCCGAAGCGCGAGCGCCGAATTCTTCGCTTCCATGGCGGTGCGCA
>CANKHJ010000243.1 GCA_947481635.1 Bradyrhizobiaceae bacterium
GCCGCGCTACATCGAGTATTCCGATGCGCTGGCCGACGAAGTGATTGCCGAATTGGTTCGGAACACGACCAGCCAAAAGGCGGTGTCGCTCGGCGTGGAAGCCTTCGGCAAGGCAGCCAAAGCGGCCCACGACAAGCGCATGATGGCGTTCCTGCCCCGTGTGCTGACGCCCAATTCCAGCCTTCCAGCGCGTCAGAACTACGCCGCGCAGTCGGATTGGTACACGGTCCGACTTTGGTTGACGTTGGACCAGCTCATCTGGACCGAAACCACGCAGTGAGATGCCGCGGCTGGCCTATGGCCCGCGGATAGCCCCTACTGCACCCGCACCACCACGCTGTCGGCCTTGCCGTTGGCGTCCATCACCGTGAGCCGGACGAAGCCGGGGCCGTCGGGCGCGTAATGCAGCGTGCGGCGGGTGTTTGCGGCAGCCTGCGGCACGCCGTTCACCAGCACCGTCAGCGGGGCGGCGCCGCCGGAGACCTTCAGCGCGATTGGCTCGTGGCCGCCACCGGACGCGAGCGCCAGTTGCGCGCCGTTCGGCGGATACATGATGCGCAGCGGCGGATTGGCGGCATTGCGCTCGAAGCCCTCACCGCGGAAGCGCTGCAATGGCGGCGGCAGCTTCGCCCCGGCGGCGGCGAGTGCGCCTTTCGGCGCGCGCGCCAGGGGGCTGAGCGTGCGCCCGCTCCGCGCGAAGGCATCGAACAGGATCGGAGCGGCGGTGCTGCGTCCGACCAGGCCCGGCACCGGCGCGCCATCGGCGCGGCCGACCCAGATGCCGATGGTGATCTTGCCGTCAAAGCCGACCGACCAGGCGTCGCGATAGCCGTAGGAGGTGCCGGTCTTGAATGCGATCCGGCCGCCGGCGGCATTGTCCGGCGGCGGCGTGCCGAGCAGGATCTGTCCGACATACCAGGCGGCGACCGGCTCGATCAGCCGCAATTCGGCGCCCGGTTCGCGCTCGCCGATGCGCTCCACCAGCGGCAGCGTGTCGCCGCCGCGCGCCAGGCCTGAATAGAGCATCACCAGATCGTCGAGCGTCACGCCGACGCCGCCGAGCCCCATCGCAAGGCCGGGCACCTCGCCTTTCGGCAATGCCATCTCCGCGCCGGCCTGGGTCAGCCGCGCGGTGAAGCGGCTGGCGCCGACCTTGTCGAGCACCGCGACGGCGGGAACGTTGAGCGACATCTGCAGCGCCTTGCGGATCGTCACCGTGCCCTGGAACGTGAGGTCGAAATTCTCCGGCTTGTAGCCGCCATAGCTGACCGGCCGGTCGTCGATCAGCGTGTCGGGATGGATCACGCCATCCTCGAAACCAAAGCCATAGATGAACGGCTTCAGGGTCGAGCCGGGCGAGCGCAGCGCGCGCGTCATGTCGACCTGGCCGGCGCGGCGCTGGTCGAAATAATCCGATGAGGCGACGCGCGCGAGCACCTCGCCGCTCGCATGATCCACCGCAAGGATCGCGACCTGGATGTCGGGACCGAGCGTCCGCGCGCGTTCGCGCGCGAGATCTTCCAGCGCGCGCTGCAGCGGCAGGTCGATGGTGAGGCGATGCACGCGCTCGTCAGGCAACAGCGAGACCGCGGTATCGGACGCATGCGGCGCAAACACCGGCATCGGCTGGCGCGCCGTCGGCACCACCTCGGCCTTGGCGCGAGCGACCTCATCCGCCGGCACGATGCCCGCCGCCGCGACACGGTCGAGCACGCGGTCGCGGGCGCGCCGCGCGACCTCCGGCGAACGATCCGGACGGCGCGTCTCGGGCGATTGCGGCAACGCGACCAGCAACGCCGCCTCGCCGAGCGACAGCCGGCGCGGCTCCTTGCCGAGATAAGCGAGCGAAGCGGCGCGGATGCCTTCGAGATTGCCGCCATAGGGTGCGAGCGTCAGATAGCGCGCCAGGATCTCGTCCTTGCCGAGCGCATATTCGAGTTGAAGCGCACGATAGGCCTGATGCAGCTTGGCGATCCACGAGCGTTCCACGCGCGGCTCGAGCAGCCGCGCCACCTGCATCGTCAGCGTCGACGCTCCTGAGACGATGCGGCCGTTGCCTGCCAATTGCCGCGCGGCGCGCCCCACCGCCATCGGATCGACGCCCCGATGCGAGAGGAAGCGCTTGTCCTCGTAGGCGTAGAGCATCGCGAGGAAACGGGGATCGACACTGTCGCGCGTCGCCGGCAGCCGCCAGCGCCCATCCTCGGTCGTGTAGGCGCGCAGCAGCCGGCCGTCGCGATCCAGCACGGTGGTGGAGACGGCGATCGGGCCAAGCGGCGGTGGGCCGAGCGAATAGAGGAAGACCGCGGTGGGGACGGCAATGGCAAGCACTGCAAGCGCCGCGCTGGTCGCAATGAGGCGCAGCCCTCGCCGCTTGCTCGGTCGGTCCCTTCTCCCCGCTTGCGGGGAGAAGGTTAGGATGAGGGGGATGCTCCACGAACGAAATCTATCGATAGCCCCCCTCACCCCAGCCCTCTCCCCGCAGGCGGGGAGAGGGAGCGCAGCTTTGCGCTTGGATGCAGCGGGATCACTCATCGCGCGGCCGTCACCTCGACATTACCCGTGCCGGTGCGGCCGAAGCGGTCGGGGCGATACATGTCTTCGACGATCGCCTGCGGCAGCACGTAGCGGCCGGGTGACACCGCGCGCACCACATAGGCGACGGTGAACACCGCCGGATTGGAGGCCGAACGGTCGAAGGCCGCAGTGAAGCGGTCGTCGCGGAATTCCGCATGCGCCGGCATCACCGCATCGTCGATCCATTCCAGCGTGCCGGTCTCGCCTGACGACACCAGCCGCGGATTTTCGATCTCGAACCCGGCGGGCAGATAATCGGCGACCATGATGCGGCCGAACTGCGGTTGCGCCTCGGTCATCTTCAGCAGCACGACGATGCGGTCATTCTGCTTCGCCTTGGTGACGTCGACGGTCTCGCCCGCTGTATTGTGGAAGCTGCGCTCGATCTTGAAGCCGCGTTCGGCGGCAGGCTCCGCGACCAGCGGCGCGCCGCTGACCGACACCACCGCCTGGAGATCGCCTTCGCCGGTATTCGCGACGGTGAGCGGTTGCGTCAGGCCGGTCGCCCCAAAGCGGCGATAGAACGCGCCGGTGCGCTTCTCGCCGCTGACAACGAGCGAGATGTTGCCGGCATCGCGCGCAATCGCGCGCGCGGCCAGCACCAGCCAGGCATTCTCCTGGGTCGAGGTATATTGCGTCAGCGGCCGCGCGGTCTCGATCCGCGCTACCGCGGCGAGGATGGTCGGGCGCGGCGCGTTGCCTTCGCCTGCCAGCGTCACCAACGCCGCCGCGTCGCGCAGGATCGAACCGTAATCGGTGCGGCCGATCTGCAATGCCGGCTGCTGCGGGATTGCGCCGAGCGCCGAAGCATAGACGCGCTCAGCCCGACCGCGATCACCCATCATGCCGAGCGCCGCGGCGAGCTGCGCCTTGGCGGTGACGGTGGTGAAGTCGGCGAGCTTGGCATCGACGAAGTAGCGCAGATCGCCGACCGGCGCATTGCCGTTGCGCGCCAGCACATAGAGCGCATAGGCGAGGTCCGAGCCGCCATCCTTGGAGGGCTCGGGCGCGTTGCCGACGTAATTCTTCAGCCGGTCGAGCGCGAGCTTGAACGCCACGTCGGGGATCGCGAAGTTGCGTTCCTTGGCGCGGGTCAAGAAGTCCGACACATAGGCATCGAGCCAGATGTCGTCGCCGCCCGGCGACCACAGCCCGAACGAACCATTCGAGCCCTGGCGCGCCAGCACCCGGTCGATCGAGTCGCGGATGCGCTGGTCGAGATCGCCGTCGAGCGCGAGTTGCGCGCCGGCCGCGAGATCGTTGACGTAGAGGAGCGGCAGCGCGCGGCTCACGGTCTGTTCGGAACAGCCGAACGGATAGCGGTCGAGCGCCGCGAGCAAGGCCGCGGCATCGAGCGCGGTCGAGAGGCCGACCGACAGCGCGACGCTGCCGGTGCCGGGCACCAGGTCCGCGAACAGATCGTTCGACAGCGTGATGCTCTCGCCCTTCGCGATCGGCCGCACGGTGCGCCGGGTCGCGATCTGGGTCGCGGGGCGGATGCCGAGCGCGTAGTTGCGCTCGCTGGTGAAGCCGCCCGGCCCGGTGACGCGGATCGAAACGCTGGCATTGCCGGCACGTGTCGCAGAGATCGGCAGCGACAAGCCGCTGCGCTGTTTGGCGTTGAGCTGCACCATACGGGTGTCGCCGCCGGTCAGGCCTTCGCTGACCACCGCGATATTGTATTGGCCGGCCTGGCCTTCGACATTGTCGAGATCGACATGCAGGGTGCCGCGGTCGCCGGTGAGCAGGAAGCGCGGCAAGGTCGCGGTCAGCACCACCGGATCGCGGATGGTCACGTCGCCCGTAGCCTGGCCGACGCGGTCCTTGCTCCAGGCCACCGCCATCACGCGCGCGGTGCCGGCGAAATCCGGAATCTCAAACGAGACCTCGGCGCTGCCATCGGCGCCGACCGTGACGATGCCCGAATAAAGCGCGAGCGGCTTCTGCGCCGGCGGACTGCCCTGCAGCGCGACGTTGCCGCCATCGCCGCCGGTGCGGATCGCGCCGCGCGCGCCCTGCATGCCGTCGATCAACTGGCCGTAGAGATCGCGCAGCTCGGCCGAGAGCTTGCGCTGCCCGAGGTAATGGTCTTCCGGCGATGGCGGCTTGTAGTTGGTGAGGTTGAGGATGCCGACATCCACCGCCGACACGACGATGCGTGCCTGTTCACCGGCCGCGAGCCCGGTGAGCTTCACCGGAATCTTCAGCGTGGAATTCGGACGGATCAGTTGCGGCAGCGTCAGGGCGACATTGATCTTGCGCGCCTCGCGGCCGACCGCGAACCATTGCACGCCGATCGAACGGCCCGGCATGCGCTGCGCCTGGGCATCGAGCGGACGGCGCAAGGTCGCAACCGCGTAAGCGCCGCTGCCCCAGTCACGCCCGACCGGCACGCGGATCTGCGCGGTGCCTTGCGGCACGTCCTGGGTCACGGTGGCGAGCAGCCGGTCGGAGAAGATGTTCAAGGACACGCGGCCGGCGGTGCGCGCCGTGACCGCGACGGTCATGCTGTCGCCCGGCTGGTATTCCGGCTTGTCGAGCGCGATCTCGAGCAGGTCCGGCGTGTCGGCGCTGGCTTCGGCATAGAAGCCGGCATCGAATCCGACCGAGGTGGTCGGGCCGTTGCGTTCGGTCGACGAGACTTCGAGCCGATAGCGGCCCCATTGCACCGGGAGCGACAGCCGCGCCGGCTGACCGGCCGCGACATCGAACTGACCTTCGGCGACGCGCCGCGTGGTCTTCACCGGCTCGTAATTCCACGAGCCTTCACGCTTGTAGAATTGATAGCGCGTCTCGATGTTGAGCAATTCATAGCGCAAGCCGCGCCGTGCGACGCTCGCTCCATCCGGATTGGCGAACACGACGTCAAACGTCGCGTTGGCGCCTTCGCCCAGCGAGCGGCCTTCGAATAGCGGCTTGACGCCGATCATCGGCGCCGCCGGCGTCACCGGCAGCACGATGCTGCGCTCCACCGCGCGGCCGCCGGGCTCGGCGAGCCGCAGGATCACCTTGGCTTCGAGCGGACGCGTGGTGTCGGGTACGGTATCAAGGCCAACCGAGATACGCGCCTTGCCGGCGCTGTCGGTGTCGGGAAGATCTTCCAGCGGCTGGTTGACGGTTTCAACATCCTCGTCGCTTGGCCCGAACACATAGCCGGCAAAGCCCGGCCGTGCGCTGGCGGCGGAAATCACCACCTCGCCTTCGATATCGAGATCGGAGGCCGGCGCGCCATAGAGATAGCGGCCGTCGAGCGTGATCTCGGCCTTGGCGGCTTTGGAGACGGATTTTGCCGTGGTGGCGAGCGTGAATTCGAGACGATCCGGAACATAATCTTCGACCAGGAACGTCACCTCGCCGATCGACGGACGCTTCGGATCGGTATAGGCGCGCACCCGCCAGGTGCCGGTCGACGCCGAGGCGACCAGCGGCAGGTCGAGCGAACGCCCACCGATGCCCATATCGGTCAGCACGGCGCGGCGATGCTCGACGCCGTCGGGCCGTTCCACCACCAGGGTCAGCGGCGCATCCGGCGTGGCGTTGGCCTGCGCGTCGCGCAGCAACGCAGTGATGTGCACGGTCTCGCCGGAGCGATAGACGCCGCGCTCGGTGAACACGAAGGCATCGAGGCCGGCCGGCGTCTCGCGGCCGGTGACGCCGCGATCGGTGAGATCGAAGGCCGGGGTCTTCAGCGACAGGAACGCATAGTCATTGGCGA
>CANKHJ010000244.1 GCA_947481635.1 Bradyrhizobiaceae bacterium
GCCGAGAGCTTGTCGATCTGGCGGCGATGCAGCAGCAGCCGGCGTGGCCGCTTCGGCTCGTGGTTGTTCTGGCCGGCCTGCTGATATTCCGGGATGGTCGCGTTGATCAGCCAGAGATCGCCCTCGCGCGTGTCCGCATAGGACTCGGCGATGGTGGATTTGCCTTGGCGCAGCGACTTCACTTCGGTGCCGGTGAGCGCGATACCGGCCTCGAACACCTCGCCGATCTCGTAGTTGTAACGTGCTCTGCGATTGTCGGCGATGATCTTGATTTTACGTTCGGGCTTGCTTGCCATCAGCGGCCGGGATCGATGCTGGGACCGCGCTCGATGCCGTCCTTGAGGATGTCGCGGATTTCTGTGAGCAGGACTTCCTGCTTCGACAATGCCGGCGTCTTGGCCGCTTCCTTGCGGATCAACCGATTCATCAGCCGGATCAGCATGAACAGGATCCAGGCGACGATGACAAAGTTGATGAAGATGGTCAGGAAGCTGCCCCAGGCGAGCACCGCGCCCTGCTTCTTCGCCTCGGCCAGCGTGTCGGCCGTGACTTTCGACGACAGCCTGGTGAAGTAATTGGTGAAGTCGAGCCCGCCGGTCACCGCACCGACCAACGGCATGATGATGTCGCCGACCAGCGACGTGACGATCGCGCCGAAAGCCGCGCCGATGATCACGCCGACCGCGAGGTCGATGACATTTCCGCGCAGCGCGAATTTCTTGAATTCCTCGAGCATCGTCTCACACCTTCAGCATCATGCGCGTGGCCTCACGCTCCATGACGCGACATATTCGATATTCGGCTCAATGCCGGACAGCCGGCAACCCGGAGAATCCCGCTAGTTGATCAGCCCGGCATGGACCATCGCTTCGCGCACCACCGCCTTGGTCTTGTCCGAGACCGGCACCATCGGCAGCCGCACCGTGTCGCTGCACTTGCCGAGCAATGACAACGCATACTTCGCCGGCGAAGGATTGGTCTCGACGAACAGGTTGGTGTGCAGCGGCATCAGCTTCTCATGCAAAGTCAGCGCGGTGGCGTAGTCGCCACGCAGGCAGGCGCTCTGGAATTCGGAGCAGAGCCGCGGCGCGACATTCGAGGTCACCGAGATGCAGCCATGGCCGCCATGGGCCATGAACCCGAGGCAGGTCGCATCCTCGCCGGAGAGCTGGTTGAAATCCGCGCCCATCGCGGCGCGCTGCTGCGACACGCGCACCACATTCGCGGTCGCGTCCTTCACGCCGGCGATGTTCTTCAATTCGAACAACCGCGTCATGGTCTCGACCGACATGTCGATCACCGAGCGCGGCGGGATGTTGTAGATGATGATCGGAATGCCGATGGCGTCGTTGATCGCCTTGAAATGCTGATACATGCCCTCTTGCGTCGGCTTGTTGTAATAGGGCGTGACCACCAGCACCGCGTCGGCGCCGTCCTTCTCGGCCTGCTGCGACAGCTCGACCGCTTCCTTGGTCGAATTCGAGCCCGCGCCGGCGACCACCGGAACCCGGCCTTTGGCCTGGTCGATGCACCAAGCCACGACCTTGTTGTGTTCATCATGCGAGAGCGTCGGGCTCTCGCCGGTGGTGCCGACCGGCACCAGGCCGTTGGTTCCCTCGGTGATCTGCCATTCGACCAGATCGCGGAACGCACGCTCGTCCAGCGATCCGTTCTTGAACGGCGTGACGAGCGCGGTAAATGATCCCCTGAAGCTCGTCCTGGCCGTCATGATACAATTCCTTGTGAGTTCTCGGCCACTCGGCCAAGTTCGTCATTGAGACATCGCCATTGATATCGAGTCGGCCGGGCAGAAGAAAGACTGCCCACCCAGGATACCGGTTCCCATGCGCCCCTTTCCTGCCGCCGTTGTGGCGCAGAATCCAGGTCGATTAGCGTTTCATCAATCGTATCAAACCAATAAAGATGGGCGAAGCGGGATGTTGGGATGGCAGAGGCTGGGCCAATCTTGAGGCGACACGCACGCAGGACCGCCACCATCGGCCTCGTCGCGGGCAGCTTGATGCTCGCGCCGGTCGCGCTGGCCGCCTCGTCCGTCCCCCTTCCCCGGGCGCGGCCGGCCACGACCGGCGCCGCCGCAGCCCAACCGCTCGGTTTGCGTCCGGATATCGTCGCGACCGCCAGGCCGGCGGCGACGTCGACAAAGCCCGACGCGCCGATGGCGCTCGCGCTCACCGCCGCCACACCGGCGGCCGACAAGGCGCTGACCAAGCAGGCCATCGAACTGGTCAAGGCCGGCAAATGGGGCCAGGCCGATCAGATCGCGCAGGCCATCGGCGACCCGGTCGCGCGCAAGCTGATCGAGTGGGTGCTGCTGCGCCACGACGACAGCGCCGCGGATTTCTCGCGCTATTTCGCCTTCATCAACGCCAATCCGAGCTGGCCGAGCGTCGTCTTCCTGCGCCGCCGTGCCGAAGCATCGCTGTGGCAGGAGAAGTCGCCTTCATCCACCATCCGCAGCTTCTTCGCCCGCGCTAGGCCGATGAGCGCCAAGGGACGGTTTGCGCTGGCGCGAGCGTTGCTGGCGGACGGCGACCGCGCCGGGGCCGCGGCCCTGGTGCGCGAGGCCTGGCGGCAGGACGGGTTCGGTCGAGACGTCGAGCAGATGGCATTCGATCAGTTCGGCGACATGCTGACGCCGGCCGATCACAAGGCGCGCATGGACATGCGCCTCTATTCCGACGACAGCGAGGGCGCGCTACGCGCCGCGAACCGGCTCGGCGGCAATGCGATGGCGATTGCCAAGGCACGCAACGCCGTGAACGCCAAGGCCGGCAATGCCAAGGCGCTGCTCGATGCAGTGCCGGCGGAGGGCAAGCGCGACGCCGGCTATATCTTCAGCCTGGTCCAATATCTGCGGCGTCAGGACAAGATCAAGGAAGCCGCCACGCTGCTGCTGTCGGCGCCGCGGGAATTGGCTGAGATCCGCGACCCGGATGACTGGTGGGTCGAGCGCCGGACGATCGCGCGCAAGCTGCTCGACGATGGCGACGCGCAGACCGCCTATCGCCTGGTGCGCGAAGCAACGCCCCCGGAGCGCGACAATTGGCGCATCGAGCAGCAATTCCTGTCCGGTTTCATCGCGCTGCGCTATCTCGAACAACCGGCGTTGGCGCAACCGCATTTCGCGCGTATCGCCAAGATGGAAGAGGACAATCCGCACGCCGCATCGCGCGCCGGCTATTGGCTTGGGCGCACCGCAGAGGCACTCGGCAAGCAGCACGACGCGCGCGGGCATTATGATTCCGCGGCGCAATTCGCCACCACCTATTACGGCCAGTTGGCGCGGGCGCGCCTCGGCATGAAGGACCTGGTGCTGCGCGCGCCGCCGCAAAAGCATCCCAACGCAGCGCGGCTCGAACTGGTGCGTGCGCTCGAACTGCTCTACGCGATCGACGAGCCGGGCTATGTCACGTCAATCGTCGCCGACGTCGCCGAGCGCACCAATGACGCGTCGGCGTTGGCGGCGCTCGCCGAGGTCGCGCTGCGCAATGGGGACGCGCGCGCGGCGTTGCTCACCGGCAAGGCGGCGCTCAACCGCGGCATGCCGCTGGAGCATTATGCGTTTCCGACCATCGGCATTCCCGACTATCGCGCGCTCGGTCCCGCGGTCGAGGCGAGCCTAGTCTACGCCATCGCGCGGCAGGAAAGCATGTTCAGCCAGTCAGTGGTCTCGCCGGCCAATGCCTATGGCTTGATGCAGGTCACGCCGCCGGCCGGGCGCTATATCGCGAAACGCTGGGGCGGCACCTTCGACCAGAAGAAGCTGCAGAACGACCCGGTGTATAACGTCCAGATGGGCGCCGCCGAGCTTAGCGGCCTGCTCGAGGATTTCAACGGCTCCTACATCATGACCTTCGTCGGCTACAACGCCGGCCGCACGCGCGTGAAGCAGTGGATCGAAGCCTATGGCGATCCGCGCGACGGCAAGGTCGATCCGGTCGACTGGGTCGAGCGCATTCCGTTCGCCGAGACGCGGAACTACGTGATGCGCATCATGGAGAACCTGCAGGTCTACCGGATGCGTTTCGGCGGCAGCGGGCGGCTGACGATCGAGGCCGATCTGCGCCGCGGCGGCCCGGGGAATTAGCCGCCCGCTTTCCGTCATTCCAGGGGCTCGGCAGAGATTCCGCGCGCTACGCTCGCCTGGAACACGAAGTCCTCACGGTGCTGTCGTGGCGCCGTTTGAGTGTCGCAGCCAGACGACATAAGTTCCTGCCATGACCATCCCCGCCGACGCCACTGGCGATCACCAGACCTCCAGCTTGCAGACTTGGACCCCGCGCTTCGTGACCGCGCAGGATGGATTGAAGCTGCATCTGCGGGTGCATGGCGCGCAGGGCGGCGCCACCCTCCCCGTGCTGTGCCTGCCGGGACTGACGCGCACCGGAGCCGATTTCGACACCGTTGCCGCGGCGCTCGCGGCCGATCCGGAGCATCCGCGCCAGGTTCTGGCGCTCGACGCGCGCGGTCGGGGCCGCTCCGAGCACGACCGCGATCCGGCCAAGTATAATCTCCAGGTCGAGCTATCCGACGTTCTCGCGGCGCTCACCGCTTGCGGGCTCGAGCGCGCGATCATTCTCGGTACCTCGCGCGGCGGCCTGCTCGCGTTGCTGATGGCTGCCGCACGACCTGGCGTGCTGGCCGGCGTCATTTTCAATGACATCGGTCCGGTGATCGACGCCAAGGGGCTGATGCGCATCAAGGGCTATGTCGGCAAGCTGCCGCAGCCGCGCGACCATGCCGAGGGCGCCGAAGTGATGCGGCGATTGTTCAGCGGGCAATTCCCGAAGCTCGGGCCGGCGGACTGGCTTGCCGCGGCGCAGCGCGGCTGGGAGCTGCGCGACGGCGCGCTGGTGCCGACCTACGATATTCGTCTCGCCAAGACGCTCGATGGCGTTGAGCCGGAGCGGACCATGCTCGGGCTATGGAAGGAATTCGATGCGCTGGCGCGCGTCCCGCTGATGGTGATCCGCGGCAGCAATTCCGACCTGCTGTCGCGCGAGACCGTCGAAGCCATGCGCGTCCGCCGCCCCGATCTCGTCGCGCTGGAAATCCCCGATCAGGGTCACACGCCACTGCTGGTCGAACCCGAGACCATCAGGGCGGTCCGCGACTTCGTCTTGCGCTGCGACGCCTCGCACCAAGGCTGACGTTTCCCGGCCGAGTTTCCCGCTTAGATTTCTCCGGCCTCAGTTCTTTGCCGCTTTCTCAAAGAAAAACCCCCCGGCGTTTCCGCCGGGGGGTTCTTAGTACAGATCAGACAGTGATCAGACGATCACGGCCAGAAGCTGCGGGTGATCGCCACAACGGCAGTCATGACGTTCTCGGTGCCGAGGGTGCGAGTGCCAGCCGGGACCGAGCCGACCGCTGGAACAAGCGCCGAGCCAGCATACGCCGAATTGAAGTTCCAGTAGACTACGTCCAGGCCAATGTCAAAGTTTGCCACTGGGGTCCAGTTGAACACCCGCGAACCGACATTCCAGTAGCTCCAGTCCGGGTTGCAGTTGGTGACTGCAGACAAACCGGTAGCAGCCGGGATAGCAGCGGTGCCACCACCACCAGCATTAGCGGTGCAGGTCCAGTTCTTGGCGGTTTGGCTGTAGGTCACTGCAGAATAGCCACCGAAGATCGAGCTCGTCAGGGTCGGGCTCCACTTGTGCTGGTAAGCACCAGTCACGAACCAAACATCCGTGAGTTCGATGCCCGAGCCGTTGACGAAGATGCCGTCAGAGCCCTGGCCGACGGAAGCACGACCGCCATTGATGATGCCGAGGTTATTCAGGCCGAGAGTGTAACCAGAAGCACCATGGCTGTAGCCAGCGGTGACGCCGAACAAGTCGCCCGGCAGGCCCGGGATCGCCGTGACAGTGAAGCCAGCAGCAATCGCGTAACCCCAGGTATCACCAGGACTACCGCAGCCCGTCGGGGTGGCGGCAACGCAGTTGGCGCCGGGGGCGAAGCCCAACGCAGCGTTGGCGGCAGTGTAGTAGTCGCCGGCCACCGAGTGCAAAGCACCGGCAACACGTGCGCTCCCCCAAGCCTGGGTCACGTCGAGGTTGGCCACGAAGTCAGGAGTGTTGCCGCCAGCAGTGGCAGCAGCACCGCTTCCCAACGAGCTGTTAACCGGTGCGAAAATCGTCGGAACAGCTGCTGCGCGGGTCAGGTTGATGACATTACGACGACGTTGATCGGCAGACTCAAGGCCGAACGACGCCGAAATGCCGTTACCTAAATTGGCCGTGTAGGCCACC
>CANKHJ010000245.1 GCA_947481635.1 Bradyrhizobiaceae bacterium
CCGCACCGGTCACCGCCAGGAATACCGCGCCGAGGGTGACGAAGCCGATCAGGCCGTGACTGAGAAGAAAGGCGATGCCATAGGTCGGATCGAGCGCGCGCAGCACGCTTGGATTTTGCACGATCTGCACAACGCCTGCCAGCGCCAACGCCACGAACCAGACCAGCGTGATCGGCCCAAAGAAGCTCGCGACCCGCGCTGTCCCGCGCGACTGCACAGCGAATAGCGCAATCAGAATGATCACTGTCAGCGGAACGACATAGGGCTCGAAGGCCGGTGTCACGAGCTTGAGGCCCTCGACCGCCGATAGCACCGAGAGCGCAGGAGTCAGGATCGCGTCGCCATAAAACAGCGCGCCACTCGTGATACCGAGCAGAATCAAAAGTCCAGAGCGGGGCCCGATCACACGCTGAGCCAGCGCCATCAATGCGAGCGTGCCACCTTCGCCGTCATTGTCGGCACTCAACAGAATGACGACGTATTTGAGCGTCACGACCACCAGAAGCGACCAGACGATCAGAGATAGAATTCCGAGAACGGCTTCTGCTGTTGCCGGATTGCCGTGACCAACCGCGGCAAGAACGGACTCCCGCAGCGCGTAAAGCGGACTGGTTCCGATATCGCCATAGACGACGCCAACGCTCCCGAGCGTCAACGCCCAGAACGCTGATTGACCAGGTCCGGCCCGCCCAACATTGGGCTCATGAACAATGGCGGGAGTTGATCGGGAGGACATTTGAGGCCTGAACGCGCGTGATGCGCGGCGCGGATATAACGCGGAACCTTCTGGAAGGCACGTTTTGGCCGACATTCACGCATGGCCGCCCATGAAGCAGCGCCGCGCATACCATGAATCAGGAGCAATTCTGAAATTGAATCAGTAAGTTATGCGAAATGGGACGCCTCTCATCACACCGTGACCTGGGTCCCAACCTCCACCACGCGACCGGTCGGAATCTGGAAGAATTCCGTCGCGTCGCTGGCGGATCGCGCGAGCGCAATGAAGATATGGTCCTGCCAGCGCGGCATCCCGGAATGCGCGGATGGCTTCAGCGTGCGCCGCGACAGGAAGAACGACGTCGACATGATGTCGAAGCTCCAGCCATGCTTGCGCGCAATGATCAGCGCCTTGGGGACATTCGGCGATTCCATGAAGCCGAATTTCAGCGCCACCAGGCTGAACAATTCCGACGACGGCGTGATCGTGACGCGCTCTTTCTCGCTCACCCGCGGCGTGTCGGCCGTGACGATCGTCAGGATCACGTTGTGCTCGTGGAGCACCTTGTTGTGCTTGAGATTATGCAGCAACGCGGTCGGCGCGAATTCCGGATCGCTGGTGAGGAACACCGCGGTGCCTGGGACAATATGCGGCGGCTTCTTCTGCAAGCTGCGCACCAGCGATGCCAGCGGCACTTCGGTACGGCGGGTCTTCTGCGCGAGAATGGCGGTGCCGCGCCGCCACGTCACGACCAGCAGAACAATGACCGCGCCGAACAGCACCGGCACCCAGGCGCCATCGCGCAGCTTCATCAGGCTGGCAAGCATGAACGCGCCGTCGACCACCAGGAACGGCGTCATCAGCAGCAAGGTGGTCCACAGCCGCCAACCCCACAATTTCCAGATCACGACCACGCCGAGCAGGGTCGCCGCCAGACCGGTCGCCGCGACCGCGAGGACATAGGCATGGGCGAGCGCGCTCGAGGTCCGAAACATCAGCACCAAGATCAGCACGCCGACGAGCAGAACCATGTTCACGCGCGGCATGTAGATCTGGCCGTAATGCGATGCGGAGGTGTGCCGAATTTCAAGACGCGGCAGCAGGCGGAGCTGAATCGCCTGCTGCGTGATCGAATAGGCGCCGGTGATCACCGCCTGACTCGCGATCGCGGTCGCGGCCGTCGCCAGGACCACCAGCGGCAGCAGCATCGATTCCGGGACCAGGCGATAGAATGGTTCCTCGATCGCTTCGGGATCGGAGAGTACCAGCGCGCCTTGGCCGAAATAATTCAGCAGCAGCGCCGGCAAGACCAGCCAATACCACGCGCGCATGATCGGCTTCCGGCCGAAATGGCCGAGATCGGCGTATAATGCCTCGCTTCCGGTAATGACCAGGAACACGGCACCAAGAGTCAGGAGCCCGACGAAACCATAATTCACCAGGAACAGGATTCCGTAAACCGGATTCAACGCGTAGAAGACCTTCGGGTCATCGGCGATATGAACCACCCCGATCACCGCCATGACGACGAACCAGAGAACGGTGATCGGCCCGAAGAAAGCCGCGACCTTGCCGGTCCCACGCGACTGAACCGCGAATAGGCACACCAGGATGACGATAGTCAGCGGCAGCACGTAAGGCTCGAACGCCGGCGTCGCGACCTTCAACCCCTCGATCGCGGACATCACCGACAACGCGGGCGTGATGAAGGACGAGCCGTAGAACATTGCAGCGCCGACAACGCCGATCATCAGCACCGGCGTCGTATGCTTGCCGAGCGCGCGGAAGGCCAGCGCGGTCAGCGACAGCGTCCCGCCTTCCCCGTTATTGTCGGCCCGGAGCAGGATCGTTATGTATTTGAGCGTCACGACGATGATCAGCGCCCACACGATCAGCGACAAGACGCCGAGCACGATATCTTCGGTCACGCGACCACCGGCCGCCGCCGCCTTCGCCGCCTCGCGAAACGCGTAGAGCGGACTGGTGCCGATATCGCCGTAGACGACGCCGATGCTGCCGATGGTCAGCGCCCAGGTGCTCGACTTCACCGGCTCCGGCGGGTCGGCAACCAGGCCTGCAGCGGCCGGATGAGCATTCGTCATGGTCGCCATGGAGTAGAACCGGCCTCTCGCCGGACGGCCGCGGGGGCCGCCTTATATCACCCTCCCCCACTGGGGGAATACGGATCGAATTGCCGATTTTGGACGGTCAGTCCTCGTCAACCTGCGGGCAGGCTGGCGGTTCCGCCTGTTGGATCAAGGCCCGGCGTTCGGCGGCAGAGGCGGCGCTTCACGCATCAGTGTGATGGTCACGCGACGATTCGCCGCCATGGCCGCATCTTCAGGAAAGAGCGGCTGGGTATCGGCCCGGCCGGCCACCATGAAGAATTGGCCGAGCGGCACGCCCTCGTTCTGCAGCACCTGCCGCACGGCATTGGCCCGGTCGGCGGACAGGTCCCAAGGGCCGTAGCCGGCCCGGGCCGGAAGCCGGCTGGCCGCGGTATGCCCGGAAATGGAGATGCGGAATGGCGCAGCCCGAAGCGGCGTGGCGATCTTCTGCAGAACCTTGCGGGTGCGCTCGAACGGTTCCTTCCCGCCCTCGGGGAACATCGAGCGTCCGTCCTGGTCGACGATCTCGATATTCAGCCCCTCGGCACTTTCCTCGATCATGATGTTCTTCGAAATCTCGGTCAGTTCGGGCAGGTCCTGCAGCGCCTGGCGCAACGACGCCGCAGCCAATGCGAAGGATTTATCGGCGTTCAATTTGGCGCCGTAGCTGTTCTGCCGTCCACCCTCGTCCGGAGTCGGGTTCGCCGAAGCGTCCTCGGGGCTGATACGGGCGGCGTTCTTGAGCTTGGGCCGGGTCGGCAACCCGGGCACCTCGATCACGCCCGAATAGCGGATCTTGTCCTGGACGCCGAAGGCATCGCGCATCGAGCCGGCGACCACTTGCAGCTTGGCCTGATCCTGTGTGGAGAACGCCACCAGCATGACGAAGAAGGCCACCAGCAGGCCCATCAAGTCCGCGAAGGTCACAAACCATCCGTGACCGCCGCCGCCGTGAGCTTCCTTCTTACGCGCCATGAGATGCCCGGCTTGTCCTAAGCAGCCGCCAAGTCCGGAGCCACGTGCCGATGTTTTTCAGGCAGATAGGCCAGCAGCATCTCGCGCACCAAGGTCGGGCTCTTGGATTCGCGCAGCATCAACACGCCGTCGATGATCAGGGTACGATTGATATCCTCGTCATGCAGCTTGAGCTGAAGCTTGTCGGCGATCGGCAGACAGAGCAGGTTGGCCAGCGCCGCGCCGTAGAACGTCGCCAGCAGCGCGGCGGCCATGTAAGGACCGAGCTTGGATGGATCGGTCATGTTCGCGAACATCTGCACCATGCCGATCAGCGTCCCGATCATGCCGAACGCCGGCGCGCAGTCGCCGATGGCGCGGTAGATCTTCTGGCCCTCGTCGAGCTGGGTCAGGAAGTTGTCGCGGTCACGCTCGAGATTGTCGCGGATGAATTCCGGGTCGTAGCCGTCGGCAACGAAACGAATGCCCTTGGCCAGGAAGGAGTCGTCGGTTTCGACCTTTTCCAGCGCGATCGGGCCCTGCTTGCGCGCGATCTCGGCAATCCCGGCGATCTCGTCCACCAATTCACGCGCCCCTATCCGCCGGACCGTGAAGGCGAACTGCATCCCGACAGGCAGGCCGTGGAAAATCGTCGAGAGCGGAAAGCGGATCAGCGTCGCAGCAAAGGCGCCGCCGAAAATCACGAGGAAGGCGTGGCCATCCACGAACATGCTCAGGTCGCCGCCCATCAAGATCATGGCGAGCAGCACGATGACCGCGGCTATCAGACCGAGCCCGGTGGCGATATCCATGAAACGACCCCACGCGACGCGAACGCACGCCGAATACAACCGGCGCTGGTTCACCCTACCGAGGTGCGCTTAAGGGAGCGTTACCGTTATTTTTTGCGAAACCAGGCCGTAAAAATTGTAAACAATCCGCCCCTGGCCCGCCGGCCCGTCAGCGGGTTACAACCCCCTACCCGGCCAAAAGTCGGGATCTAAGCAACAGCGGAGAACAGCGTGCGCGACATCGGCCATTTCATCGGCGGCAAGGAAGTCAAAGGGACTTCCGGCAAGACCGGCGACGTCTTCAACCCGAATACCGGCGAAGTCCAGGCCAAGGTCGCGCTCGCCAGCAAATCCGAGGTCGAAGCCGCCATCGCCGATGCCCAGGCGGCCTTCCCGGGCTGGGCGGCGACCAATCCGCAGCGGCGCGCGCGCGTGATGTTCAAATTCCTGGAACTGATCCAGGCCGAATATGACGACCTGGCGCGGCTGCTGTCGTCCGAGCACGGCAAGACCTTCCCCGACGCCAAGGGCGACATTCAGCGCGGCCTCGAAGTGGTGGAATTCGCCTGCGGCATTCCGCACTTGCTGAAAGGCGAATACACCGAAGGCGCCGGCCCCAGCATCGACCTCTATTCGGTGCGCCAGCCGCTCGGCGTCGTCGCCGGCATCACGCCGTTCAATTTCCCCGCGATGATCCCGTTGTGGAAATGCGCCCCGGCCATCGCCTGCGGCAACACCTTCATCCTCAAGCCATCGGAGCGCGATCCGTCGGTGCCGATGCGCATCGCCGAGTTGTTCCGCAAGGCCGGGCTGCCCGAAGGCGTGCTCAACGTCGTTAACGGCGACAAGGTCGCCGTCGACACACTGCTCACCGATCCGCGCGTCAAGGCGATCGGCTTCGTCGGCTCGTCCGATATCGCGCAGTATATTTATTCGACCGGCGCCGCGCATGGGAAGCGCGTGCAATGCTTCGGCGGCGCGAAGAACCACATGATCATCATGCCCGATGCGGACATCGACCAGGCAGTCGATGCACTGATCGGCGCGGGCTACGGCTCGGCAGGCGAGCGCTGCATGGCGATCTCGGTCGCGGTCCCGGTCGGCAAGAAGACCGCAGACATCCTGATCGAAAAACTGATCCCGCGCGTCGAGAGCCTGAAGGTCGGCCCATCCACCGACACCCAGGCCGATTACGGCCCGATGATCACCAAGGCGCATCTCAACAAGGTGAAAGACTACGTCGACACCGGCGTGAAGGAAGGCGCCAAGCTCCTGGTCGACGGCCGCAACTTCAAGCTTCAGGGCTACGAGAACGGCAACTTCATGGGCGGCTGCCTGTTCGACGACGTCACGCCGGACATGAAGATCTATCAGGAAGAGATTTTCGGGCCAGTGCTCTCGGTGGTGCGCGCCAAGGATTACGAGGACGCGCTGCGTCTGCCGTCGGAACATGACTACGGCAATGGCGTCGCGATCTTCACCCGCGACGGCGACACCGCGCGCGATTTCACCAACCGCGTGCAGGTCGGCATGGTCGGCGTCAACTTCGCGATTCCGGTGCCGCTCGCCTCTCACACCTTCGGCGGCTGGAAGCGCTCCGGCTTCGGCGACCTGACCCAGCACGGA
>CANKHJ010000246.1 GCA_947481635.1 Bradyrhizobiaceae bacterium
CCGCGATTCTCTGTCCAGGAACCCGGGCCGTATCATCCGTTCGGTAGAATCCGGATCGAGCCGTTTGGCAAGGGGGTTCTTCGGATTCTCCGAGAGTCGGGGTATATCTCAACTTCGGCACCCAGACGCTTCCGTTCAGCGGCGGCGTCGGCGGCGCGTTCACCCAGACCATCAGCGAGTACATCCACGTGCTGAAGTTCGGCGTGAATTACCGCTTCGGTATGTGATCGATCCGCACCCGCTTCGGTGACAAAAACCCCGGATTTCCTCCGGGGTTTTTTGTATTTCGGGGATATGTCCTCGTGCTGCCGCCCCTGGACCGCCCCCAGGGTTAAGGTTATCCGCGCTTAGGCCGGGATGGCCACCGGTGCAGCGTGGACGCGGCGGCGGCCGGGCTTTATTAAAAATCTCTTAAAATCCAGTGTTCGAGGCGTAACCCGTTGCAGTCGCCGACCAGCGAGATCGATCCCCTACTCGCCCTGATCCGCGATCCGCGGCTGGCGCCGCATGCGCTCAGCGCGTTGCCGGTCTGGCTCTGGCGCGCCGACGCGACCGCCATTCTCTGGGCCAACGCGGCAGGTGCGGCGATCTTCGGGGCGCCCAATGCTGCCTCGCTGCGCAAACGCATTTTCGACGCCGGCCAGCCTTCGGCGGCCCAGATCGGACGGCTGGCGCCGACGCTGCTGCATGCCGGCCCGCCACGGCTCGAGCGCCTGCGTGGCTTCGGCGCTGGCGTCGGCAAGGCTCTGACCTGCAATTGTACCCGACTCGTCCTGGCCGACAGCACCTCCGCCATCCTGGTCGTCGCGGCCGAGCCGGCCGGGTCCGAACTGCGCTTCGCCGAGCGCGCGCAGCGCCTGCTCGATGGGGTGACGGCGCCTGCGGCGATCTATTCGGCCGATGGCCGTATGGTCCATGCGACACGCGCGGGCTCCGCGCGGCTCGCCGCCGCCGCATTGCTGACTGCGATCAATGCCGGGTCTCTCGGAGCCGAGGCGCTCGCCAATGGTCGCGCGGTCGGACAGAGCGGCGCCGGGTTGCTCGCGATCGATGTCATCGGCAGCGAAGCGGACACCGCTTTGCTGCTCACTTTCCCGCCCGCGGTCGGCGAGGTGAGCCCCGTCATCGTCCCGATCGAGCCTCCCGCCGAGGTCGAGGAGATCCAGACGCCGGTGCTCCAGGCATCTCCGGCACCGGTCGTTGAAACCCAGCCGCCGCCTCCGCCGAGCGAGCCCGCCGCCGCACCTGAGACTCAAGCACCTGAGACTCAAGCACCTGTGACCGAAGCCCCCGCTCCGGTTCAAACCATCCAGCAGCCGGCTGCCGCTTTCGTGGCGCCCTCCGAGCGGCGTCACCCGTTGCGCTTCGTTTGGCAGATGGATGCCGACGGGCTGTTCACGCTCGCCTCCGATGAATTCGCCGCATTGATCGGCCCGCACATCGCCGGCGCACTGGGGCGGCCCTGGACCGAGGTCGCAGCCGAACTTGCGCTCGATCCGGAAGGGCAGGTCGCCGCCGCCATCGCCACCCGCAACACCTGGAGCGGCATCGTCGTGCAATGGCCGGTCGAGGGCGCCGACGAGCGCCTGCCGATCGAATTGTCGGGCCTACCGAGTTTCGATCGCGACCGCACCTTCCTCGGCTATCGCGGCTTCGGCGTCTGCCGCGACGTCGAGCAGCTCGCGACGCTGGCAAAGGCGCGGCGGTCCGGTGCGCCCTCGCCGGCACCGAGCACGCC
The DNA here is from genome assembly GCA_947481635.1 of Bradyrhizobiaceae bacterium. Lineage (GTDB taxonomy): Bacteria > Pseudomonadota > Alphaproteobacteria > Rhizobiales > Xanthobacteraceae > CANKHJ01. The sequence continues at coordinate 1,739 of CANKHJ010000246.1, forward strand.
CGCCAATGTCCTGCGTTTCCCGACGCCCGTACCGGCCGAGACCAAGCCGCCGGTGCTCTCGCCGGTCGAACACAGCGCATTCCGTGAGATCGGCCGGCAACTGAGCGACCGCCTGCTCGACGCACCGCATGAGCCGCGGCTGCACGACATTGTCGAAATCGTCGAAATCCCAGCGCCGGCCAACGATGCGGCAAAGCCCGCCGAGCCGCCGGTGTTCCGCGAGGCCGTGCGCGAAACCCCGCCATCGAACGACCGGCCACTGCTCGACCGGCTTCCGGTCGGCGTTCTGGTCTATCGCTTCGATCATCTGCTCTATGCCAACCGCGCTTTCCTCGAATGGACCGGCTATGCCGACCTCGCAGCACTAAGCGCCGCGGGCGGCCTCGACAGCCTGTTCATCGAACCCGGCGACGGCGGCGCGGAGGATCAGAGCGGACGCATCATCACGATCAGCAACAGCACCGGCGGCGAAGTTGCGGTCGAAGGCCGCTTGTTCTCGGTCCCATGGCAGGGCGAACAGGCGCTGACGCTGATCCTCGTTCCGCGCGCTTCGGCGGATCGCCAGCAAGCCGCCGATGCCGCGTTGTCGGCGTTGCAGGCCGAGACCACCGAATTGAAATCGATCATCGCCGCCGCGGGCGACGGCGTGGTGATTGCCGGCCGCGACGGCGGCATTCTGTCGGCCAGCGCCGGCGCGGAGCGGTTGTTCGGCGACGCAGCCGCGACACTGATCGGCCAGCCGCTCGCCGACCTGCTCACGCCCGCGGATGGGCGGATCCTGCGCGACGCGGTCGAACGCATCGGGCGCGGCGAGACCTCGCGCGGCCTCGCGGCAGGTATCGAGGTCACCGGCCGTGTCCGTCCCGGCGGCGAGATATCGCTGCTGATGACATTGGCGCCGGTCGCCGGCGACGCCGGAAAAACCTGCGCGGTGTTCCGCGACATCACGCGCTGGAAGCGATCCGAGCAGGAACTGCTCGAGGCGAAGCGCGAGGCAGAGCGCGCCTCGGCCGCGAAGTCTGCGTTCCTCGCCAAGATCAGCCACGAGATCCGCACGCCGCTCAACGCGATCATCGGCTTCTCGGAAGTGATGATGGCCGAGCGCTTCGGCGCCATCGGCAATGAGCGCTACCGCGACTACCTCAAGGACATCCACGCCTCCGGCGAGCACGTCGTCTCGCTGCTCAACGATCTGCTCGACCTGTCGAAGATCGAAGCCGGCAAGATGGACCTCACCTTCACCAGCGTCGGGCTGAATGACCTGACGCAGCAATGCGTCGCGCTGATGCAGCCGCAGGCGAACCGCGAACGCATCATCATCCGCACCTCGCTCGCCGCGCGGCTGCCGCAGATCGTCGCCGACGCGCGCTCGGTGAAGCAGATCGTGCTGAATCTTCTGTCAAACTCGATCAAGTTCACCGGCGCGGGCGGCCAGGTGATCGTATCGAGTGCGATCAACGACAACGGCCAGGTGGTGCTGCGGGTGCGCGACACCGGCGTCGGCATGAGCGAAGAGGACATCGCGGTCGCGCTCGAGCCATTCCGTCAGCTCGCGACATCGGCGCGTTGGGGCTCCGGCGGTACCGGGCTCGGCCTGCCGCTGACCAAGGCGCTCGCCGAGGCGAACCACGCCAATTTCAGCATCACGAGCGGCGTGAATGCCGGCACGCTGGTCGAGGTCGCATTCCCTTCGACCAAGATTCCGGCGGAGTGATCGGCGCCGAGCGCGCCCGGCGCGTCAATTCCTGGAGACGTTTTGAAATCTGCATCGGACAAATCTGGGGCCGGCGAATTTCTGTTTGGTATCGCGTTGCTGTTATTTCCGCCGGCCGCGCTTGCAACCCTGTTGATTTATGTCGTGATGCGAGCGCTGCATTGCCCGCGCCCCATGTGCATGGTCGCGTCGCTCTCGGTCGGAGCGGCATTGGCGCTGGCGCAAATCGTGCTCATCGCCGCCGTCCTCATCACCGGCGAACCGCTATTCTAGCCGCTAATCAGCCGACCGGCGCACGCGAAGATGCGACGCATCCGGCATCGGCGGCGGCGGTGGGCCTTCCGAGCGCTCGATGCATTCGAATAGCGGGACATGCCGATAGCGCATCAGCGGAAACAGCATTGCGCCGGCGGCGAGACCGCCCAGATGCGACCAATAGCCAATGCCGTCATCGGTGCCGCCGGCCACTGCCAGGAGTTGCGCGAACATGAAGATTCCGGCCACCCAATAGGCCGGAATCTGCACCACGATGAGCATGTAGAAGACCCCCACCTTGGCGCAGGGGCGAACCAGCAGATACGCGGCGATGACGCCGGACACGGCGCCCGATGCTCCGACCATCGGAATGGTGGAACTGGTGTCGCTCGCCATCTGAGCGAGCCCGCCGAGGACGCCGCACAGCAGATAGAAGGCCAGGAAGCGCAGCTGCCCCATCGCATCTTCGATGTTGTCGCCGAACACCCACAGGAAGATCATGTTGGAGAGCAGATGCAGGATGTCGGCGTGCAGGAACTGGTGGGTGAGGAGCGTGAGCCATGGCGAAAATGCGCCGCCTGAAACGCCGTGCCCGGCGACCAGCGCCGGCGTCATGCCATAGGCATTGACGAATGCATTCTCAGCGTCGGTGTCGAGCTTGGCCGTACAAAAAAAAATGATCACATTGGCAGCGATCAGCCCGTAAGTGACGTAGGGTCGCATCGACCGTGCGGTCGGGCCGTCATCGAATAGCGGCATTACCATCGACGCCGCCTCGCCCGCGCCGCGTGATCCGACGTCTCGGACATTCCGCGCTTCATGGAACAGCATTCTTCATCGCAACCACCGCGCTGATAACCGGCGGCGACAGGAAATATAACCAGATCTGGAAGCTGTTCTGCCGCGCCATCTCGTTGGAGGTTTCGAGCACCGACGTTGCAGGATCGTTGGGATCGTAATGGACCGTCACCGCGGAGCCGGCCGGATATTTCTGGGCTTGCGCTTCGATCAAGCCTTCCGCGGCCACGTATTTCGCTCCGAACTGAACACTGTTGCCTTGATGGGTGTATCCGGAAACGCGGTAGCTATAGGTCAGCTCCAGCGCGAATAGCTTCATCGGGAGGCCCGTGACACGCGTCTTCTTCACGCTCCGTTCCACTTCGCCCGGCGCCGTCGGCCAGCTTTGGCTCTCGTGTGCGCGCGCCTGATTCCATTTGCGCCGCGCCTGGAGGAAAGTCCCGCATGGAAAGCACATCGCACCTAGAGTAGCGATCGCCTGAAGGAAGGTGATCGGCTTATTGATCCACTGAAAATTTTCAAATCCGCCGATCAGCCAGACCGCGAGGATCGGCAGCACGAATGCAACCGGCGGACCGAAGACCATCACGAGTTGCCAGAAGCCAACCGCTGCCGTGCCGTCCCGTGATGTCCGCATGGTTTCTTCACAAGCTGCGCGGCAACAGGCGCGCTTCCGATCGTCAGATTACCACCGTCCGACCGGTTGGCGAGAGGCGCCCGGCGGAAATCGGTCCGAGCTTCCCCAGCCATTTGTCCCACTTGGCTGAACTCACAATTCCTATAGGCTTGGACATTATGACGTCACCCGGGACCAGCGCGCCCTCACGCCGGAGCTTCCTGTTCTATGCGACAGGCGCCATGGGTGCGGGCGCCGTCGTCGCAGCGGCATGGCCGCTGATCGACCAGTTCAATCCCGATGCCCGGGTCCGTGCGCTGGACGACATAGTCCGCGTGACCGTCGGCGACTTGGGCCCCGGCGGACAAAAGATCGTCCGTTGGCGGCACATCCCCTTTGTCGTCGTGAGGCGAACCACCGACATGCTCGCGGCCATGCGCGCGCCGGAATTCCTCGGCAGGGCCGCCGACCCTCGTTCCGAGCGGCGGCAGCAACCGGACTATGCCAGGAATTGGCACCGCTCGGTTCGCGCCGAATACGGCGTCATGGCCGGCATCTGCACACATTGTGCGTGCGTCCTGCAACGCGCCGGCGACCCGGGCCCGCCCGATGGGATCGGGCATTTCATCTGCCCCTGCTGCGCCTCACGTTATGATTCCGCCGGCTACGGCTATCACGGCCCGACACGATTCAATCTGGCGGTTCCGCCGCATGTCTTTTCAAACGACGCAATTCTGCTCGGCAAGAATCCGCCCGGCGAGCTGTTCAAATTCGACTCCGTCGAGCGGATTTGACGCCGCGCATGCTCCGGAAAAGCCTGCCCTCGACGTGATCGGGGGTGGAAGCCGGTCTTCCGAAAAGATCATGCGCAAACCAACCAAAGTGCTCTAGGTCTTCAACCGATACCCGGTCTTGAAGATCCACGTCACGCCGATCATGCAGAGCGCCAGGAAGACCAGCGTGGTCGCGATGCTGA
>CANKHJ010000247.1 GCA_947481635.1 Bradyrhizobiaceae bacterium
GGGGAGACGCGTGCTTCGGCATTGGACGGCTCGGATTCGAAACGGAGCGTCTCGGTCATCGGCGACGGCCTCAGGAAGTCGGCGCTGGGCATCCATGAGGACGTACAGCCGACTAACGAAAGGCCACAGGCGGCGATGGCGATGAACTGGCGCGTGAAGACCTGGCGCATATCGAATCCGTCCATTGGGCGGCAGCGGGCCGCCTATCCCGGGGGGACCATAGGACGGGTATCGGAGGCTCGCAACAGCCCCTGCGACAAATCGTTACTATTGTATTTTCATATGGTTAACCAAGGTACCGGCACGCGCTCTGAGGCGCCATGCCGGCTCGGTGTCGCCCTGCTAGAGCCGTTCCGCCTGCAAATTCAGCGCGGTGATCGCGTCCGTCAATTGGTTGTAGTGCCCGATCACCCGGTCCGGATTGGTGTGCGCGACCGGAATTTCGGAGTATCCGAAATCGACCGCGATGACCGGGATTCCGGCGGCCCGGGCGGTATCGACGTCCGTCGCGGAATCGCCGACCATGATGGCAGCAGCCGGATCACCGCCGGCGCGATGGATGGTACGCCGCAATATCTCCGGGTTGGGCTTGGGGATGTTGAAGGTATCCGCCCCGCAGATCGCTGCGAAACGGCGGGTCAGGTCGAGGCGGTCCAACAGCCGGACCGACAGCCATTCGAGTTTGTTGGTGCAGACCGCGAGCCGGCAGCCTTGGGCGGAAAGCGTGTCCAGTGCCGTTTCGAGACCGGGAAAAACCAGCGACTTGTCCGCAATATGCTCGGCGTAATGGGCGATGAAGTCGGCCACCAGGCGGTCGACCTCGGCGTGCGGCAGGATGCGGCCTTCTTTCAGCAGGCCGCGCTCCAGCATCGTTCGGGCACCCGCGCCAATCATCGGCCGCGCGTCGTCATAAGGGATCGGCGCAAGCCCCTCGCGGGTAAAAATCACATTGAGCGTTCCGACCAGGTCGGGCGCGGTATCGACCAGGGTGCCGTCAAGATCGAAGACAATGGTGGGGGCGGCCATGAGCTTTGGCTAACCGGCGTGCGCGTCCTGCGCAAGCCATTCGCCGCACCGCCGGATTTGGGTTAGTTTGCGCCGGCCGGCCAACGCGTCTACCAGACAGAACGGTTTTCATGGATCCCGATTCCCAAAAGCGTGCCGCCGCGGCTGCGGCGCTCGAATTCGTGCAGCCCGGCATGCGTGTTGGGCTCGGCACCGGCTCGACCGCGCGGCATTTCGTCGAATTGCTGGGGGAGCGGGTGGCGGGTGGCCTGGATGTCGTCGGCGTACCGACCTCGGAGGTCACCCGCAGCGACGCCGAACGCCTCGGCATCCCGCTGACCACCCTCGATGCCGCGCCGGAGCTCGACGTGACCGTGGACGGCGCCGACGAGATCGGGCCCGAGCCTGACCTGGTCCTGATCAAGGGCGGCGGTGGCGCCCTGCTGCAGGAGAAGATCGTGGCGGCGGCCACCAAACGCATGGTCGTGATCGCCGACCAGTCCAAATTGGTCCAGGTGCTGGGACGCTTTCCTCTGCCGATCGAGGTGATGCCGTTCGGGCTGGCGGCGACGCGGCGCGCGATCGAGGCGGCTGTCGCGGCGCTCGGATCGCCCGGTCCGGCGATCCTGCGGCGCGGCAAGGACGGTCACGCTTTCGTCACGGATGGTGGGCACTGGATCGTGGACGCGGCGCTTGAGCGCATTGCCGATCCAGTTTCTGTTGCCAACGCGCTCGCCGCCATTCCCGGCGTGGTCGAGCATGGTCTATTCATCGGGCTCGCACAGACAATCGTCTTGGCTGGCCCCAATGGTGTGCGTGTGATCGAGCGGGCATGAAGGTCACCGTGATCAAGGATAGCGAAAAGGAGTTTTGCCTATGAACATTCATCGTTTGACCCGCATGGCTGCCGTGGCCGTCATGTTGAGTGGCGTGCCGGTGCTGGCGCAAGCCCAGCAGCCTTCAACTGCAAGCATCGCCTATGCAAAGGAAATCCTCACCGCGAAGGAAGCGGTTGGGCTGCTCGATCCGGTGATCTTCGGTGTCCTTGAACGGACCCGCCAGATTTATCTTCAGGCCAATCCCTTGCTCGCCAAGGAGCTCAACGAGGTCACGGTCGCGTTGCGCACCGAATATACGCCGCGGATCGAACAGCTGCGCACGATTTTCTATCGTACCTACGCCGCCAAGTTCACCGAGGCCGAGCTCAAAGAGCTGGCGACATTCTTCAAATCGCCCCTTGGTATAAAACTGAGCCGCGAGGAGCCGACGATCATCGAGCAGGCCGCGAAGGAGGCCGATGAATACGGCCAGAAGTTCAGCGAAGAGGTGATCACGCGGATGCGCACCGAAATGAAAAAGCGCGGCCACGACCTGTAGTCTGCTGAGATCGACGCGGGTCGCGAGGGCGCAGGAATGCCGTTTGAGAAGGTCGACTTATTCGTCATTGGCGGCGGTTCCGGAGGCGTGCGCGCGGCGCGCATTGCGTCCGGCCATGGCGCCAAGGTGGTGGTTGCGGAGGAGTACCGCATGGGCGGCACCTGCGTGATCCGCGGCTGCGTGCCCAAGAAGCTCTTGGTCTATGCATCACGCTTCGCTCATGAATTCGAGGATGCGGCCGGCTTCGGCTGGACTGTCCCCGAGCCGACTTTCGACTGGCCGACCCTGATCGCCAACAAGGACCGCGAGATCGCGCGGCTCGAGATGGCCTATACCAGCAATCTCGAGCGCGCCAAGGTTGCGATTGTCAAGGAGCGTGCGGTGCTCGAAGACGCCCACACCGTGCGGCTGGTGACCAGCGGGATGCGCTACCACGCCGAGCGCGTGCTGATCGCGACCGGCGGTACGCCTCATCACGGCGCGGACATTGCGGGCCTCGAACACGTCATTTCTTCGAATGAGGCATTCCATCTTCCGGAATTGCCGAAGCGCATCCTGATTCAGGGCGGCGGCTACATCGCGCTGGAATTCGCCGGTATCTTCGCGGGGCTCGGCTCGGACGTGACGGTGGTCTATCGCGGCGACAACATCCTGCGCGGCTTCGACGAAGACGTGCGTGCGCATCTGCGCATCGAGATGGAGAAGCGCGGCATCAGGATCATCACCCGGCAGACCGTGACCGATGTCGAGAAAGTCGATCGTGGCTATTGCGTCGGATTGTCCGACCACAAGTCATTCGTCGTCGACCGCGTCATGTTCGCGACCGGCCGGAGTCCCAACATCAAGAATCTTGGGCTCGAAAACGTCGGCGTCGCGTTGGGGGAAACCGGCGGCATCGCGGTCGATGAGCATTCGCGCACATCGGTGCCGAATATCTATGCGGTCGGCGACGTCACCAACCGGATCAACCTGACGCCGGTCGCGATCCGCGAGGGTCATGCCTTCGCGGATAGTCTGTTTGGCGGCAAGGCTATCGCGGTCGATCATGACGACGTGCCGACCGCGGTGTTCACGGAGCCCGAGGTCGGCGTGGTCGGCCTCACCGAGGTGCACGCGCGTGCGAGCCTCGCGCGCGTCGACATCTACAAGACGTCGTTCCGGCCGATGAAGGCCACGTTGGCGGCGCGCGATACCCGCAGCTTCATGAAGCTCGTGGTGGATGGCACGACCGACCGTGTCGTCGGTTGTCACATCGTCGGCCCGGAGGCCGGCGAAATGATCCAGCTGGTCGGCATCGCCATCAAGCTCAAGGCGACCAAGGCGCAGTTCGATTCCGTGATGGCGGTGCATCCGACGGCGGCCGAGGAACTGGTGACCATGCGCGAGAAGGCGGCGAGCTATCACCAGGAGGCCGCCGAGTAGCCCGGCCGGCCCTCTCGCGGTCCCGCCACGACGCTGGAAATATCCGGCTTCCGCCGCTATAAGCCGCCGGATTGGCGGGCAGCGGCCCGCGGGAGTTCAGGGTATGGCCGAGCGTTGGGCGCCGGATAGCTGGCGGAAAAAGCCGATCCTGCAGGTTCCGGACTACCCGGACATGCAGGCTTTGTCGGAGGTCGAGCGGCAGCTCGCGACCTATCCGCCGCTGGTTTTTGCAGGCGAAGCGCGCAATCTGAAATCCGCGCTGGCGCGCGTCGCCAATGGCGAGGCTTTCCTGCTTCAGGGCGGCGACTGCGCCGAGAGTTTCGCCGAGCATGGCGCCAATAATATCCGCGATTTCTTCCGCGTCTTTCTGCAGATGGCGGTGGTGCTGACCTATGGCGGCGCGTTGCCGGTGGTGAAGGTCGGCCGCATCGCCGGCCAATTCGCCAAGCCACGCTCGGCGCCGATGGAAAAGCAGAACGACGTCGAGTGGCCGAGCTATCGCGGCGACATCATCAACGACATCGCTTTCACCAAAGAATCGCGCATTCCCGATCCGCGCCGGCAGATCGAAGCCTACCGGCAATCGGCGGCGACGCTCAACCTGCTGCGCGCTTTTGCCAAGGGCGGCTATGCCGCGCTCGACAATGTGCATCAGTGGATGCTCGAGTCGGTAAAGGGCTCGGCGCAGTCGCGGCGCTATACCGATCTCGCCGACCGGATCTCCGAAGCGCTCGACTTCATGCGCGCCTGCGGGCTGAACTTCCAGGTCGATTCAAGCCTTGGCACGACCGACTTCTACACCAGTCACGAGGCGCTGCTGCTCGGCTATGAGCAGGCGATGACCCGCGAGGACTCGACCCGCCCGGGCAGCTACTACACGACCTCGGGTCACATGGTCTGGATCGGAGACCGCACGCGCCAGTTCGATCACGCCCATGTCGAGTTCTGTCGTGGCATCAAGAATCCGCTCGGCCTCAAATGCGGTCCATCGCTGAAGCCCGATGACCTGCTGCGCCTGATCGACATTCTCAACCCGGACAACGAGCCCGGACGGCTGACTCTGATCTGCCGCTTCGGCTCCGACAAGGTCGCCGATGCGCTGCCGCCGCTGCTTCGAATTGTAAAGCGCGAGGGGCGCAGCGTGGTCTGGTCGTGCGACCCGATGCATGGCAACACCATCACCGCCGCCAGCGGCTACAAGACCCGGCCCTTTGACCGGATCATGCAGGAGGTGAAAACCTTCTTCGCCGTCAGCATGGGTGAGGGGACCTACGCTGGCGGCGTGCATCTCGAAATGACCGGCAAGGACGTGACCGAGTGCACCGGCGGCGCGCGCGCGATCACCGACGAGGATCTCAACGACCGCTATCACACGGTCTGCGATCCGCGGCTCAACGCCGAACAATCGATCGATCTGGCTTTCCTGCTGGCCGACCTGCTCAAAAAAGAGCGCGGCGAGAAGGCCCGTCCACTGGCGGCTGTCGCCGGGCTGTAGCTGACCTCTCCCCGCAAGCGGGGCGAGGTCGCAGCGCGGGTCACTCAGAAAAACCGGTAGCTGATGCCGGTGCGCAGGATGTTGTCGCTGATGCGGCCGCTCGCGGTCACCGCCCCGACGAATGGAACGGTTGCGACTTCGGTGACCGTGCCGGAATCGATGTGCAGATATTCGGCGCGCGCGGTCCAATTGCCGAAGGCGGCCAGCTCGATCCCCGCGCCGATGACCAGGCCGCCGCGGCGGGCCGCGTAAAGCGGGACGATGGCAATCGCGCCGCCGACCTGTGAGGTGAGATCGCTGCGATACTCAGCGTAGGAGAGACCGCCGGTCGCATAGATCAGGAAACGATCCAGCGCGAAGCCGACACGGCCGCGCAAAGTGCCGAACCAGGGCATGCTGTTTGTGCTGGTCAGCGCGTAGCCACAGGCGGCAGCCGCGCATAACAGCGTCTGGCTCGATTGGGTGGAGGCCTGGATATCCGCCACGGCGCCGAACACCAAGTTCGACATCTGCCAATCGAATCCGACCTGCACGCCCGCGAGCCATCCGGAGAATTGGTCGGTGGCGCTCAGCGTGGTGGCGCCCGCCACCACAGAGCCGGTGGCGCCGCCCCAGCCATAGCCGGCATTGACACCCGCATAGAGGCCGGTCCATTTCGCGCCGACTCCGAGGAGA
>CANKHJ010000248.1 GCA_947481635.1 Bradyrhizobiaceae bacterium
CGAGAGCCATTATGCGCAGATGGTGCGCGATGCGCGCCGCCAGCGTCGTCTCGTGGTCGGCAGCGAAATGGACTGGATCGTGGTGCGTAACCGGCTCTCGATGATCGGCTCGCGCAACAAGCAGCGGGTCGGAGAGAGTCTTGCCGAGCTGGGGCGGCGCATGGGCTTCCGCTGCGCCGATGGCTTTGCCGAGCGCGTCGTCTACCGCGAATTCTTTCCGCGCGGGCTGACCGCCTTGGATCAGCTCGACGAGGCGACCCTGGGCACGCGGCCATCGCTCTCGCACCTGACGGCCCAGCAGGAGATCAAGGGACTGGTCGACATGCTGCGCCTGCCGATCGATGAGCGCGGCCAACGGCGCGCCGCGGCGCGGGAAGAATGGTTCGCGTCCGCCGATCAGTCGATCGAGAGCTACGACGTCACCCTCTGACCGACGCGCCGCCGATCTGGCCATTGCGCAGACCTCCCAAGATCGCCACCTTATCTGGCGGCAAATGATCGCCGCAGGGGACCTTCCATGGCCAAGGACCGACCCGGCACGACGCCGGCGCCGACCGGCCGGCAAGACCCGATAAGTCCGACGAGTCCGAAAACTCCGGATGCGGCGCCGTCACCGCGCGCCGATATCGATGCCTTCCTGGCGCAGGTGCGCGGCCTGTCGCCGTCCGGCCAGCCTGGCCAGCGCGGTCGGCTGGTTTTCGCCCTTGATGCGACGATGAGCCGGCAGCCGACCTGGGACACCGCCTGCCGGCTTCAGGCCGACATGTTCCGCGAGGCGACGGCGACCGGGGGCCTGGATGTCCAATTGGTCTATTACCGCGGCATTTCGGAATGCCGTGCTTCGCGCTGGGTGTCGCAGCCGGAACGGCTCAGCGACCTGATGGTGCGGATCGACTGCCGCGGCGGCCACACCCAGATCGGCAAGGTGCTGTCGCACGCACGCCAGGAAACCGCCCGGCAGCGCGTTCAGGCGCTGGTCTTCGTCGGAGATGCCATGGAGGAGAAGATCGACGACTTGTCGCAGGCGGCTGGAGAACTCGGGTTGCTGGGCGTTCCGGCCTTCATGTTCCAGGAAGGCGACGATCCGATCGCAGAGCAGGCCTTCCGCGAGGTTGCGCGGCTCTCCAAGGGGGCCTATGGCCGATTCTCGGCCGGTTCGGCGCATGAACTGGCCGAGCTGTTGAAAGCCGCGGCAGCCTATGCCGCCGGCGGCATGAAGGCGTTGAGCGCCCGGCGCGACGGCGGCGCCGTCAGGCTGCTGGCGCAATTGAGATAGATGGCCTGAGATCGATCCATGGCGACACTGATTATCGGCGTGCTGGTGCTGGCGCTCGTGCTGTGGGCCATGAAGTCCTTTTCCGGCGTGAACCCGCGGATCGCGGCCGCCTGGCTGAAGGGCATCGGCGGCATCGCCGCCGTGGTCGTTGCGGTGTTTCTTGGGTTGCGCGGCCGCATCGACATGGCGATCCCGATCGGGATCACCGGGCTCGGGCTGCTGGGCTGGCTGCCCTGGAGCATTCCCGGCATCTCCGCGCGCACCCAGAAGAGCACCGGACAAATCTCGCGTGTCCGCTCCGCCTTCATCGAGATGGAGCTGAACCACGACACCGGCGCGATGGGCGGCCGTATCCTGGCCGGGCCCCTTGAAGGCCGGTTACTCGATTCCGTCGACCTGCCGACGCTGATGAGTTTCGGCGCCGAGATCGACGAGGAAAGCCGGGCGCTGCTCATGGCGTATCTGGACCGCCGGCAGCCCGGATGGCGTGAACACGCGGAGCACGATGCGGGTCCGCGGGAGCGACGTCCGACGTCCAGCGGAAAAATGACGGAAGAGGAGGCTTATCAGATCCTTGGCCTGCAGCCGGGGGCGGGCGCGGACGACGTTACGCGTTCGCACCGCTCGCTGATGAAGAAACTCCATCCCGACCAGGGGGGATCGACGTATCTCGCCGCCCGAGTCAACGAAGCCAAGGATATCCTGTTGCGCCGTCATCGCCGATGAACTCCGAATACACCATCATCAGCGGCTCCTGATTCTACAACGTCCCTGTTTCGACGTCCGTGTTTCGCTTTTTTTAGTTCTTGATCGGCAGGCAGGCGACTTCGTTCCGCTTCAGGTAACGGCACGCGGCTTCCGCCTTGTCGCGATCGAGTCCGGCGAAACGCGCGCGGTAGAGGGTCTTGTCGCCCTTGGTCACGCTCTCGGTAAACGGATCGGCCGACGAGAGTAGAGAAGCCGCGGTGCTGCGCACCGCGCTGAGCTTCTTCTTGGCCTCTTCCTCGTCGGGGAAGGCGCCGACCTGAATGATCCAGCCAGCGTGAGAAGCGGGCTTCGTCTGAGGCGCTTCCGCCGCGCTGGCGGTGCCGACGATTGCATTGGTCAAGGTCTTGGCAACGGGCACGAGGATGCCCTTCGCCGGCTTGGCCGTTTCCACCTTCGGCAGTTCCGCCTTCACGATCTCGGTTTTGACGATCTCGGCCCGGACGAGATCGGGTTTCGGGATCTCACGGAAGGCCTGCCCGGTCTTCGGAGCGGCCGGAAGCGGCGCGAGACCGACGGTTTGGACGCTGCCCGGGCGGACGGTCAGGGTCTTCACCAGGAGCGGACGCAGCGGGTCGGTCGAGCCCGGCGTCGGGATCGCCGCGGTCGTGGTGTTGTCGGCGCGCGGCGAGATCGCCGCGGCTGAGGCGAGTTGCAGCGGCGCCTTTGGCGTTTCGTTGGCCTTGGCGGCAGCGGGGGTCTGAGCCGGCGTGGGCGCGGCTTCGGCGATCTGGGTGACGGTGCGCTTGAGCGACGCCGTCATGATGTTGGCGCCGATCAGCTCGCGCATGCGCGCATCACGCGCCCCGCCGCTGCGCCCGCCCAGCACCACCGACACAATGTGCCGGCCGCCGCGGCGCACCGACGTGACCAGGTTGAAGCCGGACGCCCGGGTATAGCCGGTCTTGATGCCGTCGACGCCCTCGACATTGCCGAGCAGGCGATTGTGATTGCGCATCGCCCGGCCGGCGTAAGTGAACTGCGGCGTCGCGAAGTAGGTATAGTATTTCGGGAAGCGTTCCTGGATCGCGCGACCGAGCGTCGCCTGGTCGCGTGCGGTCGTGACCTGCTCATCATTCGGCAGGCCGGACGCATTGCGGTAGACTGTCTTCGACATGCCAAGCGCGCGCGCCTTACGCGTCATCATCGCGGCGAAATCATCCTCATCGTCGCCGATCGCTTCCGCCACCACCACGGCGGCGTCGTTGGCCGATTTGGTCACCAGCGCGCGGATCGCGTCTTCGGCCGACAAAGTCTGGCCGGGACGCAGGCCGAGCTTGGACGGCGCCTGGGCAGCCGCGTGGGCCGAGACTTCGAACGGCGTCGAGAGCTTGATCTTGCCCTCTTCGAGGCGCTCGAACAGCAGATAGAGCGTCATGATCTTGGTCAGCGACGCCGGATGCCGCAGCGCGTCGGGGTTGGCGGAGTGCAGCATGCCGCCGGTATTCGCGTCGACCACGATGGCGGAATAAGGCGGGTTATAGACGGCGGTGGCTTGGACCCGGTGCTTGTATGTCTTGCGCCGGGAACGCGCATCGGCCGGATCCGTGGTGATTGATACAAATGCCACCAAGGCGGCAAGGCCGCAGAGGCTCAGGCGAAGCCCATGCTGGGCTCCTGATACGCATTGCACCATAACGACCCTCATCCCCGCGGCGCGTTCGCGCCGGCATCCCTGTCACTCGTCCCTAGCCGACCGTCATTTCGGCGGCCAAAACCTTCACGCGAGCTCTCAGGCTAGGGGAGGGCCGTTGCCAAAGTCTTAAGCGTTTCTAGGGGTTGAGTTCCAAAATCGGTCGCGAAATGCCCGCTTAGAGTGCAGCGCAAAATATCTCTTGCTTTATTGTGCAGTGCAATATAGATAGGGGTCATGCCGGCTCGAGCTGGCGATCGCAACATTTCGCGGCAAAGCCGAAAGGGTGGACAATGGTCAAGAATTTCGAGGATCTGCAGAAGATCAGCAAAGACAACATGGACGTCACGATGAAGTCCTTCGGCACCGTGTCGAAGAGCGCTCAGGCGATCATGGTCGAAGTGACCGACTATTCGAAGAAGGCCTTCGAGCAGAGCACCGCCGCGACCGAGAAGCTGTTCGGCGCCAAGTCGATCGACAAGGCTTTCGAGATGCAGACCGAATATGCCAAGGGCGCCTATGAGAGCTACGTCTCGGAAGCCGCCAAGCTTGGCGAGATGTTCCAGGACTTCTTCAAGGAAACCTACAAGCCGTTCGAGACCTTCGCCGCCAAGGCGACGGCCGCGGCCAAGTAATCGACTTTGTAATCGTTTTTCTGCTGCCGAACCTCCCAGCGGCGCAGTCGCGAAGCCCGGCCCCAAAGGCCGGGCTTTTGCGTTTGCGGTCGCAACGCGAGACATCCGACGTGAATCAAAAAGGCCCGGCTCACGCCGGGCCTTTTCATCGAGGGTCGAAGCGCGCCTTATTTGGCGATGCGCAGGTTGGCGAGGTTCTTCGCAATCGCGCCGAACACCGCATTGAGCTGGGTTGCGTTGTCGACGTCGTAATACATGTCCGGCTTGGTGGCGCAGTCCTTCAGCAAGGTTGCGTTGCCGTCGATCACGCGCACCGTGTAGAGCTTGATGTTCGCGGCCTTGACGTTGCCGCAAGCGAGTCTGGTGCGCGCATCGATGTTGGCGGCCGCGCCCCAGCCTTCGTCCCAACGGTTTTCGGTGTTGTCGCCATCGGTCAGCAGGATGATCACCTTGTCCAGGTCGGTCGATGGTGCCGCGGCATTGAACGGCGCGGCATTGGTCAACGTCTGAAACGCCATCTGCAAGCCGATCGTGACGTTGGTGGCGCCGGTTGGGGTCATCGAGTCGATCTTGGTCCTCATTGCGGTCCAGTCGCTCGACAGCGTCATCATCTGCACCGGGCAATTGTCGGCCTGGTGCGCGGGGAATAGCGTTGAAGTGACGCTGGTCGACGGGGCGGTGTTCTGGACGTCATAGGGCTTGTCACGGTCCCACACACAGCCATTCCAGGTGTTGTGGTTATCGGGAACCCAAGAACTTGACGTCGTGCATTTCATCCGCCTGCCGTAGCGGTTGGTGCAGGTCGTGGTGCTGACGTCGTTGCCGTTCTCCTCATCCCATTCATCCCAACCGATCCAGTTGGCGCTGACATTCGTCTTGCCGACATTCACGTCGGTGGCGAACGGGATGATCGAGATCTTGATGTCGCCGGCGGTCGAGGAGGCGGCCTGGAACGTATCGATCAGGCTCTTTGCCGCCTTCTTCAACTCGGTCATCTTGTTGTTCGACGCCATCGAGCCGGTATTGTCGAGCGCGAGTGCGAGTTCGAGCTTCTTCATGCCCCAGAGGACCTGAGAGGTCACGTTGAAGGTGACGGTGTCCTTGCCCAGTCCGACCACCTTGAGCGCCCGGAAGAACGCCGTGTCGATGGTGCCCTGGCCGGTGAGCTGCAACTGGAAGCTGCCATTGGCCGGCTTGGTGAAGGTCGGTGTGATGACGATGCCGTTGGTGTCGCTGCGGTTATAGAGCGCGGCGAAGATGGCATTCGCGCGGGTCTGAAGCTGCGCGGTGGTCAAAGACTGCGCCTCTTTCGACAGCATCAGTGCGGTTGAATCGATTGCGGTCTGCATCGTCGTGCGCGCCGCGTTGGCGCGGCTGTAATCCACCGCCGCGCCAATGAAGCCGATCGCCGGCAGTAACAAGAAGCCGAACGTGATCACCACGTTGCCTTTGTTAGAGCTGGTCCCGGTTATCTGAAGGGCACCTCGAATAATTGCGCCCTGGTCATTGGCCGTTAAATCAGATTCAAGGATCGCACGCGATTTGGCAGCGGAGGCGTTCGATGGGTCAGTTCGGTTTCTTCGATGCGGACAATCGGCTTGATGCGCTGTCGGCGAAGGGC
>CANKHJ010000249.1 GCA_947481635.1 Bradyrhizobiaceae bacterium
GACAATGCGCGTGGCATGTGGAAGGCGGTCGTCATCGACGACGCCTTCACCTGGGGCAACGACCGTCCTCCCCAGGTGCCGTGGCAGGACACCATCATCTACGAGGCGCATGTCAAAGGGCTGACGATGCAGCGCGAAGATGTGTCGCCAGCGACCCGCGGCACGTTCCGCGGACTGGTCGCGCCGGGGATGATCGATCATCTGCGCAAGCTCGGCGTCACCGCGATCGAGTTGTTGCCGGTGCATCAATTCATGGATGACCGTCACCTGGTCGAACGCGGCCTGCGCAATTACTGGGGCTACAACACCCTCGGCTTCTTCGCGCCGGAACTGCGCTACGGCCACGAAGACGCGCTGTCGTCGTTCAAATCGACGGTGAGCCAGCTGCACCAGGCCGGCATCGAGGTGATCCTCGACGTCGTCTACAACCACACCGCGGAAGGCAATCACCTCGGTCCCACCCTTTCATTCAAGGGCATCGACAACGCCTCCTATTACTGGCTGAAGCCGGACCAGCCGCGCTATTATGATGACTTCACCGGCACCGGCAATTCACTCAACCTGACGCACCCGCGCGTGCTGCAGATGGTGATGGATTCGCTGCGCTACTGGGTCGAGCATTGCCACGTCGACGGCTTCCGCTTCGATCTGGCAACGACCCTCGGCCGCGGCCCCAATGGATTCGATCCGCATTCCGGATTTTTCGCCGCGGTCAGCCAGGATCCGATGCTGGCACGCGTGAAAATGATCGCGGAACCGTGGGACCTCGGTCTCGGCGGCTATCAGGTCGGCGCGTTTCCCGCCGGCTGGTCGGAATGGAACGACACGTTTCGCCGGACCACACGCAGCTTCTGGCGCGGCGATGCCGGACAGGTGCGCGACCTCGCGGCGCGGCTGACCGGATCGGCCGACAAATTCCGCCACAATGGGCGCCCGCCGCGCTCCAGCATCAACCATGTCACGGTGCATGACGGCTTCACGCTGGCGGATCTCACCAGTTACGAAGGCAAGCACAACGACGCCAATGGCGAAGACAATCGCGACGGCTCAGACGACAACCAAAGTGCAAACTGGGGTGCCGAAGGCACCACCGGCGACAAGACGATCCGGGATCTGCGCAGCCTCACGCGCCGCAATCTTCTCGCGACGTTGTTTCTGAGTCAGGGCGTGCCGCTGATGCTCGCGGGGGACGAGGTCGGCAATAGCCAGAACGGCAATAACAACACCTACTGCCAGGACAACCCGATCGGCTGGGTCAATTGGTCCCCAAGCAACATCGAAGACGACCACGTTGATCTCATTGCATCACTTGTGCGGTTGCGGAAACGCTTTCCCCAGCTCCAGCCAAATCATTGGTTGTATGGCGTCGAGCAGGACGGCAAGCGCGATATCACGTGGCTGCTGCCCAGCGCGCAGGAGATGCAGGAGCAGGATTGGAATTTCAGCGAGGCCCGTTTCATCGCCTATGTGCTCGGCCCCGCGGCTGAGGGCGGCGCGCCGCTCTATATCGTGCTCAACGCCGCCGACCATCCAGTGGAGATCACCTTCCCCAGCTATCCGGATCACACCGCGTGGCGCACCGAACTGACGACCGTCGTATTGGCCGATCAGGGCAATGATCGTGCGCCGGGGAGTAAAGTCGAAGCACCGGGCCGTTCAGTGCTGGTGTTCTCGGGCCGGCGATGATGCGCGAGCGGCAGCATGGGCCGCTCATCCTGCCCGGCGGCGGCGTCACGTTCCGCCTTTGGGCTCCGGCGGCGAACCAGGTCGAGATCGTCACCGAAATGGAGGTGGTCGCTGCGACGCCGCGCGATGGCGGCTGGCATGACGCAACCATCGCGGACGCGCGCGCCGGCGAGCATTACAAATTCCGTATCGACGGGGACATCGATGTCCCCGATCCTGGATCGCAATTCCAGCCGAACGACGTGCAAGGTCCGAGCGAGGTGATCGATCACGCCTATGACTGGCAGGCGACGAACTGGCGCGGGCGACCGTGGCACGAAGCCATCCTGCTCGAATTGCATGTCGGCGCATTCACGGCGCGCGGCGATTATCGTGGCGTGATCGAAAAGCTCGATCATATCGTCGATACCGGCTTCACCGCGATCGAACTGATGCCGCTGTCGGATTTTCCGGGACGCTGGAACTGGGGCTATGATGGCGTATTGCCGTTCGCGCCCGATTCCGTTTACGGCACGCCTGAGGATCTGAAGGCACTGATCGATGCCGCACACGCGCGCGGTCTGATGGTGTTCCTCGATGTCGTCTATAACCACTTCGGCCCCGAGGGGAATTATCTGCATCGTTACGCCCCGGCGTTTTTCACCGAAGATGCCCATACGCCGTGGGGCGCGGCGATCGATTACAACGTGCCGCAGGTTCGCGCTTTCGCAATCGAGAACGCCTTGCACTGGCTGGAGCATTATCGCTTCGACGGCTTGCGGCTCGATGCGGTTCACGCCATCGCGGCATGCGGCACGCCGCCGATCCTGACGGCATTGAGCGAAGCGGTAGGCGAATTGGCGGCAAGGTCCGGGCGCTTGATTCACCTGGTGCTGGAGAATGACGACAACGAGACCAGCCTGCTTGATCCGGCGGAGCAGCCTTCGCGTGGAAAACATCACGCGCAATGGAATGACGATTACCATCATGCGTGGCATGCATTGCTGACCGGAGAGGACGCCGGATATTACAGCGACTATCACGCGCAGGAATTGCTGCCGCGCGTGCTTTCGTCCGGCTTTGCCTATCAAGGCGAGCCGTCCACGCATCGCGGCGGCAAACCGCGCGGCGAACCGTCCGGCATGTTGCCGGCGCCAGCTTTCGTCTCGTTTTTGCAAAACCACGACCAGATCGGAAATCGCGCACGCGGCGAACGGCTCGACGTGCTGGCTCCCGCTGCCGCGGTCGAGGCCGCACTCGCGGTGACGCTGCTCGCACCGATGCCGCCGCTGATGTTCATGGGCGAAGAATGGGGCGCGACGCAACCGTTCCCGTTCTTCTGTGACTTCAAAGGCGAACTGGCCGACGCGGTCCGCGAGGGTCGGCGCCGCGAGTTCAAGGAAGCCTATGAACGGCAGGGCGAAGACGGTGACATACCGGACCCGCTCGACGAAGCGACATTTCGCTCCGCGGTGCTCGACTGGTCGGCGCAGAACAAGGCCCGGCTCGCGCTGGTGAAGCGGCTGCTGCGTGTTCGGCGCGAAACGATCATACCGCGACTGATGCCGCTCGGTCCGCGTGGTGATACGGCGTCCTTCGACGACGGCGTCCTCACCGCCGCGTTCCAAATCACCGGCGGCACACTCTCGCTTCTTGCAAACCTCACGCATGCTGAAAGCGCGAAGCTTTCGGCCTTTTCACCACCTCATATGATCTGGGGCGACGTTCCACCCGGCACTCTGCCGGCTTGGTCGGTGTTCTGGGGCTGGAGCGAGCGCTAGCGATGCCGCCTCCGATCCCGACCGCGACCTATCGGCTGCAGCTCTCGGCCCAATTCGGATTCGTGCAGGCCGCGGACCTCGTTCCCTATCTCAAGTCGCTCGGCATCAGCCATCTCTACGCATCGCCGTTCCTCAAGGCGCGGACTGGTTCGACCCATGGCTACGACATCACCGACCATTCCAAACTGAACCCGGAATTCGGCGGCGATGACGGATTTCGTGTGATGTCGGACGCGCTCGCCGCCGAGGATATCGGCCTGATCCTCGACTTCGTGCCGAACCACATGGGCGTTGGTCATTCCGACAATGCATGGTGGCTTGATGTGCTCGAATGGGGACCAAAGTCGCCGCAAGCCGACAGTTTCGATATCGACTGGTCAGGCCTGCCGAACCGGCGCGACGCCGGCCTGCTGCTGCCGATCCTCGGCAAGCCTTACAGCGAGGTGCTCGAACAGGGCGAGATCGAACTGAAATACGATCCCGCCGCAGGCAGCTTCTCGGCATGGTATTTCGACCATCGCCTGCCGATCCGGCCGCAGCGCTATTCGGAGATGATCAAGATCATCGTTGCCGCCGCGGGCGCGGAGAGCGAGCCGGCCGGACGCGCATTGCTTGACCTGACGGCGCAATATTCAGCGCCGTCCGATCCGGATTTCGCGCAGGCGCCGGCCTTCAAATCGTCGATCGCGGCGATTCAAGGTTCGGCGGAGCTGATCGCGCGCGGCCTTCACGCCTATAAGGTCAGCACCACACTGCATTGGCTGCTGGAACGACAATGGTATCGGCTGGCGCATTGGCGCGTCGCGGTCAGTGACATCAATTACCGGCGTTTCTTCGACGTCAGCGATCTCGCCGGCATCCGGGTCGAGAATTGGAAGACGTTCCGCGCCGTGCACCACCTGGTCGCCGCTTTGATCGCCGATGGGCGGCTGCACGGCCTGCGGCTCGACCACATCGATGGCCTCGCCGATCCGATCCAGTATAGCCGCCGGTTGCAGCGCCTGGCCCGGCGCAGCAGGCGCACACCGAACCGCACCCCGTTCTACGTGGTTGCCGAAAAGATTCTGGCCGAGGGCGAGCGGATGCCGCCGCTGCCGGGCATCGCCGGCCTCACCGGCTATGAGGCACTCAACGATATCTCGCGCGTGCTGCTCTATTCCGCCGGCCTGCCGTCGCTCGAACGCACCTGGCATGAGACCGGCGGCGTCACCGAGCGCTTCGACGATATCCTGCGCGACGCCAAGCTGCATGTGATCGAAGGCATCATGGCGAGCGAATTCATGGTGCTGGTGCGGCTGCTCGCCCGCATCGCGGCCGGACACTTTCCGACGCGCGACTTCACGCTCGACCGGCTGCGCGCGGCGCTTGCGCTCTATGTGGTGCATTTTCCGGTCTACCGCACCTACATCACCGGCGGCGACCCCTCCCCGCATGACCGCGCGCTGATCAATGAGGTGATCGAGAAGGCGCGCGCCGAATGGACCGGCCCGGATGCCGTGATCTTCGACTTCGTGCGCGACGCACTCACGCTCGACCTCGTCGCTCCAGGCCGCATCGGCTACGCCAAACCGCGCGTCGAGTTGTTTGCGCTGAAGATGCAACAATTCAACGGCCCGGTAATGGCCAAGTCGCTCGAGGACACATCGTTCTATCGCTACCACCGGCTGCTCGCGCTGAATGAAGTAGGGGGCGACCCCGCGCTACCCGGACTGCCTGTCGAGGACTTCCATCGGCGCATGGCGGTCCGCGCCAAAGAGATGCCGCACGGCCTCAACGGCACGGCGACACACGACACCAAGCGCGGCGAAGACGCACGCATGCGCATCCTGGCGCTTGCGGAATTGGCCGACGACTGGGCCGCCGCCGTTCCGCACTGGATCGGCCTCAATGCGCCACTACGCCAGGTGGATCACATCCCGACGCATGCGCACGAAACCATGCTCTACTAGGCGCTGATCGGCGCCTGGCCGTTCGACGGCGTCAATGATGACTTCATCGCACGGATGCAGGCCTATGCGATCAAGGCGGCCCGCGAGGGCAAGCAGCAGACCAGTTGGATCAATCCGAACGCAGGCTATGAGGCCGCGCTGACGGATTTCGTGCACCGGATCCTTTCATCGCCGCCATTCGTCAAATCGTTCGGTGCGTTCGCGCAGCGCACCAGCCTGATCGGCGCGCTGAATAGTCTGTCGCAGTTGGTGCTGAAGGCGGCCATGCCCGGCGTCCCGGACATTTATCAGGGAACGGAGTTCTGGGATCTCTCGCTGGTCGATCCCGACAATCGCCGGCCGGTGGATTTTCCCGCCCGCATTGCCGCGCTCGGCGCCACACCGCCGGACTGGCCTTCGCTGGTCGGAAAATGGCAGGACGCACGCGTCAAGCTCGCGCTGACCCATCGCCTGCTCACCTTGCGTCGCGAGGCGACGAATGTCTTTACCTACGGAAGCTACGAGCCGGTCGCGGTGACGGGACGC
>CANKHJ010000250.1 GCA_947481635.1 Bradyrhizobiaceae bacterium
GATGTCTGAGTGGCGAGATTCTTCACCTCCGCCGCGACCACCGCAAAGCCCTTGCCGGATTCGCCGGCGCGCGCGGCCTCGATCGTCGCGTTCAGCGCGAGCAGATTGGTTTGCGACGCGATGTCGGCGATCAGGCCGACGATCGAGCCGATTTTCTCGACCGCCTCGGACAGCGGCTTGATGGCATCATTGGTGCGCGTCACCTGCGTCTTGGCATGGTGAGCCTTGGCGGAACTGAGATTGGCGCGGTGATGAACCTCCGCGATCGAATTATTCAGGTCCTTCGTTGTCTCGGCCATGAGTACGACGCGCGACGCCGTGTCGGCGGCGGCGATAATGCCGCCGTGGACCTGATTCAGCGAGTCATCTGCGACAGTGCTGAGTTCGTTCGACGTCATGAGCAGCGAGCCGACCGCCGAACCGACGGCCGTTCGGACGTCACTGACGGCGCCGCCGAAGTCTTGGATCGCGGCGACCAGCAGGTCGGCCTTCTGCTTGGCATCACGCAACTCGATCGTCCGGTGAGATGCGATCGTATTGGCGATGTCGAGGATCATGATGCGGGTCAGTGCATCGATGAGGCGCATCGCCTTGTGCGCAGAATACCAGTATCGCCGCGCCGCAATCGCGCTGAATTGTTGCAGGGTCTCCTGCCAGATGCCGCCGCGGTGGCGCATGTCGACGCCCCAGCTGACCTCGCGCGCCGCCCGATCATGCGCGTCCTTGACCCAGTGCTCGTCGAAATCACCGGTGAGGAGCCGTTCGGTATAGAAGATCGAGGTCTGCTTTATTTCAGCGCGATGCTGCGTCATGACCGCGCGGAGAAACGGTGCCGAAGCGCAAGCCCCGTCGATGTGGGCGTCCAGGATGCGCGCGAGCTGCGGCCGGAGCAGAGACCAGATTTCACTGCGCAGTCCCACGATCTCCGGATCGACCCCGTAGATCTTCAGACGTACGAGAAAGGCGGGCTCAACGGGCACCGAGGGGCGTTTCCTGATGATTCACCTAAGGGTGAATGAAATGACTTAAAAATATGCGACACGCAGCCATGCATGTATGCGCCGCCTGACACAATTACAGGTAGAATAGTACGCCGAAAATGGACGTTATTGACCGTCAGTCGTTGCTCTAAAGCATGGAAGTTGCAGCGAAAATCAGCTTTGCTATGGTCGATTCAACGGTAGACCAGGGGGGCAGCATGGCGCGCTTACGAGCGGTGATCCTGATGGCGGCGGCGGCGCTGAGCGTGTCGTTTTCTGGCACCAACGCGCAGCAATATCCCTCGAAGCCGATCAAGCTGATCGTTCCCGCGGCTCCCGGCGGGCCGAATGACGTTCTGGCGCGGCTCTTGGCGCAGCATTTTCAAACCGCGCTTGGTGCCACGGTGGTGATCGATAACCGCGGCGGAGCCGGGGGGATGCTGGGCGCACGGATGGTCGCGGCGGCCGATCCCGATGGCTACACGCTGCTGGTCGGCAATACCGCCAATCTTGCGAACCTTCCGGCGTTCTCAAAGACTGTCGGCTATGATCCGATCACGAGCTTTGAGCCGATCGCGAAGATCACCGACTCGATCCAGATCCTGGTCGTCAAATCGGATTTTCCTGTGAAGACGGTGCAGGAGCTTGTCGGGCTGGCCAAGAAAGACGTCGGCAAGCTGAGCTATTCATCGGCCGGTGCCGGCAACCTGACGCATCTCTCCGGCGAATTGTTCAAACTGAGAGCCGGCATCGATCTGGTTCATGTCCCGTACAAGAGCACCGGCGAAGCGGCGACCGCCATTCTCGGCGGCCAGGTGCAATTCACCTTCGGTGGCATCTCATCGCTGTTGCCGCTGATCCGCGACGGTCAACTCAGGGCGCTTGCGATCACCGGCACGGCGCGTGTCGCGGATCTTCCCGACGTCCCGACAATGATCGAAAGCGGTTTTCCGGGCTTCGTCGTGACCAGCTTCTTCGGCATCGTTGCGCCGGCCAAGACGCCAGCTGCGATCCTCGATCAGCTCAATGCGTCGATCAATGGCGGGCTGAATTCCGCGGACATGAAAGGCAAGTTTGCCAATCTCGGCATGGAGCCGACTGTCGGATCGCGTCAGGACTTCACGGCGTTTATCGCGACGGAATTGAAGAAGTGGACCGAGCTCGCAAAGTCGTCGGGCATCACGATCGACTAGCGGAGCCAGGTTTGAAGGGGAGACGCCTCCACTTCCACGCAGGTTCCCGTCCCACGGATCGATGGCGTGTTTGCGCCATCGTCGCTGCGATCTGGATCTTGCGTGATGTTATCAGGAGCCGGACATAGCTCCGCCGTTCGAAGACGAGAGCGCATCTCCTGAATATCGGCGACGGCTAGTAGCTCTTCCGGCCGAAGGCTATGCGGCCTCGGCCGGCCAGGGCTACTTGACCTTCAAGTTCTCGGCCGATTCCTTGCCCTTGTTCGCCACGATCTCGTATTCAACCTGCTGCCCCTCGTTGAGGCTGCTCAGGCCCGCCTTTTCGACGGCCGAGATATGAACGAACACGTCGCGACCACCACCGGCCGATGGCTGGATGAAGCCGTAGCCCTTCGTCGCGTTAAACCACTTTACTGTACCGCTTGCCACTTTAGCCCCCATTGCTGATCGGGGCATCATGGCAGAGACGCGCGAAGAGTAAAGCGTGCTGTGCGAGGCCGGCCGCGGCGACGTCCCCTTCCGGGCCTGTCGCGTCGGGTTTTACCTTTAACCTTGCCGGAGCGGCGCGTATCGCCCTGAGTTCATCTAAACTCATAGTTGTGTCTCAGAAAAGGATCTGAGGATCCGATTCAGTCCAACTAACCGCCGTAGCGGCGTCAATCTCAACGGTGCGTTCCAATCTGCGATCGAGGACCGCGCTCCTCGACCAAGGGTGAGCAACCGATACGTGTGGTTGAGGCGGTCGACTGCGAAGCGATTATGACCCCGCCGGCTGGACCCCGGCGCGCTCCGGAAATGTCTCCGCCAGGGCCGCGCGCGTTGCCGGGATGACGCCGCGCTCGGTGATCAAGCCGCTGATCAGGCGCGCGGGCGTGACGTCAAAGCCGTAATTCGCGACGGCAGAGCCATCCGGAACCACCCGAACCGTCTCGATCCGTCCGTCGGAGGTACGACCGGTCATGGTCGCCTGTTCGTCGTGGCTGCGCTCCTCGATCGGGATTTCAGCCACACCATCGACGACCGAGAAGTCGATCGTCGGTGACGGCAGGCCGACATAGAACGGCACGTCGTTGTCCTTAGCCGCCAGCGCCTTGAGATAGGTGCCGATCTTGTTGCAGACGTCGCCTTGCGCGGTAACCCGGTCAGTGCCGACGATCGCCATGTCGACCAATCCATGCTGCATGAGATGGCCGCCGGTATTGTCGGCAATGACGGTATGCGGCACGCCATGCTGGCCGAGCTCCCATGCCGTCAGCGCCGCGCCCTGATTCCGCGGTCGGGTCTCATCCACCCAGACGTGAAGTTTCACGCCTTTTTCAAAGGCCGTGTAGACCGGCGCGAGGGCGGTGCCCCAATCCACAGCCGCGAGCCATCCAGCATTGCAATGGGTCAGCACGTTGACCGGCGCGCCGTTCTTGCGCGCGGCAAACTTCTCGATCAGGGCGCACCCATTGCGGCCGATCGCCTGATTGATGACGACATCTTCTTCCGCGATCTCGGCGGCACGTCGGTAGGCTGCGGCGACACGCGCCTCGCGCGGCTGGTTGCGAACCGCGGCTGCGATCTCATCGAGCGCCCATTTGAGATTGATCGCGGTCGGACGCGTCTTCAGCAGGGTCGCGTAGCCGTTTTCCAGCCCTTGATCGGACGCATCGTTGCGCAAGGCGAGGCAGAGTCCATAGGCTGCGGCAGCGCCGATCAATGGCGCGCCACGCACCTGCATGGATTTGATGGCATGTGCGGCCTCGTCCAAGGTGGTCAGGCGCGTCGTCACATAGCGATGCGGCAACTGAGTCTGATCGATGATGCCGACCGACCAGGTGTCGGGCTCGAGCCAGATCGTCCGCGTAAGTTTGCCGTCGACCTTCATGACCGCTACCTCAAGGCGGCGGCGATGTTGCCGCCGTCCACGGTGGTCACGTCGGCGGTGGTCTTGAGCGCGAGCGCCTGGGCGAGAAACGCCTGCGCCACATCTTCGGCCGTGACTTCGCGGCCGAGCAGGTTTCCGCTCATATAATCCTTCTCCGACACGCCGCGCGCGCGCGAGCGCTCCTTGATGAAGTCCTCACTGAGCAGGCCGGACCGGATGCGGTCGGCGTTGACCGCATTGGCGCGGATTCCTTCGGCGCCGTAATCAAGCGCGTATTGCCGCACCAGAAACAAGGTTGCGGCCTTGGGCAGACCGTAGGGGCCGAAATTCAATCCTGGATTTACCGCCTGCTTCGAGACGTTAAATAACAGGCAGCCGCCGGTGCCTTGCTGCAGCATCACCCGGACTGCGCTTTGCGCGACGCGCTGATGGCCGAAGAAATTGAGCTCGAAGCTTTGCTTCAGGACCGCTTCATCGACCTCGCCGATGCGGCCTTGCCAGGCCGCGCCGGCATTCGACACGACGATGTCGACGCCGCCGAAAACGGTGACGACCTTGTCGAACGCCGCGCGCACGGATTGCGCATCGGTCACGTCGCAATGCACCGCGAGCGCAGCGCCGCCAATTTCCTTGGCGCGTGCCTGAGCGGCCGCTTCGTCGATGTCGAGCAACGCCACTTCCGCGCCGGCGGCGGCGAATGCGCGCGCTGTGGCGGCCCCGATGGCGCCGCCCGCACCGGTGATAACGGCGACCTGGCCCGCGAGCGGCAATTCCTTCGCCGAACCAAGCTTTGCCTGCTCGAGCGACCAATATTCGCAATCGAAGGCGTCAGCCTCGGTGATCGGTTTGAATTCTCCGATCGCCTCGGCGTCGGTGATGGTCTCGATCGCCGCCTCGGCGAGGTCGGCCGCGACGCGCGCATCTTTCTTGGAGCGGCCGAGACCGAACAGCCCAAGCCCCGGCACCAGCACGACGCGCGGCGCGGGATCGAGCATCTTTCGCGTCCCGCCGACGCGTGCATTGTGCCGCTCGAAATAAGCGATGTAGTTTTCAGCAAAAGCCGATGCGGCGGCGCGTGCCGCGGCGGCGAATTCGTCGAGCTTGCCATCGGCGGGGCAGGGCAGCATCAGCGGCGCGTTCTTGATGCGGATGGTGTTGTCCGGGGTGATGACGCCCTGCTGACTGTAGCGGGCGACGTCCTTGCCGTTGACGAAATTGAGCACGGCATCGTTGGTTCTGAAATCCAGCACCAGTCTTCGCCACGCGCCTTCGGACTTGCCGTCGGGCAATCCGGCGGCGCCGCGGACGATGGCTGCAACGTCAGCCAGCGGGGCAACGGCTTGCGGCAGTTGCCCCGAGACGAACACCGATTTTCGGTTCTTGCGCAGACGATCCTCGGCGAGCGTCACCATCTCGATCATCAGCTCGTAGGCCTCGCGTGCGTCGGCGCCGAAAGTGAAGATGCCGTGCTTGTCGAGAATGAAGCCTTCGACGCTCGGGTCGCGCTCGAACACGGCCAGCGCCGCCTTGGCGAGGTCAAATCCGGGCAGGACATATGGCACGATGCCCATGCGGTCGCCGTAGACCTCCTGGCACAGCGCGAAGCTGTCCTCCTGGTCGACCAGGCTCAGGATCGCGGTTGCGTGGGTGTGGTCGACGAATTTGTGCGGCAGGAAAACATGCAGCAGCGTCTCGACCGACGGTGTCGGCGCCATCGGATCGAGCAGGTTGGCGCGCTGGACCTGCACCATGTCCTCGTCGGAGACCACGGCGCGGGCGAGCAGCTTG
Organism: Bradyrhizobiaceae bacterium; assembly: GCA_947481635.1. Lineage (GTDB taxonomy): Bacteria > Pseudomonadota > Alphaproteobacteria > Rhizobiales > Xanthobacteraceae > CANKHJ01. Next base: position 5,832 of record CANKHJ010000250.1, read on the forward strand.
CGCAGCGGCGCAACCCGGACCGCGGGCAGGCCGGATGGCTCGATCGTGCCCATGTCCCGGCCGGAGCCCTTGATGCACATGACGTCGGC
>CANKHJ010000251.1 GCA_947481635.1 Bradyrhizobiaceae bacterium
ATAGACAGGCGGCGGATTTTTTGAGCCTATCTCGCAAAGCAGGATGTCAGAATGCGTCTCACGAATGAGTTTTTCGACAGCTTAGGCAGTTCAATTGTCGATGTGAATGAGGCGGAAACGTTGCCGCCGCAATGTTATTCAGAGGCCAGCTTTTTTGAGTTTGAGAAAGACGCGATCTTTCGCAATGAATGGCTTTGCGTAGGACGTGAAGCCTGGGCAAAAAATCCCGGCGACTATTTCACCACATCGCATATCGGTGAGCCGATCATTGTGGTGCGCACCGAGGACGGCGTCCTCAAGGCGTTATCGTCGGTCTGCCAGCACCGCGCTATGCTCGTCGCGGAAGGCCATGGCCACACTCGCGCGTTCCTTTGTCCGTATCATCATTGGTCCTATTCTCTGGACGGCCAACTGATCGGAGCGCCGGCGATGGATCGGGCGTGCAATTTTGACAAGCGCGCCATCCGCCTTCCCGAATTTAAGGTCGAAACGTGGCTGGGGTTCGTGTTCATCAATTTTGATCCGGATGCACCGGCACTGAAACCTCGCTTGACCACCGTCACCGAGGCCCTGAAGAATTTCGATCTCGAGTCCGCCGATGGATCCGGGCCGATGAACACCGAGCGCTTTCCGTGGAATTGGAAGGTCAGCTTCGAGAACCTCAACGATGGGTACCATGCGAATCGCCTTCACCAGGGACCGGTGCATGACATCGTGCCGAGCCATCTCTCGATCTTTCCGGACCTGCCGGCGGATACTGCGGGATATTTTCGATTCAACGGCACGACCCATTCCGACTTCAGCACCAATCCCACGCTGAAGGCGGTTCTGCCGATCTTTCCAAAACTCACTGGAGACGAACGCAATCGCATGATGTTTGCCAATCTGCCTCCAACCCTGTCGCTTGTGATCCGGTCCGACACGGTCGCGTTCATCATCCTGCATGCAGAGACGCACGAAACGGTGTCGCATGAGCGCGGCTGGCTGGTCGCGAAAGGCGCCACCCAACAAAAGCTGTTCCAGGAGCGATTGGCACTCAACATCAAGACCAATGCTGAGATCGTCGCGCAGGATCTGCATGTGGACGCGCAGATTCAGATCGGCGTACGATCAAAATACGCCGTCCGGGGCCGATACTCCTGGCAGGAACAGGCGCAGTGGCAATTCAACAACTGGCTCGTTCAGCGCTATCGGAAGCAATGGGGCCGACAAGCCGGCCCAGCCCCCCTGCAGCCGCCGGCTGTCGGCATCGATCGGTAACGCCAGAGCGGGAGTCGGGGCGCGCTGCCGCTTTCCGAACGCGTCCTGGGATGTTGTCCTTCGTTTGTGAACCGCCGGTCCGCGGGATCGCCTGCAGCCATTCCGGTCATCCCTGCCGAGGGCGTTAATTGACTCGCCGGGCACCAACGTTTAGCTTTCACAAATAATTTGGTTTGCTACCATAATCGACAATCAACGAGGGGGGATATCGCATGGGCATCAGCTCAATACACGTGCGTTCCATACCGACCACCCGCCATACCAAGGTGACAACGGCTGCCATGCTGGGTGCCGCGATCAGCGCGGCAATCCTGCCGACGGCTGTGCTCGCCGACGTCACGATCGGCGTCCTCATCCCGACGAGCGGCCGCGCATCGGGCTACGGCCAGCAGATGCAGGTCGCGATCAACATGTTCTCCGAGAAATATCTCGACCTCGGGAAGGCCGGGAAGCTCAAGCTGGACATCCTCGACACCCGCGGCGAGGTGCCAGAAGCGATCAACCTGACCCGCAAGCTCATCGGCTCGGATGCTGTCGCGATCGTCGGGCCGCAGCTGAGCGCGGAGGTCGAGGTCGTGTTTCCGCTTGGCGTCCGCGGCCAGATGCCGATCATCAGCGCGATGTCCGCGAAACCTGGGCTCGCCTCCGCCAACCAGCCGTGGTCGTTTCGCTACGCGCTGGTCAGCGAACATGATTATGCGCCGCTGCTGGACGTCTGGCTGAAGCAGAATAGCGGGATCAAGAAGGTCGTCGTCCTGTACGACGCCAAGGATGCCGTCAGCGCGTTCGACGGCGTCACGGTTTTTCCTGATCTGCTGAAGCCGCGCGGCGTCGAGGTGATCGAAAAGATCAGCTTCCAGGGCGGCGACATCGATTTTTCGGCGCAGGTCACCAGAGCCAGAGGTCTCGGGGCCGATGGCATCGTTCTTTCCGCGTTCTACAATGATGCGGCCCAAGTTGCCAAAGAGTTACGCAAGCAAGGCATGAAGCAGCCGATCGTCGCGAATGTCGGCGTCAATCATCCGCGCTTCGTCGAGTCCGGCGGAGCGGCCGTGGAAGGCGTCATGACTGCTTCTGACTTTCATGCCGACAATCCGGAGCCTGCCGTAGCGGCCTGGGTCGCCGAGTTCAAGAAGCGGTTCAAGGAGGAGCCCGGCAACGGTGCCGCGTTGATGTATGACACGCTCGTCCTGACGCAGGACTGCATCGTCCGCCAGGGCATCACCGGGGCCAACGTCGCCGCTGATCGCGTCAAGATGCGCGACTGCTGGCTCAACATGAAGGATCGCGAAGCCCCGCTGATGGGCAAGACCAGCATCGATAAAGGCGAGGCCGTGCGCCTGCCGGTGATCCTGCAGGTCAAGGGAGACAAATTCACGATCGTGAAGTGATCGCGTTCCTCTGAGGTAACACCGTGCTCCTGCAGCAACTGGTCAACGGCCTGATGCTTGGGAGCACGTATGCTCTGGTCGCGATCGGTTATGCCCTGATCTTCGGCGTCTTGCGGCTCCTGCATCTGGCCCATGGCGAGGTCTTCATGGTCGGCGCCTTTGCCGGCCTGATGGTCTCGATCTGGCTCAGTGTCGGTCCGCTTGGCGCGCTGATCGGCGGCCTCGTCGTCGCCGCTTTGCTCGGCATGCTGCTCGAGTTGATCGCCTTCCGGCCGATCCGTCACCGCGGCGGCAATTACCTGGCCCCGATCGTCAGCAGCGTCGGGGCGGGCCTGGTCATTCAGGAAATCATGACCAAGCTGTTCGGTGCCGAACAGATCAGCTTTCCCAAGCAGTTCGAGAGCGTGGTCTATCAATTGGGTCCCATCCAGGTGAGCGACACGCAGTTGTTCATCATGGGAATTGCCTTCACGACCATGTTCGCGCTGCATGTATTCGTGACCTATACGAGGCTCGGAACCGCCATGCGTGCGGCGTCGGAGAATATCGAGGTCGCCTCGATCCTCGGCATCAACGTCAACACGGTCGTCCTGTTGAGCTTCGGCATCGCATCGGGCCTGGGCGGCATTGCCGGGGTGCTGGTGGGGATGAATTTCAGTTCGATCTCCCCCTTCATGGGCACGGACATGGCGACCAAGGGCTTCGCCGTGATGCTGATCGGCGGTCTCGGCAGCATTTACGGCGCCATGGCCGGAGGTCTGATCCTCGGCATCGTGGAAGTGCTGAGCGTCGCGTATCTGGCCTCCTCCTATCGCGACGCCTTCGTGTTCCTGTTGATGATCCTGATCCTACTTCTGCGCCCCAGGGGGTTGTTCTCCGCGGGCATCGAGCCCGGACGCTGACGCAATGCTGTCCGGCTATTGGGAGTCAGTGATCACGTTTGCCGGCATCAACGTCCTGATGGGCTTGAGCCTCTACGTCCCCATGTCGGCAGGTCTGATTTCCCTGGGGCAAGCCGGCTTCATGGCCATCGGCGCCTATCTGAGCGCCTACCTGACCAAGCTCGGCGTGCCGTTTCCCCTGGCCATGGCGGCTGGCGCGCTCGCGGCCGGGATCGTCGGTCTCATCGTCGGCGCCCCGGCGCTGCGGATTCGCGGCATCTACATCATGATCTTGACGCTGGGATTCGGTGAGATCGTGCGCGTGTTCTTCCTGAACTTCACGCCGACCGGCGGTGCCTTGGGCTATAGCGGCATCCAGCCATTGACGGAATTCTATTGGGTCCTGACCGCGTGCGCGATCGCGCTGGTGGCGGTGTGGCGATTACGGCATTCGCGCATGGGGCGCGCGATGATCGCCATTCACGAAGATGACCTTGCGGCCGAGGCCATGGGAATCAATCTGATGACCGTCAAGCTGTTCGCCTTCAGCTTCGGCGCCGTCATTGCGGGGGTCGCAGGCGCCTTCTATGCCCATCAGACGCTGTATATCGATGCGCAACAGTTCGATTTTGCCCGATCCGCCACAACGTTTCTCTACGTCGTCCTCGGCGGCCCGGCCAATCCGCTCGGGCCGGTGCTCGGAGCAGTGCTTGTCACCATACTGCCGGAAACCCTGCGGGTGGTTCAGGACTGGCGCATGACATTCTTCGGCGGGCTGCTGGTCATTGCGGCGATCTGGCGCCCCGACGGCTTGCTCAAGCCACTGCATTCCTACCGATGACAGCGCTTCTCGTCGCCGATGCGATCAGCAAACGCTTCGGCGGCTATCTGGCGCTGGCGGATGTCGGCGTGCAGATCCGTGCGGGAGACATCCACGCATTGATCGGCCCGAACGGCGCAGGGAAGACGACGCTGTTCAACATCATCAGCGGCGTCGCCGTCCCGACCGCCGGCCGGATCGCTTTCCAGGGCCAGGACTATACCGGCCGGCGCGCCGACCAGGTCCTCGCGATGGGGGTGGCGCGCAACTTCCAGCACGTCCGGCTGTTTCCGGGGCTGTCGATCGTCGAGAATGTGATGATCGGATGTCACGCCCGGATGGGAAGCCTGCTGCAGGAGCTGCTGAGCTATGTCAGGCTGGAGCCCAGGGCCGAGCGTGACGCCCGTGACCGGGCGCTGGAGGTGATCAATTTTGTCGGATTGCAGGGCCGAATCGCGATGCTGCCGGGCGAGCTGACGCTGGTCGATCAGCGGCGGCTGGAAATCGCCCGCGCGCTGGCCAGCGGCCCGCAACTGCTGCTCCTCGACGAGCCCGCCGCGGGCATGAATCCGTCCGAGGTGAACCAACTGGACACGCTGATCCGCCAGATCCGGGACTCAGGGATCACGGTGCTTCTGGTCGAGCACCATACCCGTCTCGTGATGGCCGTCGCCGACCGGGTCACCGTGCTCAGCGCCGGCCGCGTCATCGCTGACGGCCCGCCCAGCATCATTCAACGCGACGAGGCCGTGATCACCGCCTATCTCGGTGATAGTCAATGAGGCTGCTGACCGTTAGGAATGTCGGTGTCGCCTACGGCAACGTGACCGCGCTGGATGACGTCTCGCTGCACGTCGACGAGGGCGAGGTCGTGTCGCTGATCGGCGCCAACGGGGCCGGCAAGAGCACGTTGATGAAGACGATCATGCGCCTGGTTCGTCCCGGCGCCGGCGAGATCGAATTCTCCGGCCGCTCGGTGGCGGACCTGAAAACCCACCAGATGGCGACGCTCGGCATCGCCTATGTCCCGGAGGGGCGCGGCACGCTGCGCCGGCTGAGCGTGCGCGAGAATCTGATGCTGGGCGCGTTTCCGCGCGGGCGCGCCTCCAGCATCGCCGCCGATCTGGATCGGGTTCTGGCTCAGTTTCCCGTACTTGGGGAGCGTATCCGTCAGGAGGCGGGGACATTGTCCGGCGGAGAGCAGCAGATGCTGGTGATCGGCCGCGCCCTGATGTGCCGGCCGCGCCTGATCCTGCTCGACGAGCCGTCTCTGGGACTTGCGCCGCTGATCGTCAAGCAGATCTTCGACATCGTCGCCGGCCTAACCCAGCAGGGCGTCACCGTGCTGCTGGTTGAGCAGAATGCGCGCGCCGGGCTGAAGCTCGCCAACCGGGCTTACGTGCTGGAGATGGGCAAGATCGTACTGCAGGGCGCCGACCTGCTCAACGATCCACGCGTGCGAGAGGCCTATCTCGGCGAGGTCGACCCGGCGAAGCTGGCCAGCGCCGCGCCGATAGCTGCTACGGGCAGCGATCTGTCAGCGTGACGCCGCAGATGGTCCTCG
>CANKHJ010000252.1 GCA_947481635.1 Bradyrhizobiaceae bacterium
CAATGGCCGGTCCGGACCCGCAACGGTCGGAATGCCGGCCGAGGAGCGCCTGACCCACATCACGCCGCAGCCGCGCCAGGCGTTCCTGCTGGTGGCGCTGGAAGGCTTTTCCGAGAAGGAAGCCGCTGAAATCCTCGACGTGGACGTGGCGGCCTTGCGCAAGCTGGTCGACGAGTCCGGTCGTGAATTGGCCGCCGATATCGCGACCGATGTGCTGATCATCGAGGATGAGACCTTCATCGCCATGGAGCTCGAAGGCTTGGTCGAAGGCCTCGGCCATCATGTGCTCGGCGTCGCGCGGACCCACAAGGAAGCCCTGGCGCTGGTCAAAGGCAAGCGTCCGGGCGTCATCCTCGCCGATATCCAGCTTGCCGATGGCAGCTCCGGTCTCGATGCCGTCAACGAGATGCTGAAGAGCTTCGAGGTGCCGGTGATCTTCATCACCGCCTACCCAGAGCGCTTTCTCACCGGCGAGCGGCCCGAGCCGGCGTTCCTGATCGCCAAGCCGTTCCAGCCGGCGACCGTTTCCGCCGTGTTGAGCCAGGCGCTGTTCTTCGACCGCAAGGCGCGGCCGCGCGAGAAGCAGGCAATCGCCTGACGCTCAAGAAGGCGTTGATATTGAAATGGCGGCTTTCGAGCCGCCATTTTTTTGATCGGTGGCGTGGCGCAGCCCCGTAGCGCCAAAAGAAAGAGCGTAGCCAGCTTTCGCCGACTACGCTCATTAAAGACCGACCTGCGAGGGGAGGGGGAACGGGGCCGGTCCGTCTTGAAAACGCGCAACCCTCGTCTCCGTTCCCGATTGCACCACCCGAGTCTCCGGCGATTCTTCCAGCGCCTTCGTGGAACCCTTACCTGACAGGCCGCGTTGTCATCGTGACGGCCATAGGGTCGAAGCGATTGGGGAGATAGCGATGAGCAGCTTGGCGTCCTATACCCTGGGGGGCTTAGCTCTTGTCCTCGCGCTCGATTTTGCGGCGCCGTCGGTGGCGACCGGAGTGGTGCGCGCCTTGTCTGATCCGCAGCCGCAGGCCTCTTTTGCTGCCCGATACAGCCCTGTTGCGTCACCGGCCAGCGTAACCTCGCAAATGGTGGATCGCAGCGGCAAGGGCGCGCGACTGACGATTACGCCGAACGTCTCGAATGTCGAAAAAAATGTCGTTAATTCGGACGCGACGCGTGGTCCATCGGTGCAACGCCCGGCGCGGATATTGCCCAGTCCGGTGCGCGACGTTGAGCGCGAGGATGCGCAGAACGCCAAGCCGGCCAAGACGCCAGTTGGCTGCGACTCGGCTTTCAGCCCGTTGTCTAAAGCTGCACCGACGCGGTTCATCGGCCGCTGCGTCGCGTAGAGCGGCGCTCGTTCTCCGCAGCGTTTAACCGTCGGACGAGATCTTCTCGAGCCAGCGCCGTACTTCGTGCGGCGAACTGAATTCGAACACGGCGCCGGGAAGGGTGCGTCCGACGGAGAGCCCGAATCCGTCGAATTCCGGCATGGCGGCGATAGCGGCTTCGTCAGTCGTATCGTCACCGATAAAAATCGGCGCGCGCCCGGCGAAGGGCGGGAGCTTCATCAGCTTGCGCAGAGCCGAGCCCTTGCTCACGCCGGTATGTTTGACCTCCACCACCGACTTGCCGGGCAGGATGCTGATCGTGCCGGGCCATTTCGCGCAGATCGCCGACACGCCGTCGCGGATCGCGGACTCTTGCTCGGGCGCAAGCCGGTAATGCATCGCCAGCGAATAGCCTTTGTTCTCGACGATCACGCCGTCGCGCCCTTCGCAGAACGAGATCAACTGATTTCTCAGATCGTCATCCAGGGGATAGGCATTGGTACCGTCCACCGGCCCGTCCGGATGGGCGCGGATTTCGGCCCCATGTCCGCCAATTGCGGCGAGCTTCAGCGGCGCGAATAGCCGATCGATGTCAGATAAGGCGCGCCCGCTGACGATCGCCAGTGCGCCATCGGTCTGTTCCTGCAGGCGGGCCAGCGATTTCAGCAGAGTCGGAGGGACGAACACCTCATCCGGGCGTGGTGCGATCTCGATCAAGGTGCCATCGATGTCGAAGAATAACGCGACGTCATCGAGGACGATGGCCGGAGGATGATATTGTGTGACAGCGTCCATTGCTCAATGAATTCAACGATTTAGATCGCGAATTGTTCCTTGTCGTGAGATTTGAGGCGCGGTTGCGATGTGCCTTGACCGGCAGGCGCAGCGCCTGCGACTTTGCCGAAATTATGGGAACCGACATGTGCGGACAATGATGAATCAATCGCCTCCAGTTTCTGTCCGCGCGCAGTCGGGCGTCGCCGTCATCACCATCGATGCGCCCCCGGTCAATGCGCTCTCGGACGCCGTGCGGCGGGGACTGGTTGACGCCTTCATGCAAGCCGATCGCGACGATGCTGTGACCGCCATCGTGCTCACGGGGGCGGGTGACAGTTTCGTCGCGGGGGCGGACTTGCGCGAGATGGCATTGCCGCCGCAGTCGCCATCCCTGCCGGACGTGATGTTGGCCATGGAGGCCTGCGCCAAGCCGATCGTCGCGGCGATCAATGGTGCCGCGCTGGGCGGTGGCCTGGAACTGGCGCTCGCCTGCGACCTGCGGATCGCCGGTCCGCGTGCGGCGCTCGGCCTGCCGGAAACCAAGCTCGGCATGGTCCCGGGTTCCGGGGGCACACAGCGACTGCCGCGCCTGGTCGGGAGCGCCAAGGCGATCGAGATGATCGGCCAGGCCAAGATCGTGAAGGCGCAGGAGGCGCTCGCCCTCGGTGTTGTCGACCAGGTGGCTGAGGACCCGCTGACCGTCGCGATCGCGGCCGCAACGACAACGCGCAAGCGCCGTGTCTCGCGGATGGTTGTGCAGGCGGCTGATGCCGAACAGATCACCAAGGCTGCCGACGGCGCGATCCGTCGCGCGCGCGGCAACACCGCCGTCGCGTCCGCGATCGAACTGGTGCGCGATGCGGCGCGCTTGCCATTCGACGAGGCGGTCGCGAAGGAGCGCGCCGAATTCCTGCGCCTGCGTGAGAGCGAGGAATCCAAGGCACTGCGTCATCTGTTCTTTGCCGAACGTGAGGCGGGCAAGGGTGCGTCCGACGCCAAGCCGCGCGACATCCGCTCGGTCGCGGTGATCGGCGGGGGGCTGATGGGCGCGGGCATCGCATCATGTTTCGCCGATGCAGGATTTCCAGTCAGCTTGATCGAACGCGATGCCGATGCCGCGGCGGCCGCCGGCGAGCGGATCGCCGGCATTTATGACGCGCAGCTGCGCAGCGGCCGGCTCGACGATGCCGGCGCACGCGAGAAACGGGAACGCGTCACGGCGTCCGACGACTGGACCCGTGTCGCGGATGCCCAGCTTGTCGTGGAGGCGGTGTTCGAGGACATGGCGCTCAAGCAGGAGGTGTTTCGCAGAATCGATACCCTCGCCGCGCCCGGCACCATCCTCGCGACCAACACCTCGTATCTCGACATCGACGCCATCGCGGCGGTGACCGGACGTCCGCAGGATGTGATCGGCCTGCATTTCTTCTCGCCGGCCAACGTGATGCGCCTGCTCGAGGTGGTACGCGCTGACAAGACCGCGCCCGATGCGTTGGCGACCGCATTTCGGATCGGCCGCCGCATCGGCAAGCTGCCGATCATCGCCGGAGTCTGCGACGGCTTCATCGGCAACCGCATCTTCTCGCTCTTCCGGCGCGAAGCCGAGTATCTGGTCGAGGAGGGCGCGACGCCGGAGCGGATCGACCGCGCGCTGGAACGCTATGGTCTTGCGATGGGACCCTTTGCGGTGGCGGATCTCGCTGGTCTCGACATCGCCTGGGCGACACGCAAGCGCCGCGAAGCCGCGAACCCCGGCTCGGAACGACCGCTGCCGATTTCTGACAAGCTGTGCGAACTCGGCCGCTTCGGCCGCAAGGCCGGCCGCGGCTGGTATCTCTATCGCGACGGCGCACCAAAGCCTTCGGTCGATCCCGAGGTCGGCGACATCGTTGCCGCAGTGCGTGCCGCCAAGGGCATTGCAGCGCGCACATTCACCGACGCCGAGATCGTGCAGCGCATGCTCGGCGTGATGGCGTCCGAGGGCAAAAAGGTGCTCGCCGAAGGCATTGCGCAGCGGGCCTCCGACATCGACCTGGTTTTCGTCAACGGCTACGGCTTCCCGGCAGTGAAGGGTGGGCCGATGTATGGGGCGGCGCGGGGCTTTCCATGAGCCAGCGAGGCTTTCCGTGAGCCAGGCCTACGCGCTGATCGACGGTTTCGGCCTCGATAAGCTGCAATGCATCGATTGGCCGCGTGAGCCGTTGCAGCCGGGTGAAGCGCGCGTCTCGATCGAGGCGGTGAGCCTCAACCGCCGCGACGTCCTGCTGGTGGAGGGCGTCTATGCACCGCGGCTGCATTTCCCCGCCATTCCATGCTCGGACGCGGCGGGGCGGATCGTCGAGGTTGCACCGGGTTCGGCGCGTCAGATCGGCGAGCGCGTCGTCGCGCATATGTTTCCGCTCTGGCGCGACGGCCGACCTACGAGCGAGAAGTTGCGCTCCGGACTTGGCGGCATCGCCAATCAAGGGACACTTCGCACCGAGATGGTGCTGCCGGAAGACATCCTAAGGCCGATCCCCGCGCATCTCGACGCGCGCTCTGCGTCGACATTGCCATGCGCTGCGCTGACCGCCTGGTCGGCGGTCGCGAAATTCGGGCAGGTGGGGCCGGACAGCCGCGTGCTGGTGCAAGGTACTGGCGGCGTCTCGCTGTTCGCGCTGCAATTCGCGAAGCTGCGCGGCGCTTTCGTGGTGGCGACGTCGTCGCGGCCGGAGAAGATGGACAAGCTGCGCGCGCTCGGCGCTGACGTGGTGCTCGATTATACCGATCCGGGCTGGGCGGATGCGGCGAAGCGGAGCACCGAGGATGGTTTCGACCTGATCGTCGAGGTTGCCGGCGGGGCCGATCTCGATGGCACGCTGCGTCTGGTGCGGCCGGGCGGCATGGTCGCGGTGATCGGCGTGCTGTCGGGCGCGAGGGCGCAACTGACATTGCCGCTGGTGCTGATGCGCCAGGTCTCGATGCAGGGCGTGACCTGCGGCTCGCTGGTGGATTTCGACGCGATGCTGGCCGACATTGAATGGCACCGGCTTTTTCCGGTGGTGTCCGATGTCTTCAGCTTCGCCGACGCGAGGACTGCGCTGCAGGCGATGAGCGGCAATGCCTTCTTCGGCAAGATCGTGGTCGAGGCCTCAGGCGCGTAACGCTGCGAGCATGTCGACGAGATAGCCTTCGTCGTTCGCGATCACAAGCATCGAGGCATAAGGCCGCAATTGCGCCAGCGCGCGGGCGAGCGCGTCGTCGGATTGCGCGGCGCTGCCCAGGATCATCACCGTGGTCATCACATGCCGGATCTGGCAGGCCTCGGCGATGATCGATGCCGGCTGCATGTCCTGGCCGACGCTGCCGATCATCACCACCGCATCGGCGCGGTCGACCTCCTCGATCAGGTCCTTGGTGCGGCCGGCGAGGTCACTGAGCCAGCCGGCCATCGAAAATCGTCCCGGCTCAACCGACCGGGCGGAAAAGGCCGACGCGGTGAGAAAGCTCGCGCCGTTCCAGCGGCCTTCCGACAGGCGGCGCACCACCGCCTCGCTCGGCGTGTCGAGCGCGACCACGGTCACCGTTCGGGGCTTGGAATTGGGTGTTTCCAGCCGGAAGCGGCTTTCGGCCGCGGAGGTGGCGCGTGCGCTTTCGCTCGGCATAGGCGGACCCTGCGTAGTTAAGGATATCTGGATGTTAAGGAGCCACTTGCAAAATAGCAGCGGCGCGCTGAATTTTTCGCCGGGATGAAGGGAAATCGAGGCGTTCGCGTCCGAGCCAGGCATGGTGCTTTTGCGAGAACCACCAGCCGAATCAGGAACGCG
>CANKHJ010000253.1 GCA_947481635.1 Bradyrhizobiaceae bacterium
GGTGAGCGTGATCCTCGACGAGCGCGGGCAGAATATCGGCAGCGCCTCGTTCGCCGGACATCTCCAGGAATGGCGCCGCGAAGACCGGCCTGCCTGTGTTTTCATCATCGGTGGCGCCGACGGCCTCGCACCGATGCTACACGATAAAGCGAATTTATCGCTCGCCTTCGGCACCGCGACCTGGCCGCATCAGATCGTGCGCATCCTGCTGGCGGAGCAGATTTACCGCGCCATGACGATCCTGAGCGGGCACCCATATCACCGGGAGTAGTTCGCGCGAGGCGTGACACGAATCAGTGTTCGGCGTCTTATTGCTGCGACAATCGTGCCGTTGGGTGGCGAACCTTCGCCCGGAAGATCGCTTGAAAAAATCGACACGCTGGATAATCGCATCCTTGCCGCTCGCGCTGACCCTCGCGGTCATCGTCGTGCCGGCGGACGCGCAACAGCGTCTGTCGCAACGCAAGCCGGCCGACGCCGAACAGCTCAAGCTGCGCGACAAGGAGCTGGAGGATCTGCGGCTCGAACAGAAGCGCACCATCGAATCCGAATCCAAGCTGCGCCGTGAGATCGAATCGATCGGCGACGACCGCCGCAAACTCAATCAACAGCTGATCGATACTGCCGCGCGAGTGCGCGGCGTCGAGGAGCGCATCAGCCAGACCCAGGAGCGGCTCGCGCCGCTCGACGCCAGCGAGAAATCGCTGCGCAAGACGCTCGACGGCAAACGCGGCGTCATTGCCGAAATCCTGGCGGCGTTGCAGCGGATCGGCCGCCACCCGCCGCCGGTGATGATGGTGCGTCCCGAGGATGCGCTGCAATCGGTGCGCACCGCGATCCTGCTCGGCGCGGTGCTGCCGGAACTGCGCCACGAGGCTGGCGTGCTGCTGAGCGATCTGTCCGAGCTGCTGCGCATCCGCAAGGAGATCGACGACGAGCGCGCCAGTCTTTCGCGCGATCTCGCCTCGGTCGCCGAGGAGCGGCAGCGGCTGGCGCTGCTGATCGAGGGGCGGCAGAAGCAGCAGGCCTCCACCGAGCAGGCGCTGGACGCCGGCAAGAAGCGGGCGGGGGAACTCGCGCGCCAGGCCGGCGACATGAAGGACCTGATCGCCAAGCTCGAGGAGGGCCTCGACAGCGCGACCCGCTCCGCCCGGGCCGCCGCCCGCGCCGATGCCGAACGCAAGGCGCTGGACAACCGTCCCGACCTCGCCGCCCTCAAGGATCCGGGTCGGCTGGCCCCGGCGATGGCCTTCGCCAGCGCCCGGGCCAAGCTGCCGATGCCGGTCAACGGCGTCCGGCTGCGAGATTTCGGGGCTTCGGACGGCCTGGGAGGCTCAGAACGCGGGCTTTCCGTCGCTACCCGTGCTAACGCACAAGTGACTGCCCCCTGCGACGGTTGGGTGGTCTATTCGGGTCCGTTCCGTAATTACGGCCAACTCTTGATCCTGAATGCCGGCGGTGGGTATCATGTACTCTTGGCAGGGATGTCTCGAATCTCTGTCGATCTGGGACAATTCGTGCTGACCGGGGAGCCAGTGGCGGTGATGGGGGGCGGTGCCCAGGCGGCATCTGCAGTCGCTACCGGCTCAAATCAGCCCGTGCTTTACGTTGAATTTCGCAAGGACGGGGTTCCCGTCGACCCAGGCCCATGGTGGGCCGCAAGTGAAGCCGAAAAGGTTCGCGGATGATGCGCAAGACCTCCCTCATTCTTCTCGGTGCCGCGGCCGGCGCCGCGCTGACGCTGACCATAACCCAGCCGCGAATCGTGCTGCTCGGCTCAACCGCCAAAGCCGCGGCTGTCGACACCTACCGGCAGCTCAACCTGTTCGGCGACGTGTTTGAGCGCGTGCGCGCCGACTATGTCGAGAAGCCGGATGACGGCAAGCTGGTGGAATCGGCGATCAACGGCATGCTTGCCGGGCTCGACCCGCATTCCAGCTTCATGGATTCCAAGAGCTTCCGCGACATGCAGGTGCAGACGCGCGGCGAGTTCGGCGGCCTCGGCATCGAGGTCACGATGGAAGACGGGCTGGTCAAGGTCGTGGCGCCGATCGACGAAACGCCCGCGGCAAAGGCCGGCGTGCAGTCCAACGACATCATCACCCATCTCGACGAAGAAGCGATCCAGGGCCTCACCCTGAACCAGGCCGTCGAAAAGATGCGCGGTCCGGTGAATACCAAGATCAAGCTCAAGATCATGCGCAAGGGCGCGGACAAGCCGATCGAGGTCTCGATCACCCGCGACGTGATCCGCGTGCGCGCGGTGCGCTCGAACATGCAGGATGACGATGTCGGTTACATCCGCATCACGCAGTTCAACGAGCAGACCACCGAGAACATGAAGAAGGCGATCAGCGACCTGCAGACCCAGGCCGGCGACAAGCTCAAGGGCTTTGTCATCGACCTGCGCAACAATCCGGGCGGCCTGCTGGACCAGGCGATCTCGGTGTCGGATGCGTTCCTCGACAAGGGCGAGATCGTATCGACGCGCGGCCGCAATGCAGAAGAGACCCAGCGCTTCTCGGCACGCCCGGGCGACCTGACCAAGGCCAAGCCGATTGTGGTGCTGATCAACGGCGGCTCTGCCTCGGCGTCTGAAATCGTCGCCGGCGCGATCCAGGACCACAAGCGCGGCATCGTGCTTGGCACCCGCTCCTTCGGCAAAGGCTCGGTGCAGACCATCATCCCGCTTGGCGCCGGCAACGGCGCGCTGCGGCTGACCACGGCGCGCTACTTCACGCCCGCCGGCCGTTCGATCCAGGCCAAAGGAATCGTGCCCGACGTCGAAGTGCTCCAGGACGTCCCGGAGGAGATCAAGGCGCGCAGCGATACGCGCGGCGAGGCTTCGCTCCGCGGCCATCTGAAGGCGGAAGGCGACGAGCAGACCGGTTCGCAGTCCTACATCCCGCCGAACCCCAAGGACGACAAGGCGCTGCACGCCGCGCTCGACCTGCTGCGGGGCATCAAAGTGAATTCGGCCACGCCGCCGACCACCAAGGCGAACTGACCGTCCGACTTTCGGCAATCAAACGGGGCGGCTTCGGCCGCCCCGTTTTGTTTTTGGAGATGCGGCAACCGACATCGGCCGTCACGGTAAACGAACGGTTAACGACCTTGGCGCTAGCGTCGCGGTATGATTCGAAGGGATCACGCCGGTGGCGGTTGATGATCTGAATGTTCCGCTCGGCCGCTTTGGGTCGGGGCGTAAGCGCCGCAAGGTGCCGGCCCTGATCCCGCAGGCGTTCGCCGGCTTGCTGGCCTGCTCCGCGGGCGCCTTCGCGGTCGCCGCGATGGTGCTCGACGACCCGCTCGGCGGCGAGCCGCTCGGCATCGTCACGGCCGATCTGCGTCCCGACACGGCATCGCGCAAGGCCGCCGATGCGGAAGCGACGAACCAGCCCGAACGCCCGAACCGCTATGACGGACCGGACGCAGTCGCGCCCGCACCCAGCGCACCGGCCAACGGCACCACGATCACCATCATCGATGGATCGAGCGGCAAGCGCCAGGACGTGGTCGTCCCCGGCCGCGCCGCCAGTGCGGTGCCGGCCGCAGCGTCTGCGGCAACGCCGCCGGCATCGGGACCTGCCGATCAACGCTTCACCGAAGTCTCGCGCCACGGCGCGATTCCGCGCATCGCTTCCGACGGAGCGCGGCCGTCCGACGCATTCGCGCGCAAGGTGAAGCCGCTGGCCGGCAAGCCGGACGCACCGCGTGTCGCGCTGGTGGTCGGCGGGCTCGGCACCGGCACCGCCAACACCGCCGACGCCATCGCCAAGCTGCCGGAGGGCGTGACGTTGGCCTTCCTGCCTTATAGCAACGACCTGGAACGCATGGTCGCGCGCGCGCGCGAGCAGCACGAGGTACTGCTCCAGGTGCCGATGGAGCCGTTCGACTATCCCGACAATGATCCCGGCCCGCAGACGCTGCTCACCAGTATCGATGCCGGCGCGAATCTCGACCGGCTGCATTGGCTGATGAGCCGCTTCCAGGGCTATGTCGGACTTGCGAATTATATGGGCGCGCGCTTCCTCGCGTCCGAACAGGCGCTCGCGCCGGTGTTGAAGGAAGCCGCCAAGCGCGGGTTGATCTATGTGGACGACGGCTCCGCGCCGCGCAGCCTCGCCGCGCAGATGGCCGGCGCCAATACCATGCCCTTCGCCAAGGCGGACCTGACCCTCGACACGGTGCCGACCGCGGCCGACATCGATCGCGCGCTTGGCAAGCTCGAAGCGACCGCACGCCAGCGCGGAATCGCGGTGGGATTCGCCACTGCGTTGCCGGTCTCGATCGATCGCATCGCGCGCTGGGCCAAGGCCGCCGAGGCGCGCGGCATCCTGCTGGTGCCGATCAGCGCGGTGGCGAACAAGCCGAAGTCGAGCTAACACGATCACGCTTGGCCCTGCTGCGCGCCCGCGGAGATCACGCCGTGCCTGATTTCGAATCCCTTCCCTATCGCCCCTGTGTCGGCCTCGCGGTATTCAACCGCGCCGGCCTCGTCTTTGTCGGCCGCCGCAAGGACGGTCCGGAACACACCGACGCGACGCATGTCTGGCAATTGCCGCAGGGCGGCATCGACGATGGTGAGGATCCCTGGCCGGCGGCGTTGCGCGAACTCTACGAGGAAACCAACATCCGCTCAGTGGAGAAGCTCGGCGAGATCGGCGACTGGCTCACCTACGACATTCCAGGCGCAATCGTCGGGCAGGCCTGGAAGGGCAAGTATCGCGGCCAGACCCAGAAATGGTTTGCGCTACGCTTCACCGGCGACGACAGCGAGATCGATATCGCTCATCCGGCCGGCGGCGCGCATAAGCCGGAATTCATCGCCTGGCGCTGGGAGCGGCTAGAGAACACGCCGGAACTGGTGGTGCCGTTCAAGCGCGCGGTTTACGAAACCGTGGCGCGAGAATTCGCACCGTTCGGAAAGCTTGGTTGAAAAGACTCAGTGCGCGGCGGCGGTACCGCCGGCGATGCTCGCGTCGAGCGCCTTGAGCTGATCGAGCCGGTCGGCGAGGCGATCGCGGGTGCGATCGTCGGTCGCCGCTGCCAGCGCAGCCTGTGCCTCATCGATCATCGCGGTCAGCGTCGCGCGCTCGAACTGGTCGAGCGGCACGGCCGAGTCGGCGAGGATCGTCAGGCTTTCCGGATTCACTTCGGCGAAGCCGCCGCTCACCACCACGCGGGTCGGTCCGCTGTCGCCATAGATCGTGACGATGCCAGGACGCAGCATCGCGATCAGCGGCGCATGCTCGGCCAGCACGCCGAAGTCGCCTTCGGAGCCGGGAACATCGACCTGCTGCACGTCACCGGAGAAGACCAGCTTCTCGGGCGAGACGAGATCGAAGTGGAACGTGGCCATCGTGGTACGCCTTCGCTGTGCTTAAGCTTACGCCGCCTCAGCCGCGAGACGCTTGCCCTTCTCGACCGCCTCTTCGATGGTGCCGACCATGTAGAAGGCCGCCTCCGGAAGGTGGTCATACTTGCCGTCCACCAGCCCCTTGAAGCCGCGGATCGTGTCGGCGAGATCAACCAGCTTGCCAGGCGAGCCGGTGAACACTTCGGCGACGAAGAATGGCTGCGACAGGAAGCGCTCGATCTTGCGGGCGCGCGACACAGCGGTTTTGTCTTCTTCGGAAAGCTCGTCCATGCCCAGGATCGCGATGATGTCCTGCAGCGCCTTGTAGCGCTGCAGCACCTGCTGCACCTGGCGGGCGACCGCGTAATGCTCCTCGCCGACGATCAGCGGCGACAGCATGCGCGAGGTCGAGTCGAGCGGATCCACCGCCGGA
>CANKHJ010000254.1 GCA_947481635.1 Bradyrhizobiaceae bacterium
AGATATTATGCTTCTCGGCGAGCAGGTTCGCCATCGCGTGACACGTCGCGACGTTGGGCAGAAACCAAAACGAATGCTGTAAGTACGGCAGCAGACGCACATCCGAATATGGGAACGGAGGCCGTGTGCCTGCCTTGAGGCTCTCGACGGCCTTCGATGCGTATTGGCCCCGGATGATGTCCAGCCACTTCTGCACGTCGCTCTTGTGCTTGAATTGCGCGCGACTGCCCGTGCCGGTTGCAGTAAAGAACTCATTGAGATCGAACTCGTCGAACTCTCCAGCACTCGCAATCGCTACCAACTCGTCCGGCATCTGATATGTCAACAGCCGCATCTGCGGCAGCGCTGCATACGGGCTAGACTTACCCGGATACTTGTCGGAAAATTCTTCCTTGGCGCGTTGTTCGTCGGTGTAAGTCCAATTGAAGATTTGCTCTTCGATAAACTCGCCCGTTGCCAGCGCCTTAAACGGCGTGCCCGAGAGATATAGATAGGCCTTGGTGGTAATTGGGAGGAACTCCGTTTCCTTCCCCGAGAGCACCGTGAGGTCCTCATTTACATCTTCCAGGTCCGCAGCGTACTCCAGCTTGGTTTCTTTCTTGGCGACCGCTTCCTCCTCACCCTCGAAGAGTTCCTTGGCCGTCTCTCGCCATGCACCGAAGTGATATTCATCGAAGACCACGAGGTCCCAACTCACTTTATGGAGCCATTCGTTTTTGGCTTTGATGTTGCCAGCCGCATCGCGGCCGAGCATATCCTGAAATGAGCCGAAATAGATGAGCGGCTTTCTATCAAAAATTTGGCGCGGATCGCTGCCCGAGTTGCGTGAGAGATAATGCCAGCCATCGAAGTCCGCGTGCGATTCGATGTCTGTCTGCCAAGCATCCTCCACCGCTGGCTTGAAGGTGACCACTAGCACACGCTGGGCACCGAGCTTTTTGGCTAGCTGATACGTGGTGAACGTCTTGCCGAAGCGCATCTTCGCGTTCCAGAGAAATCGTGGCACGGCGTGCTTGTCTTCCCTCCAGCGCGAGAGGAAATAAGCGTGTGTCGCGTTCACCGCTTCGGCTTGCTCGCGGCGCAGTGGGAATGTCTGGTGATGTGTGCCCGTAAAACGTTGTCCCGTCCGCAACTCGGTCAGCACCGTCTTGACGTCTTTGACGGTGCAGCGCATCCACTCCAGATCGGGGTTCTCAAAGCCTTTCCTCACCAGCGCAGCCCGCACTTCGTGGTCGCTGAAGATGGTGCCGTCGTCGCGCGCGGCGGGTTCGTCCATTTCGATGGTGTAGTTTTTGATCGCTGCGGTCTTGAGTTGTTCGGAGAGTCGACGCTTCACATCGCGTGTCGTCTGTCCAACTTTGAGCAGGCCCGCATGACCCTCGTCGTGGATAGAGTAAGCGTAGATGCGCGGCCGCGCCTTTGGCTTAGGCGGGAGGATTTCCTCAAGGGTCTTATTCATCACCGTCGCCCATAGGGCGGATCATACTATTGATGAAGGCGATCTCACCCTGTGTGATGCCGTACTTTTCGTATAACTGCTCGTCCGTCCACGTCCTGTTCCAAGCTTGCTGTGGAACCCAGGAATATGTCGAACGTAACGCATGCTGCGTGATCTTTCGCGGCAACACCAGAAAGCGGAACAAGCGAGTACGGTAGTAGCTGGCGAAACTGTTGGCCGCGCGCTCAGATTGAAACGGCGAGACGGTCAAGTACGATTGCGTACAGGCTGAAGGCGGCGCAGCAACAATCTCCTTGCCAAGGATTTGGTGAGGAAATGTTTCGCCGGCTCCATAAGCTTCGGGCACGAGAACTTTCCATACATCAAGCGACTCGATATTCTTTCGAATATGCCCTCGTTTGATAAAGGCCACGATGCGCTTCCCGCGATTGATAAGGTGGAGCGCTATTTTTCCAGCCCCGTTCTTTTCGCTCCAATCGTCGAAATTTGTCGCGATGCCAAATGGTGTGTCACCAGATATGAGTTCAAGAACAGAAGGCTCTTTTTTGGAAAGGACCTTTCTAATGATTCCAAGTGCGCGCTCATCGCGAACGAAGACATCGAACTCACCCAGTAAACGATTCATCTGAATATGTTCGGTGCCTCCAGCTATGCGCTTAACATCGCAGGTTCCCTTGTGTGACGCGTCCCAGAGGAAGTAGCAAACGCCACCTTTGATCTGGACGCCAGGAAACGCTTCACCGGAATTAGGAAAATCTGTGAGACTGCGAAGATGTCCGCTGTTGAGCATCTGCGCCCTGAACTCATCGAGCCCTCGTCCGCCCGCCATCCACCGCGATGGCACCACCATACTAACGTATCGAGGCTCAAGCTTGAGTGCTTGCTGAACGAACAGGTGGTAGATGGACGAGTCGCTTGAACCGCCTGCACCGCCCGTCATCTGATAGGGAGGGTTGCCGATGATCACATCGAATTGCATCTGACCTCCAAATAGCTCGACAATCCGAGTCTTGATGTCGTCGGTGTGGATGAACGCATAGGCATGGGTCTCAAGACCCCCGTCGCGGTCAAAGATCGTTCGCGGCGCACCGCAGTAGACGCACTTAGTTCCGGCCCACGTGTGCTTAAGCGGCTGGAACCAAATGTTGCCATCGTCGGTCTCGAAACCCTTTGCAATCGAGTGCTTGCTTTGCGCATGCTTTGAGCAATACACGCTCCGGCGCGCCAACAGGCTAGTGAGATGCGTAATCCCAATACCGAACACCTGCTTGGTTAGGATGTGTTTGACGCGATCTCCGAGGTCCGGGATCTCGGCCGCCAGTCCCTTCGTCAGGCGGCTGGTGATCTCGCGCAGGAACACCCCTGACTTCGTGAACGGGTCGAGGAACCTCGCCGATTTGTCTGCCCAGAGGTTCGCACCGTTGTGGTCGGCCGCCCATGCCTCAGCTACCGTGTCCAGCATTCGGTTTGCGAATGCCGGAGGCGTGAACACCTCATCGTTCGAGAGGTTCGCAATGCATGTCAGCACATCCGGATTGCGGCCGCGCAGTGCAAAACTAGCCTGCGTGTTCATGCGGCCTCCTTCGGGGTGCTTCCGCGCGCGGCGGTGGCCAGTTCACTCACGGTCACCGGTGGGTAGGTCTTTGTCGGCGTAAATATCTCGTGCTTGCCGAGATGGGCAAAGAGCGATCCCTCCGCGCTGAACGCCGACGAGCCGGTGAGAACGTCGAAGCGGAAGTCACGCCGCTGGAACTTACCCTTGCCCAGGTAGCCCCACTCCGCAAAGGTCAGTGGTTGGCCGTCATACGTGCGCATCGTCAGTGCGTCACCGTATACGAGGTTTTGGGACAGCACGTAGGAAGCGGCGTGGTTCAGGTCATCCGTCTCTTTGAGGTTCATGTACTCGGCCACGATCTCCAGCATGTTCGCCCGACACTCGGCGATGTTGTCCGGCAGCAGCTCAATGCCGTAGAGGCACATTACCGCGAGCAGCGCATAGTGGCGCTTCTCGAAATCGAATTTCCCGAATTTGAGTTCGACGGCGGCGAGCTTCCGCTGCAGAACCCGGACCAGGAAATTACCGCTGCCGCACGCTGGCTCCAGGAAGCGCGAGTCAATGCGCTTGCTCTCATCATCGACGAGGTTGAGCATCGCCTCGACCATCCACGCGGGAGTGAACACCTCCCCATGGTCGGCGACGCGCTTTTTTGACTTGATCAGGCTCATTGGTGACGCATTCGGAATAGGCCATCGCCGCGCATGGCTTTTCGGTCCTAAGGCGATACATAACTGTCCGCTGCTGCGGGCGAGTCAACTGTTACCCCGTGTTTGGCTTCGCCTCAATGCCCGAGGGTTGGCGGCTGCGCTTGGCGCTGCTAACTAAAGCTTCAAGCGCGTCGATGATGGCGCCATCGCTTGCCTGTTGCGCTTGCGGCGCGCGCAGGTTCAGCATGATCTCGGCCTGCCGATGGCCTGGCACCTCTCCGTATCCGACAAAAGTCGTCATTTCGCTTTCATGGCCGAGGTTCTGGCTCCAAGCCTTCCATTCCTCAGGAGTTAGGCGGAGGCTTTCCCCAAGGCGCGCAAGTGTTTTGCGGAAAGCGTGCGGATTGACGTACGGAAGGCCCGCACTGGCGAAAGCATCCCGGAAAATCTGGCGAATCGGACCCGTCGTGCGCCATGACTTTCGGTCCAGCCCGGCAGCGGCAAACTGGCGATCCTCGCCCAGCGCGATCCGGGTGGTCGGGAACAGCGGATCGTCCGGGCCGAATCCGAGTTCGCCGGTCAGCACGGCGATGTAGTCGGACACAATCTCAAGGGGCTTCGTGCCAACCGGGAAAAAGTGCGTCATGAACGTCTTCCGACGCTTGGTCTTAACCTCGCGCCCGTCCTGAAACACCGTTCCTTGGGCGAGGTTGACGTGCTTCAGGCGGAAGGATGAAAGGGCGCCGTCACGAGCTCCCGTCAGCAGCGTGAAAGCGACGACGGCCCGATTACGCTTTTCCACTGCGCTGGCAGACGGCATGCAGTCCAGCACGCGGCCGATCTCGTCGACCGTCGGGACCGGCCCGTCACGCCGTGCCCCGGCGATTCGTCGGTCCTGTTCCGACGGCGTGAAATAGTTCGCGTCGTTCGGATTGAGCCTGGACCGAAAACCGGGTTCTCGCGAGAGCCACAGGAAAAAGTTGCGCAGGTGCTTGAGCGTGGTCGTGACCGTCGCCGCGCTGAGCGGGCGTCCGTTCGGCCCAGACGGATCGAGGAGGCCGGCGCGAAAGGACCTGGCTTGCTCGATATGAAACTTCCTGAACGGCTTGTGGTCGGTTGAGGTTTCGAAGCGATCGATGGCGCGGAGAGCAGCGTCGATCGTCGCGTCCTGCTTGCCGCTGGCGGCGTGCAGGAAGAATGCATAGTCGCGCTTCACGCGCTCGTTTTCGGAGCAGTATTTCGGCACGGGTAGCTATCCTCCTCCAGAGTGTGGATTACAGTTGGGTTGCAGCAACTCACCTAGGCGCGGGTCCCCCTGTGGAAATGAGATACTCAAATCTCCAGCCGCCACAGTCATGCGAGCGACCGAGGTTCGCCGATGCATGATGCCGGTGCAGGTCGGGCAAATCGCTCGCAGGCTGCCGAGCTTCGGCCCATCGGGCCAGAACTCGACCTCGTCGAAAGCCGGTCGCCGGGGCTCTTTGCAGCGGAAGCAATACAGCCGGCCGGGTCCGCACGGGCGTTTCCGGCGGATGCTGCGGCGATTGAGGAAGTCGATCAGGTCCACGCCGCGGATGATCGTCGGGTAGCAATCCCGGACCGGTTGAAGCCCGACCGTCAACCAGTGACGGACAGTGCCCGCGGTCGCGCCCGTGGCCTTGGCGGCTTCCCTGACGTTGTACGTGCGCAGCCGCTTGACGCGACGGGCCGAGTGTCGCCGGTTTGCCAAGGGACCTAACGTCCCAGGCGCTCGATGAGAGCGCGGATGTCATCGACCCGCCAAGCGGTGGTCTTGACGCCGAGCTTCACCGGCTTCGGGAAGCGGCCATCCTTAACCCCCTGCCACCACGTCGACTTGCTGACGGGGATCGGCCCCGAGGGTGCGATGATCGACGCGAGGCGCACAAAGCCGGTGTCCGGCAAAGTCTTGTAGTTCGGCACGGTATTGCTCCATCCAATTCAAGATGGTGCATACCGATCACGTCCGATCAGTCCCTTGGCCGCATGCGGTTTGGCGAAGGCCGCGTGCCGCTACGGAAAGCGCGTGCGGTTATCTGGATTGGTCCTTCCAGTCGGCAAGATTATCCCGCGCCTCCTTGAGGTATCGCCGGACCGTGTCTTC
>CANKHJ010000255.1 GCA_947481635.1 Bradyrhizobiaceae bacterium
AATCAGCAGGCGCAGATCGCGACCGAGGCCTACAAGGCGACAATCGGAGCGACTGCAGTCACTCCGGTTTCCTACCGGACCGCCGCAGATGCCATTGCTGACGTCATGTCGGGCGACATCAGCTTCATGATCGTCGATGGGACATTTGGTTCGGGGCAGGTGCGCGCTGGGAGAGTGCGTGCGCTCGCGGTCACCACCGCGGCACGCCACCCCTCGATGGCGGACGTACCAACCATGCAGGAGGCCGGCGTGAAGGATTTCGAGTTCGGCTCGTGGTGGGCGGTGTGGGTGCCGAAGGGCACGCCGCAACCTGTCATCGATAAGCTGTCGGGATGGTATGACCAGATCACGCGGTTGGACGAGACCCGCGAGTTCCTTTCAAAGGTCAACGGCACGCCCCAACCAGGCGGCCCCGCAGTCGTATCCGAGCGCCAACGCCAAGACATGGCGAAGTGGGAGCGCGTCACCAAAGCCGCTGGCATCGTGCCTCAATGAGCCGGTTTTCGTTGCGCGCGGCACTTGAGGGGACGATTTCGATTGCGTCTTGAAGAGGCACCATGACCAGTCAGCCGGGCATCGATAATTTCTGGAACGAATATTCCGCCGACAATTGGGGCGACGCGATTGTCTCCGCCATGAAGCTCGGTGGCGTCGATTATCTGTTCTTTGTCTCGGGTTCGGAATCGGCGTTCTTTCAGGAGGCCATCGCCAAGGCGGAGGTCACCGGCACGCCGGCGCCGAAGCTGGTCACCATGATTCATGAATCCGTCGCCATGAACGCCGCGCTGGGCGCGTCCATGGCGACCGGAAAGCCGACCGCAACATCGGCTCACGTCGACGCGGGCACACTCCACCATGGCGGCGCGATCCATACCGCCTGGCGCGGTGGCTATCCGATTTTGATGACGGCAGGGACTGGGCCGCGGGCGTTTCCCGGTTCGATGCCCGGTGCGCGCGATTCCAATATTCAATGGGTTCAGGAGCCGCGCGACCAGGGTGGCATCGTCCGGCAATTTACCAAAGCCGATCATCGGCTCGACCATACCGATAACCCCGGCTTGATGGTCAGTCGCTTGCTTCAGGTGGCATTGAGCGAACCGCGCGGTCCGGTCTATCTGCAGATCCCGCGCGAGACCGCGATGCTGCCGCTGCCGGGGGCGACGCATTTCCCGACAGCGTTGCAGCTCGGGATCGCCAGGAAGGCATGGCCGTCGCCCGACGACGCACGGACGATTGCCGGCTGGCTGGTCCAATCGAAAAATCCGCTGGTGATGACCGACCGCCTGGGGCACGAGCCGGAAGCTGTGGCGCAGCTGCTGCGGCTGGCTGAGATGCTGGCGCTCCCCGTAAACGAAACCTCGAACGCCGATCGGGTCAATTTTCCGACCACACATGCGCTGAGCGGCACCGGCCCGGCGGCGAAGGACGCCGATGCGATCCTGGTGCTGGAATGCTTCTGCCCCTGGATCCCCGGCGCCGGTTCTCCCGCGCCGGATGCGAAGATCGCGTGGGTGTCAATCGACCCGGTGCTGTCGCGCCTCAAGACGCTCGAATTTCGTGCCGATTGCTGGTTGCCGGTGTCGTCGGCCAATGCATTGCGTGCCATTGCAGATGCGGCCGAGGGCCTCCTGGACGCGGGCGCTCGCGCGCGGATTGCACGGCGCCGCGAGGAACTCGCCGTCCGGAAACGCGACATTGTCGGCAAACAGGATCAGCTCGCTTTGGCCGACGGCAAGCGCGAGACGCCGACGGGTCGCTATGTCGCCTATCAGCTTGGCCGCATCCTGCGTCCGGATTCCATCGTGATGAATGATGGACTTTCAAATGGCGGGTTCGTGCATTCTTATGCCCGCCGACATCAAGGCGGGACCTATTATCGAAGCGGCAGCAGCACCGGCGGCTGGGGGTCCGGTGCAGCCTTCGGCGTCAAGCTGGTATGTCCCGATCAGGACGTCGTGCTTGCCAGTGGCGACGGATACTTCTCTTTCGGCACACCGATGGCGGCGCTGTGGGCGGCGCGCCACCACAGCGCACCTTATCTGTCGGTGGTGTTCGTCAATGGCACTTACAGCACCGGCACCACGGCGCTGCGCGCCGGATTTCCCGAGGGCTATGCGGTGCGAACCGACAATTATGCCGGCGGGTCATTCGATCCGCCGCCCGACTTCTCGAAATATGCCGAAGCCGTCGGTGGGTTCGGGGCCTACGTCACGCGAACCGAGGAAGTCGAACCGACGCTTGTCGAAGCGATCAGGCGTGTCCGCGGCGGCGATCCCGCGGTGGTCGCCGTCCGCGTCCCAGGTCCGCTTGGGTGAACCTTGCCTTGTCTCGCTAGCCCGCCCGCTGGTCTTCCGTTGGCACCGGCAGCCGGTTGGCCAGTTCCTCGCCCGCATTCTCCGGCAATCGCCAGAATACCAGAGCCGACGAGAGCGAGACCAATCCGACGAAGATGAAGGCGGCCGGGAAATCCGAGGCTTGTGGTGCGGCGTGTCCATTGATGTGCATCATCACGTCCACCGCGATCGCGCCAAGGGCCACACCAGCCGACATCGACAATTGCTGGGCAACGGCGATCACCGGCGTTGCGCGGCTGATTTCGGCCGGCGCCAGCTCGGCATAGGCGATCGCGTTCACCGCGCTGAATTGCAGCGAGCGGAAGAAGCCGCCGACCACCAGCACGAGAACCATCAGCGCATAAGGCGTTGTTGCCGTGAACAAGGCGCAGCTTGCCAGCGTCACCGCGACAAACACCGCGTTCCCGAGCAGCACCTGGCGGAAGCCGAAGCGTTTGAGCGCGAACGGCACCACAACCTTCATCTGCATCGAGCCGATTGCGGTCGAGAAGGTGATCATGCCGGACTGGAACGGCGTGAGATGAAAGCCGAGCTGCAGCATCATCGGCAGCAGGAACGGCAATGCGCCGGCGCCGGTTCGGAACAGGCCGCCGCCGACCACATTGGTATAGAGCGTCGCGCGCCGCAGCAGCGTGAAGTCGAGCACCGGCCGCGGATGATGCCGGGCATGGATCACGTAGGCGGTGGTGAAGGCTGCGCCACCGAGCAGCAACCCCGCAAGCGCCCAGGTCGGCATGAACGGCAGGCCGATCACCGAAAAGCCGAAGGCGAGGCCCGCAAGACCGAGACCGGCGAAGATCCAGCCGCGCAGGTCGAACGGGTGGCGCTCTTCGGCGCGGACATCTTCGATATAGCGCGTCACCAGAAAAATCCCCGCGATCCCGATCGGGATATTGATCAGAAAGATCCAGTGCCACGACGCGAAGGTCGTGATGAAGCCGCCGAGCGGCGGGCCGGTGATCGGCCCGATCAAAGCGGGGATGGTCAGCCAGGCTAACGCGTTCACCAGGTCGCGCTTGTCCACCGTCCGCGCCAGGATCAGCCGGCCGATCGGCGTCATCATCGCGCCGCCCGCGCCCTGCACGATGCGCGCGAGCACGAAGGTCGTCAGCGAGTCCGAGAAGGCACAACCAAGCGAGCCGAGCATGAACACGCCGATCGCGGTCCGGAACACGTTGCGCGCGCCGAAGCGGTCGGCAATCCAGCCGCTGGCCGGGATCGCGATGGCCAGCGAGAGCAAATAGGCCGTGACGGCGAGACGCAGCGTCAGCGGCTCGGTATGGAGATCGAGCGCGATCGCCGGCAAGGCCGTCGAGATCACGGTCGAGTCCATGGTCTCCATGAACAGCGCGACCGCCACGATCAAGGGGATCAGGCGCTCGCGGCTCAGGCGGCGGGGGAGCTTGGGGACGGGCGGGTCGGCCCGGGTATTGGCCATGCCGCGCGGTCTACAGGCGCGATGGCGCCGATTCAATGGGGTTTATCGGGCTTTGCTGTGCGCCGTGGGTGACGGGCCTATGCACCGCCGCATGGTCATGCTATCGGCCAGCGCCAACCCAAACGGGCCATCGATTCGCGCGGAGCATGCAAATGCCGCCGCGGAAGAGTCGTATCTGGCCCGATCTTGTGGGACCAGATCGGCCTGCGTTGCGGGCGAACGGAGTTGGCCATGGCGGTGAAATTCGACGGCACCCCGCGTGAGGCGCTCACCTTCGACGACGTGCTGCTCAAGCCCGGCCTGTCCGACGTGCTGCCCTCCGAGGTCGACATCCGCACCCGCGTCACCCGCGAGATCGCGCTCAATATCCCGCTGATGGCGTCCGCCATGGACACGGTCACCGAATATCAGATGGCCATCGCCATGGCGCAGGCTGGCGGCCTCGGCGTGATTCATCGCAATCTCGAGCCGGAGGAGCAGGCCGCGCAGGTGCGGCTGGTCAAGAAATTCGAGTCCGGCATGGTGGTGAATCCGCTCACCATCCATCCCGGCGCGACGCTCGCCGACGCCTTCGCGCTGATGAAGGAATACGGCATTTCCGGCATTCCGGTGGTCGAGGGCGGCGGCAATTCCAGCGCCGGGAAGCTGGTCGGCATCCTCACCAACCGCGACGTGCGTTTCGCCACTGATCCGCGCCAGCTGGTCTCCGAATTGATGACCAAGGAACGGCTGATAACGGTGCGCGAAGGCGTCAGCCAGGACGAGGCGAAACGCCTGCTGCATCAGCACCGCATCGAGAAGCTCGTGGTGGTCGACGATCAATATCGCTGCGTCGGCCTGATCACCGTGAAGGACATGGAGAAGGCGGTTGCCAATCCGAATGCCTGCAAGGACGAGCAGGGCCGCCTGCGCGTCGCGGCCGCCACCTCGGTCGGCGACAAGGGCTTCATCCGCACCGAACAACTGATCGACGCCGGGGTCGACGTGGTGGTGGTCGACACCGCACATGGCCATTCGCGCCATGTGCTGGTCGCGGTGGAGCGCATCAAGCGGCTGTCCAATGCAGTGCAGGTGATTGCCGGCAATGTGGCGACCGGCGAAGGCGCGCAGGCGCTGATCGACGCGGGCGCGGACTCGATCAAGGTCGGCATCGGCCCCGGCTCGATCTGCACCACGCGCATCGTCGCGGGCGTCGGCGTGCCACAGCTCACCGCCGTGATCGACGCGGTCGAGGTCGCGCAGAAAAGCCGCATCCCGGTGATCGCCGACGGCGGCATCAAATATTCCGGCGATCTCGCCAAGGCGCTCGCCGCTGGCGCATCAGTGGCGATGATCGGTTCGCTCTTGGCCGGCACCGACGAGACGCCCGGCGAGGTGTTCCTGTACCAGGGCCGTTCCTACAAAACCTATCGCGGCATGGGCTCGGTCGGCGCGATGGCGCGCGGCTCGGCCGACCGTTACTTCCAGCAGGACATCAAGGACTCGCTTAAGCTGGTGCCCGAGGGCATCGAAGGGCAGGTGCCCTACAAGGGTGCGGCCGCGACGGTGCTGCATCAACTCACCGGCGGACTGCGCGCCGCAATGGGCTATGTCGGCGCGAAGGACCTGTCCGATTTGCACGCCAAGGCGGAATTCGTGCGCATCTCGAATGCCGGCCTGCGCGAAAGCCATGTCCATGATGTGCTGATTACGCGGGAAAGCCCGAATTATCCGAGCCGGGTCTAGAGCCTGTCGTCATTTAGGGGATTCGCAAATCAGTCGAAGCGTGATTCATGAGGAGCCTTCCTGACGGAGGCTTTCGATGGAACGTCATGCATTGCGGGACGATCAATTCGCGCGGATCGAGCATTTGCTTCCCGGTCGTC
>CANKHJ010000256.1 GCA_947481635.1 Bradyrhizobiaceae bacterium
CCAGGACGACCGGGAAGCAAATGCTCGATCCGCGCGAATTGATCGTCCCGCAATGCATGACGTTCCATCGAAAGCCTCCTTCAGGAAGGCTCCTCATGAATCACGCTTCGACTGATTTGCGAATCCCCTAAATGACGACAGGCTCTAGCACATCCGATGACGGCATCGAAGTGCTCTCAACGTCCCTCGTCAGGCGGTCGCCCCGGCGCGCACGCGCGCGCCTGCCGCGATCGTCGGCGGCGCCTGGTTGAGCGTGTCGATGGCGAAGCCCGCGGCGGCCTTGTAGCCGGCCATGAATGCCGCGCGCTCCGCCGGCGGAATCACATCGTCGATGTTGTCGAAGGTGCCGCCGCAGCGATCGTTGACCATGTTGAGCAAACCGAACGGCCCCGCGCCGCGATTGCGCAGGATAAGCTGGGAGATCGGGCCGCATAATTTGGCGTCGTAGGCGGCGAGCGCGTCGGGCGTCGCACCGTGCTCGATCATCATGGCGCCGAGCACGCGGGCATCGATGATCGCCTGGCTGCCGCCGTTGGATCCGGTCGGGTACATCGCGTGCGCGGCATCGCCGATCAGCGCCACCGGCCCATCGCACCAGGTGGGGATCGGGTCGCGGTCGATCATCGGATTCTCGAAGATGCTGTCGCCGCCGCCGACCAGCGCCGGCACGTCGAGCCAGTCCCACACCCAGCCGTCGAAATGATGCGCGAAGGTCTGTAGCGGCACCTGCCGGAACCAGCCGCTCTGTTTCCAGCCCTCGGTGTTGTCGGTGGTGACCTCGGCGATCCAGTTGATCATCGAGAGCCCGGTCTTCGGGTCGGGATGCGAGATCGGATAGAACACGACGCGCTGGCGGTGCGTACCGAGACCGACAAAGGACGAGCCGCCGCGGATCGGCTTGCCCCAGGTCGTGCCGCGCCACATCACCGCGCCGCCCCAGTGGATCGGCGGCTGGCCGGGGTGCATCTGCGCGCGGATCGCCGAGTGAATGCCGTCGGCCCCGATCAGCAGCGCGCCGCGCGGCTGCGACGTGGAGCCGTCGGCGTGTTCGACCTGGGCGGTGACACTGCCGTCGGAATTCTTGCGATAGCCGGTCACCCGGCTGCCGAGCCGCACCGCGCCCGGCCCGATGCGCTCCACGACCTTGTTATGCAACAGCACATGGAACAGGCCGCGATGCACCGCGTATTGCGGCCAGCGATAGCCGGCGAGCCCACCGCGCGGTTCGGAATAGATGTCGTTGCCGTTGAGGCCGACCAGCGCCCATTCTTTCGCCGGCAGGCCGACGCGGTCGAGCTCGCTTTCGCCGATGCCGAGATCGCCGAGTTCGCGCACCGCGTTGGGCTGCAGGTTGATGCCGACGCCCAGCGGGCGCATCTCGCGCACCGACTCATAGACGATGCAGGGAACGCCAATCTGGTGCAGCGTGAGCGCGGTCGCCAGCCCGCCAATGCCGCCGCCGGCAATGATGACGCAATCACTCGACACATCGCTCATGCAAACGCCACCGCCCCGCAAGCCCCGGTGAATTTCTTATCCGCGGGCCGCGTCCGAGGCAAGGCGAGGATGCCGGGGGCAGCCGATGGCGCGCCGTCCTCAACTGCCCTTCATCAGCGCATCGCGCGCGGTCGCCAGTTCCTGAAACGCCAGCTCGGTCCCGCCGCCATCCGGATGCATGGTTTTCGCCGCGCGCTTGAACGCCTGGTGGATTTCCGGATTGGACAGATGGCCGCTCGATGGAAGCCCGAGCAGATGACGATGAAACTCGTCGGGGCTCAGCGTCTCGCCGGAACGCCGGCGCTTGCCGAAGCGCGGCGCGGTCAGCACGCGCAACTCGTTGAGCACGGCGCCGAAGCGCCGGCGCGCGAGATCCCTCACACGCCGCTCGGCCCCCTTCACCATCGCATTGCGCAAGCTGGGCAGAGCCGCAGCCGCGGCCTGACGGAGCATTGGCGGCATGTCGGGGCGCGCCATCTCGGCCGCAAGTTGCGCAGCGGCAAGGTCGTCGAGTACCGGCTCGGCGTAGAGCTGCTCGACCGTGCGTTTCCATTGCTTGATCTGCGCGTCCATCAGCCTCTTATGCTGGGGACGATGACGCGGGGCCGCAATACGTGTTTCAAGCCATTCAATTTTGAATGAATGAGAGGTTGCGCCTTCGCGGGGCACAAAGACAGCGGTGGCCGGCTGAACTGAATCGTTGCACCGCAAACCGTCATCATGCATAGCGGATCCATGAAACAACCGCAGAAATTGCGCGCGCCGGTTCTGGCTGCGGGCGGGATCGTGGTGCGCGAGGCATCGAAGCCGCGCATCGCGGTGGTGCAGCTGCGCAAGAACAAGACCTGGGTGCTGCCGAAGGGCAAGCTCAAGCCGGGCGAAGATGCGCTCGCGGCGGCGCGGCGCGAGGTGCTGGAAGAGACCGGGCATAAGGTCTCGGTGCACGAGTTTCTCGGCTCGCTCTCGCATACCGAAGACGGCAAGCACAAGATCGTTCAGTTCTGGCATATGCGCGCCACCGGTGGCCCGGTGCGCGATCTCGAGCCCGACGTGAAGGCGGTGAAGTGGCTGCCGCTGAAGCAGGCGGTCGACACGCTGACCCGTCCGCACGAGAAGGCGTTCCTGGCGAATGTCGGTCCCGCGGCGTTGCGCGCCAGCGCGGAGCATGCCGCGCGCGAGGACGCGCAGCTGGTGCCGATCGCCATGCCGGACATACCGGCGGCAGCGCCGTTTGAGCGCGACACGCGCCGCACCTTCGCTGGAACACTCTGGGCCTGGCTGCGGCGGTCATTTGGCCGCTCAGCGGCGCAATCCGCTGGGTGATCTGTGCCGCTCGCCAGTCAGCCGGCCGCCTTCGGCAGCAGGTCACAGGCGATGCTCTTGATGCGCCAGCCCTCCGCCAGCCTGGTGAATTCGAATTTGTAGCTTCCGACCATCGCGATCTTGCCGGGCCCGTCGCGCCAGTCGGTGATCAGCGCGCGCGCCAGACCGCGCGCCGTGCCAGGCGTCGCTCCGGCCTCGACATAGACGTCGGTCATCTGATGGCGGCAGCGGCGGCGAAACAGATCCTGCACCACTTCCTTCGCCATCCGCGTCAGCACCGCGCGGCCGCTGCGCATCTCGGCCGGCAGGCCGGATCCGCCGAGCGTGGCGAGCGGCACGTTGAGGCGCTGCCAGCTCCCATCCTCGGTGAACAACGCGGCCCAATCCTCCGGCGCGCCCTCGTCGAGCAGGTGGCCGTATTTGGCGAGGAGGTTGCGGATGGCAAGCTCGTCGGCGACCGGCAATCCGCTGCTGCTCACGATCCTCCCCCCCCCATTGCGTGCGAAGCCCAAAGACCTCGCCGCCAAACAATGGCATAATCCTCCCGGCGTCGCAGCACGGCCGCTCGAAACGAGCCGCGCGCGACGACAGGGAAGAACGCCACCGGGAGGATTGTCATGACGTCGCAGTCGCGCCGCCAGTTCTTGCACCTTGCCACCGCCGCTCTCGCAACCCCTGCTCTGCCGCGCCTCGCGTGGTCACAGACCTGGCCGTCGCGCGCGCCGATCCGCGCGATGATCCCATTCACCGCCGGCTCCACCGTCGATATCGTCGGCCGCGTGGTGCTCGACGCGATGTCCGCGGGACTCGGCCAGACCATCATCGTCGAGAACCGAGGCGGCGCCGGCGGCACCATCGGCACCGCGATGGTCGCGAAGGCCGATCCCGACGGCTACACACTGCTGATTAATGCCTCGGCGCATTCCGCCGCGCCCGCCGCCTATCCGAATGTCACGTATGACACGGCGAAGGATTTCTCCGCGGTCGCATCATTCGGCAGCGTGCCGAACGTGGTGGTGATCGCGCCCGGCAAGGGCATCAAGACCTTGCCGGATCTTGTCGCCGCGGCAAAGAGAGGCTCGCTGTCTTACGGCTCGGCCGGCGTCGGCAGCGCGACCCACTGGGCGGCCGAACGGCTGCGCATCAGCGCCGGCTTCCAGGGCGTGCATGTGCCGTTCCGCGGCGGCCCCGAGGCGCTGACCGAGGTGGTGGCGGAGCGTGTCGACTTCATGTGCATCGGCATCTCGTCCGGCCTGCCGTTCATCCAGGACAACAAGCTGATCCCGCTCGCGGTGTGCACGCCGAAGCGCTCGGCCGCATTGCCGAACGTGCCGACCACGATCGAGGCGGGCTTCGCCGATTCCGATTACGTGTTCTGGAATGGCATCTTGGCGCCGGCGAAGACGCCGCGCGAGATCATCGACCGTTTGCATGCGGAAACTCAGAAGGCGCTGGCGCTTCCGGGCGTGCAGGCGAAGTTCGCGCCGCAGGGCATCGAGCCGATGCCGTTGTCACCGGCCGAGTTCGACGCGCTGATCAAGAAGGAAATCGACAGCAACATCGCGCTGGTGAAGGCGGCGAACCTGAAATTCAACTGATGCCAAACAAGGCTGGAGCGCAATCGCGCTCGATAGCGTTTTCGAGCGAAGTGGATCCCGGTTCGCGTGAAGAAAACGCGCCAAAACAAGAAACTAGAGCCCCGGCTTTGATTCAATCAAAGCCGGAAAGGCTCTAGCGTCCGTCCTTGCTCTGGTCGTCGAGCCACTCGGACAGCTTAGCGCCGGTCTTGGCCTTAGCCTTGGTTCCCTTGGCGGCCTTCTTCTTGGCAGGCGCCACGGGCGGCGAGTTGGCGAGAACCAGCGCATCAGCCGCGTCGCGGGCGACGCGCAGGGCCTTCAAGCGCGCCGTCTTGGCGCGCATCGCGACGCCTTCCGCCTCGTATTCGGACATGGCTTTCTTGCCGTCTTCGGCCTTTTGCAGCTTCTTGAACTGGATTTTGGCGTCATCCTTTTGGGAATTATGGGCCAACATGATCTCCTGATGGCGGAATGTCCGGCAACACTATCACAGATAGACCAGCACCGGGGCCGCTCATAAATCCCGAAAGCCCAGCAAAAGCGCGTTTGCTGCATCGCACCATAGGCTTTTTGGATGAAACTTCGGACCTCCTGAAACGTTGTCTCCTCGAACCATCAGGAGGTGAGTCATGCGGAAGACACTGACGGCATTGGTCGCGGCTGGCTTGGTGACGGCGGCAGCGCTGGCGGCGCCCGCGCCGGCTTTGGCTCGAAATGACGGCGCCCTCGCAGCCGGAATCATCGGCGGTATCGCCGCCGGCGCGATCATCGGTGGCGCTGCAAGCCAGGGTGGCTATTATGCGCCGCCGGCTTACGGCTATGCACCGGGTCCGGTCTATTACGGGGCTGGACCGGGTTACGGGCCGGGGCCGGAATGCTATCAGCGCCAACGGATCTGGGATGGCTATCGCTGGCGCTCGCGCCGCGTCTTCGTCTGCTAACCTTTGTTTGCTGACGATCCGTTCATAAAGAAAACGCCCCGCATCGACGGGGCGTTTTTATTGTGCCGTGCCGCCGGCGCTGAACATATGGGCACCTCGAACAATGACGTTTTCGGCGCGTGCTTGACCGCCGTTGCGGACTGATGACCGCGTCCAACATGCGGAATCCGGTGCAACGCGGACACCGATTCCGGGGGAAGGCGGACAGCAATCCGGTGATTGCGGACAGCAGGTGATTGCGGGGTAGAGATAGCTCCCGTCGACAATCGAATCAGCTGAACGGTCTCCCTGGCAACCAAGGGGGTGAC
>CANKHJ010000257.1 GCA_947481635.1 Bradyrhizobiaceae bacterium
TCCGGCGCTCGACGAGATTTCCGCCTCGCTCGGCGACAAGGTGAAGATCGTCAAGCTGAACGTCGATGAGAATCCGGGCATCGCGCAGAAATACGGGATCATGTCGATCCCGACGCTGATGATCTTCAAGGGCGGCGAGCTCGCCTCGCGCCAGGTCGGCGCCGCGCCGAAGGCTAAGCTGGAACAGTGGATCACGTCTTCGGTCTGATCTGACGAAAAGAAAATCACAACGGCCGGCTCCAAGAGCCGGCCGTTTGCGTTTGGAGCCCGTAGCAGGCCGCGAGCGGCGTTGCGTCAGCTCGGTGGCGTCCCATTCGCGGCGAGAACCTCGCCGGCAAGATAGAGCGAGCCACAGATCAGCACGCGCGGCGGCGGATCGAGCCCGTAGCTCGCGACCCGCGCCAGCGCCGCCTCAATGCTCTCCGCGGTTTCGGCCGGAATCGTCACTTCACGCGCCGCCTGCGCGATCGCCTCGGGCGGCAGCGCCTTGTCCTGATTGGGAATCGGAATCGCGATCAGCCGTCGTCCGAGCCCGGAAAAATTGCGCAGGAACGCCGCATGATCCTTGGTCGAGAGCATGCCGACGATCAGCACCAGCGGGCGCGATACACGGTCTTCGAGATCGGCAAGCGAAGAGGCAATGGCGCGGCCGCCGTCCGCGTTGTGGCCGCCGTCAAGCCACAGCTCGCTGCCCGCGGGCAGCATCGGCCTGAGCTTTCCTGACGAGAGCCGCTGCATGCGCGCCGGCCATTCGACCTTGGCGAGGCCGGTCTCGAACGCGGCTGGCGCGATCTTGAGACCCGATGCGCGCAGTGTCGCGATCGCTAATCCGGCATTGTCGAACTGGTGCCGCCCATAGAGGCGCGGCGCCGGCAGATCGAGCAGTCCCGCATCGTCCTGATAGACCAGACGGCCGCCCTCTTCGGTGACGTGCCAGTCCTCACCCGCGATACGCAGTTTGCTACCGACGCGGGCGGCCTGCCTTTCGATGGCTCGCAGCGCCTCCCGCGACTGCGGGCCGAGGATGCCGGGCACGCCGCGTTTCAGAATGCCGGCTTTTTCATGGGCGATCAACGCAACGTCGTCGCCGAGATGATCGGCGTGATCGAGCGAGACCGGCGTGATCGCCGTCACCCGAGGATTGTCAATGACATTGGTCGAATCGAGCCGTCCGCCGAGCCCGACCTCGAGCAGCAGCACATCCGCAGGATGACGCGAGAATAACAGCAGCGCCGCCGCGGTGGTGATTTCGAACACCGTGATCGACTCGCCGGCATTGATGCGTTCGCATTCGGCAAGCGTCGCCGACAATTCATCGTCGGTGACGAGCACGCCTTCATCCGGCGCACCGAGACGGATCCGTTCGTTGAAGCGCACCAGATGCGGCGAGGTGTAGACATGTGCGCGCAAGCCTGCGGCTTCGCAGATCGCACGCATGAAGGCGACCGTCGAACCCTTGCCGTTGGTGCCCGCAACATGGATCACCGGCGGCAGGCGCCGCTCGGGATGATCGAGCACTGCAAGGATGCGCCACATCCGATCGAGCGAGAGATCGATCAGCTTCGGATGCAGTGCCGTGAGCCGCGCCAGAGTGGCGTCGATGGAATTCATGATTGGATTGTACCAGAAGGCCGCCAATGCGGCGCTTTCATTCGTGTGCGACGGCACAACGAATGACGAAAATGGTTACGCCTCGGCCGGGGCGGGCAGATTCGCGATCAGCTGGGTCAGCGTCTTGTCGGCGGCGGGCGCCTTCGTGAGGACACGGCAGAGCGAGGCGATGACGCCGCGCAACTCGTGGCGATGCACCACCATGTCGACCATGCCGTGATCGCGCAGATATTCGGCGCGCTGGAAGCCTTCCGGCAATTTTTCGCGAATGGTCTGCTCGATCACGCGCGGGCCGGCGAAGCCGATCAGCGCGCCCGGCTCGGCGATGTGGACGTCACCGAGCATCGCATAGGACGCCGTAACACCCCCGGTGGTCGGATTGGTCAAGACCACGATATAAGGCTGCTTGATCTCGCGCAGCATCTGCACCGCCACGGTGGTGCGCGGCAATTGCATCAGCGAGAGGATGCCTTCCTGCATCCGCGCGCCGCCCGACGCCGCGAACATGATGAACGGCGTTTCGTTCTTCACCGCGGTCTCGAGCCCGGCGATCACCGCCTCGCCCGCGGCCATGCCGAGCGAGCCGCCCATGAAATCGAAATCCTGCACCGCAGCGGTGACCGGCAGGCCCTCAAGCGTCCCGGTCGCGACCTTGATCGCATCCTGCAGCCCGGTCTTGGTGCGCGCATCCTTCAGCCGGTCAGCATAGCGGCGCTGGTCACGGAAGCGCAGCGGGTCGGTCGCAACCTCGGGCAGCGCGACGTCCTCATACTCGCCGCCGTCAAACAGCATCCGCAGCCGCGTCTCCGCGCCGATGCGCATATGATAGTCGGACACAGGAATGACGAATTGGTTCGCCTCGACGTCCTTATAGAACACGAGCTGCCCGCTCTCGGGGCACTTGATCCACATGTTCTCCGGCGTGTCGCGGCGCGCCAGAAAATTGCGGATTTTCGGCCGCACGACATTGGAGATCCAATTCATCGCATGCGCTCCGCCACTGGGTCCGTCCGATCGGTGGCTTCAGGGGTAATATAGGGAGGCCATGCGGGCGCGGCTACTCCGCCGCTTCCCGGCGGGCGCCGCGGATTCCGGCGGCCAGGGCCGACACCAGCCCGGTCACAGCCGCAAGCGTGCCTGTGGTCGCCTTGCCGGCCTGATCCAGGCTGATGCCGATCGCGTCGACCAGCGCGGAGCCCACCACGACCGCATCGGAAATCTGTGCGATGGCGCGCGCCTGTTCCGGCGTGCGCACGCCGAAGCCGACCGCCACCGGTAGCGCGGTATGCCGCTTGATGCGCGCCACCGCGCTCGCGACCTTGCCGGCATCGGGCGCGGCGGCACCGGTGATGCCGGCGATCGAGACGTAGTAGACAAAGCCCGAGGTATTCGCGAGCACGGCCGGCAGCCGCTTGTCGTCGGTTGTCGGCGTCGCGAGACGGATGAAGTTCAATCCGGCCTTGAGCGCCGGAATGCACAATTCGTCGTCTTCCTCCGGCGGCAGATCGACGACGATCAGGCCATCGACACCCGCCGCCTTCGCATCGGCCAGGAAGCGCGTCACGCCATAGATGTAGATCGGATTGTAATAACCCATCAGGACGATCGGCGTTGCGTCGTCACCCGCACGAAACTCGCGCACCAGCGCCAGCGTCTTCACCATGGTCTGGCCGGCCGCGAGCGCGCGCAGCCCGGCGGCCTGGACCGAGGGACCATCGGCCATCGGATCGGTGAACGGCATTCCGAGTTCGATCACATCCGCACCCGCACCCGGCAGCGCCTTCACGATCGCAACCGAGGCGGCGTAATCCGGATCGCCCGCGGTCAGGAACGTGACCAGTCCCGCACGGCCTTCCTGGTGAAGCTTCGCGAAGCGCGCGTCGATGCGGGTGCTCACGCTTTTTTCCCCAGATGCTGCGCCACCGAGGCGAGATCCTTGTCGCCGCGTCCGGAGACATTGACCACCATCAGATGATCCTTCGGCTTCTGTGGCGCGAGTTCGAGCACTTTCGCAATCGCATGTGCGGGCTCAAGTGCAGGAATGATACCTTCGAGCTTGCTGCAAAGCTGGAACGCATGCAGCGCTTCGTCGTCGGTGGCGGAGAGGTATTGCACGCGCTTGATCTCGTGCAGCCAGGAATGTTCGGGGCCGATACCGGGATAGTCGAGACCCGCCGAAATCGAATGCGCTTCGGCGATCTGACCGTCGTCATCCATCAGCAGATAGGTTCGGTTGCCGTGCAGCACGCCGGGCCTGCCGCCGGCGATCGACGCCGCATGCAGACCGGTGAGCCCATGCCCGGCCGCTTCGACGCCGAAAATCTCGACGCCGGCGTCGTCCAGGAAGGGATGAAACAGCCCCATCGCATTCGAGCCGCCGCCGATGCAGGCGACCAGCGAATCCGGCAGCCGGCCCTCGGCCTGCTGCATCTGCTCGCGAGTCTCGTTGCCGATCACGCATTGGAAATCGCGCACCATCATCGGATAAGGATGCGGCCCTGCCACCGTGCCGATGCAATAAAACGTGTCGGCAACGTTGGTGACCCAGTCGCGCAACGCGTCGTTCATCGCATCTTTCAGCGTCTTCGAGCCCGACGTCACCGGACGCACTTCAGCGCCGAGCATCTGCATGCGGAATACATTCTGCTGCTGCCGCTCGATATCGACCGCGCCCATGTAGACGATGCAGGGCAGCCCGAAGCGCGCGCACAAAGTCGCGGTGGCAACGCCATGCATTCCGGCGCCGGTTTCGGCGATGATGCGCGTCTTGCCCATGCGCCGCGCCAGCATGATCTGGCCGAGCACGTTGTTCACCTTGTGCGCGCCGGTGTGATTCAGCTCCTCGCGCTTGAAATAGATTTTTGCGCCAGCACCGCCGGTGCTCGCCTTTCGGCAATATTCGGTCATCCGCTCAGCGAAATAGAGCGGGCTCGGCCGGCCGACATAATGCGTGAGATAGCCGTCCATCTCGCGCTTGAATTCCGGATCGGCCTTGGCCTCTGCATAGGCCTTTTCCAGATCGAGAATCAGCGGCATCAGCGTCTCGGCGACGAAGCGCCCGCCGAAAATACCGAAATGGCCGCGCTCGTCCGGGCCGGAGCGAAAGGTGTTGGGCTGACGAACGTTCATACTTTCACATCGACTTTCGGAGGCGCCACCGCGGGAGCGGGCGCGAACTCTTCCACCGGATCGGCCGGCGGGATTACTGCTTCGTCGACCACGCCGCGCGCGGCGTGGATGAAGGCAACGATCTTGTCCGGGTCTTTCTTTCCGGGCGCGCGTTCGACGCCGGACGAAACATCCACTTCGGGCGCATGGGTGATGCGCAAAGCTTCCGCGACATTGGCAGCGTCGAGACCGCCGGAAAGCATGAATGGGATCGCGAGCTTGAGGTCTTCGAGCAGACGCCAATCGAAGGTTTGGCCAAGCCCACCCGGCCGCGTTGCCTCGCGCGGCGCACGCGCGTCGAAAATCAGACGGTCGGCGACTTTTTCATAAAGCCGGATTGGCGCGAGATCGGCGCGTTCCGCAATCGGCAGCGCCTTCATCACCGGAATTCCGAAACGGGCGCGCACTGTCGCGACGCGATCCGGCGTCTCCTTGCCGTGCAGTTGCAGCAGGTCCGGCTTCAAAGCCTCGATACTCGCCGCAAGCTGATCGTCGGTTGCATCGACCGACAGCGCCACCTTTTGCGCACGGCCGCGCACCTGCTCGCCGAGCGACCGGGCGAGCTCGTAGCCGACATTGCGTGGCGACGGGGCGAAGAACACCACGCCGACCATGTCGGCGCCCGCCTCGATCGCGACATCGATCGTCTCGGGCGTGCTCAAGCCGCAGATTTTGACCAGTAACGACATCGATCATCCGCTTTCGGCGCGGTTCTACATCGGCCGGGGGGATTTGTCTTGAGCTTATTCTGCCGCAGCCAGGCCGCGACGCCACCGATGATCACGCCCAGGATCGCCATGGCGATGATCAGCACGAACAGCGGCATCGCCAGCGAATAGGCCGGGTCCACCG
>CANKHJ010000258.1 GCA_947481635.1 Bradyrhizobiaceae bacterium
AGCTCCTCGCGTGCGGGTCGTAATGCCCGCAGGGCGGAGTCCCGGGGTCGCCCGAGTGCGTGGTTACGAGCCACGGCCGCAGGCACCGCACCCTGCTCCGCCTTCAGGACCGTCTCTAGAAGACGCCCCCTCATGAGCAAGGATAGGGGTTGTAAATCACATGACGGGAATAAAATCCACGCACTTGAATTGTAATCCCCACTGTTCATGCAAATTGAGCGCGAACCGCACCGCTGCTCGCGGCTTGTATGGACTTTCTTTCTAAGTATAGAATGATAGGATGAATTGAAAAAAGATCTGGAGGAAACATGTTCAGCCGCCGTGAAGTCCTGCGTTGGTCGTCCTTGGCCGCCACGCTGCCGATCATGTCGACACCGGCCTTCTCCCAGGCGTGGCCGGCCAAAGACATCCACCTGATCTGCCTATTCGCGCCCGGCACCTCGCCGGACACGCTGACGCGCGTCCTCGCGAAATCGTTGCAGGAGGTGTCGAAGCAAAACGTCATCGTCGAGAACAAGGTCGGCGCCTTCGGCAACATCGCGAGTGAATACGTCGCGCGATCGAAACCGGATGGTTACACGATCTACATCGCGCCCGGCGGGTCGGCGCTTGCCGCCGCCCCTCACCTGTTCAAGAAACTGTCGTTCGATCCGTTGAACGATTTCGAACATGTGACCACGCTGGCGACGCTGCCCTTCGTGTTGCTGGTGGCCGGCGCCGGCCCTTTCAAGAATGTTGCCGACCTGGTCGCGCATCTCAAGGAGCGGGGCGACAAGGCGTCATACGGCTCGGTCGCGAACTCGTTTCTGCTGTCGAGCGAATTGTTCAAACAGCAATTCAACCTGCCCACGGTCGAGGTGAAATACAAAGAGCCATTCACGATGATGCAGGACGTCGTGGCGGGGAACCTCGCATTCACCCATCTCGACTGGCTGACCGCGAGCGGATACCTGAAGGACGGCAGGGTCCGTGCGATCGCCACTACGACCAAGGAACGCTCCAAGGCCTTGCCGGACATTCCTAGCGCCGGAGAATC
Source organism: Bradyrhizobiaceae bacterium (assembly GCA_947481635.1). Classification (GTDB taxonomy): domain Bacteria; phylum Pseudomonadota; class Alphaproteobacteria; order Rhizobiales; family Xanthobacteraceae; genus CANKHJ01. The sequence continues at coordinate 1,037 of CANKHJ010000258.1, forward strand.
CGGCATTGCGAATACCGACGTCAGCGGGCTGTGGTCGGTTCACGTCGCGAAGGGAACGCCGAAGCCGGTCGTCGATCAGCTCGAAACCTGGTTCAACGGGATCGTCGCAACCGCCGAGTACAAGAAGCTGATGGATCAGTTCGGCTGGGACGCGCTGCCGGGTAATTCCCAGATGCTGCGCGAGCGTCTGATCCTCGAAAACCAGCGCTGGGCTGAGTATGTGAAGATCGCCAAGATCGAGGCGCAATAAACAATCAGCACGTAAACGAATACGGGCCCTGTCTCATCTGAGACGGGGCCCGTTTCATTCGCCGGGTCGCGCGACCCTGCCCGCGGATCGGACGCGGGCACATTTTCATGTGGTCCAGTGGCCGCTATTGACGGACGCCGCCAGTCATTATATTTAAGTAAATACTTAACTATATGGTGAGCCCTAGACGTGCAGTCTTTTCAACCCCTTAGCGACACCTTCGCGGCCCTCGGCGACCCGACCCGACTGGCGATCCTCAGCAGGCTGGCCAGCGAAGGCGACATGACCGTGCAGGAGATCGCGCGGCCCTTCGCCATGAGCCTACCGGCAGTATCGCAGCATCTGAAGGTGCTGGAGCGCGCCGGGCTGATCGCGCGCGGGCGCGACGGCCAGAAGCGCCCTTGCCGCCTGAATGCCGAGCGCCTGGCTGAGACGGCGCGCTGGTTCGATCACACGCGCGCGGCCTGGGACGAGCGGTTCGACCGGCTGGAGCGCTTTCTCGCGCAACCGCAATCGCCACAACCGCAATCCCCTCAATTGACCGGCTCGAAAGGTGAAGACAATGAGCGATGACCCCCGAGCGACCTGGGCACTCGAGCGCGAGATCGTGCTGTCCCGCGTGATCGCCGCGCCGCGCTCCCGCGTGTTCGAAGCCTTCACAGATCCGAACCAGATCACGCGTTGGTTCGGACCGAAGGGCTTCACGACCGAGACCCTGGAGATCGACATCCGCGAAGGCGGCCGCTGGCGGTTCGTCTACACCGGCCCGGACGGCACCCGCTGGGAGAACCGCATGGTGTTCCTACGCGTGGACGCGCCAAGGCTGTTGGAGATCGAGCACGGCTCCGACGTGGACGACGATCCCGCGCGATTCCACACGACAATCACCTTCGACGAGCAGAGCGACGGCAAATGCGTGCTGACCATGCGCCAGCTGCATCCGACAAAACAGCAGCGCGACGCCGGCATCGGCTTCGGCGCGGTGGAATATGGATACCAGACACTCGACAAGCTCGCGCAGCATCTGGGCGTGGGGTGATCGAGAGCGCGAGATTCCTTCGATTGAGTCGACGCGATCCCGTCTAGGCCGCCCGCGCCATGATCTCTTTCAGCACCGGCATCAGGTATTCCTTGAAGCGCGCGGGATCCTCGCACATCGGGAAATGACCGAGCCCCTTCATGTCCTGATAATATGAGCCCTTGATCTCGTTCGCCAACGCCTGGCAGATCGCGCTGGTGCCGGACCAGTCATATTCACCGCCGAGGATATAGACCGGCAGTTTCGCGGTATCGATGGTCCGCGCGGTCTCGCGCGCATCGTGTTCGGCGGTGTGATAGGTCAGGTCGCCACGGAACACCATCGGCGAGCCCTGGCTGTAGACGAAGGTCGTCTCGCGGCGCAGGCTTTCGGGGCTGGATGGGCTCATCATCGTGTACATCAGCGCCGGCTTCCAGTTGTTACTCATGCGCGGATGGCCGTACCATTCGATCATCTTGAGATGGCCGGGCGGGCGCGTCAGCATCCCCGCCGCCAGTCCGATCACCGCGCTGAACTTTTCCGGATGATCGATCGCGAGATCGACGGCCATATGGCCGCCCATCGAACATCCCATGAAGACCGGGCGATCAAGCGCGAAGGCCTCGCCCAGGGCGAGGATGGATTTCTCGAAAAAATCCTTGGTCAATACGTATTCGGTTTCCCACCATCGCTTTGAGACCGGCGGCAAGGATTTTCCGTGATACGGCAGGTCATGGGCGATCAGGCGGAAGTGCTTGGTGATGTCCGGGTCTTCCAGCAGATGACGCCATTGGCGCCCGTCGGCCGAGGCGGTGTGCTGCAGAATGATCGGGATGCCGCTGCCGGCCTCTTCGTAAGCGACCCGGTACTCGACGCCATCGATCGTCAGGTAGACGTAGCCGCCGCGGATCTCGGAAAACCTGGCCATGGTGGATTCGCTCCTCAAGCCGCAGCCGCGGGCGCGTTGGCGACCTCGCGCATGATGTCGATCAACCGGCGGAACGCCGGATAATAGGAAAACAGCAATTCGAGATTTCCCGCCATCCGGAAGCCTTTGTGGGCCGCGGCCGGAAACAGGTCCTGGTAAAGTGGCGGAGGAATGCGCTGCAATATCTTGCGCCAATCCTCGGCAGGTCCGCCGACATCAATGTCCCACTCGTCGAAGAGCGTCGGATTTCGGTTCACGGAGTGGATGGCACCATCCTTGATGGTGATGATATGTGCCTCCCGATCCGCGAAAATCCGCAGCCGGGCATTCAGGAGGCGCGCGGTGAGCTTGAATTCAGGATCGGCGTTGGTCACCGATTGCAGACGCTCGAAATTGAGATCAAGCATGGACGGCTCCGGATACATTCTATCTTTGCTAACATAGACATATCATGGCTGGGACATCAAATGCGGGCGACCAAGCGGTGAGCGACACTGGCGGATTCATGGTCTAGATCAGGCTGCGCCCACATCGCACGCGGCAATGTCTCGCTCTGTCAGGAACTCGAAAATGTCTGTCCCTATTTCCGCCGGTCCGGTCCCGCCCGATCTGCTCGTGGACCTCGCCGCGGCCAACCGCATTCTGGTCGCGCAGGGCGTGTTCGACGCGGCAGGCCACGTGTCCATGCGTCACCCGTCCGCGCGTGAACGGTTCATCATGTCACGCGCGATGGCCCCGGCGCTGGTTCGGTCCACGGACCTGATCGAGTTGGACCTCGATGGTGTTGCATGCGCGGCGGACGGACGTCAGGCGTTCATCGAGCGCTTCATCCACGCCGAGATCTACAAGGCCCGGCCCGACGTGATGGCCGTGGCGCACAGCCACTCGGCCTCCGTCATCCCGTTTGGCCTGACCGGCGTTCCATTGCGGGCGATGTATCACAACGCCGCATTCCTGGCGGCGGGCGTGCCGGTGTTCGACATCCGCGAAAAATTCGGCACCACCAGCATCGTGATCGACAGTCCGCAGAAAGGCGCCGCGCTGGCCGCGACGCTCGCCGACAAGGCGGCGGCCCTGCTGCGGGCGCACGGGATGGTTACGGTTGGGCCCTCGCTGCAGGCCGCGGTGTTCCGCGCCGTCTTCACCGAGAGTTCGGCGCGCATCCAGCAGCAGGCGATGGCGCACGGCGCCGCGATCGCCGCGCTCGAGCCCGAGGAAGGCCGCCTCGCCGATGCGGTCAACCTCGCCACCCATGGCCGCGCCTGGGATCTGTGGAAGCAGCAGGCGATGGCCGCGGACTCAAACATTTGACTCGTCCGGCCGTCTGTCTCAGCGTGAGCACATCAGGGAGTTTCACCATGGCGAATACGCAAGTCATCCCGTTGCCGCAGACCCAGGCGCGCCAGAAACTGGTCGACTGTATCCGCATGCTCGAACGTGCGGAGATCATCGATCACAATGGCCATTGCAGCCTGCGTCGCGACGCCGGCAGCTTCTTCATCAATTCCGGCGCGTCGGTACGCGGCGCGCTGACCGTGGATGACATCGTTGCCATCGATCTCGACGGTCAACTGGTCGAAGGCAGCGAGCGCCCGCCGCTGGAATTCCAGCTCCACAGCGCAATCTACCGCGTCCGTCCGGACGTGAACGCGATCGCGCACACGCACCCGAAATGGTCCACCTTCCTCACCATGGTCGGCCAGAAGTTCAAGGCGGTCTATGCGCAGGGTGTACTGCTCGGCGACATTCCGGTGCTCGATACGCCGCTGTCGATCAACACGCGGCCGATGGGAGACAAGCTGGCGGCGGCCCTCGGCGCATGCCCGGCGGTGCTGATGAAATCACATGGCGTGGCCGTCGTCGGCGCCGACATCGTCGAATGCTTCGCGCTCGCCGCCTATGTCGAGGAGAATGCCTATCGCCAATACATGGCGCTTCAGATCGGCGAGCCCTATGTGTTCAGCGCTGAGGAACAGGCCATCACCCGCGAGAAGCTGTGGGCGCCGAACCTGTTCAAGAAAACTTGGGACCATTATTATTCCAAGCTGCGCTAGAGCAACGTTTTGAAACGTATCCGCGGAAGGTGCCTCAATCACGATGGTCGCCCTCCGCGAAAGCGGGGGGTGACGAGCTGTGGATTGGCGCGAGATGGGATCGAGTCGACTCAATCGAAGTGAATCTCGCGATTAGATCGTCGCCTCCAGCAGCGCGCGCAGGCTGGGCGTCACCTGCGTCTCGATGCCGAACCACGAGCGCCAGGCCGGGCGCGCC
>CANKHJ010000259.1 GCA_947481635.1 Bradyrhizobiaceae bacterium
CGCAATTTTCCCGACCTGGCTCACAGGGTGAACGTGACCGGTCCGCTCGCCCTGGCAACGGATATTGTCGAGCGCGGTGGACGCGTGCTGACACTGTCATCGAGTATTGTGTTCGACTGCCTCAGCCCCCGCGCTAATGCAGATCGTTCTCCCGCGCCACGTTGCGCGTATGGCCGCATGATGGCGGAAGCCGAAGCGGGTATTCTGGCATTGGGTGGCAACGTCCTCCGCCTGACCAAGATCGTTACGCCTGAGTCGGGCAGGCTCGTGGATTGGGCTGGCGCTCTCAAGCAAGGACAGCAATTGCGAGCGTTTGAAGACCATCGGTTCTGCCCGATGGCGCTCGAGGACGCCGTGGAATCGATCGCCGCCGTCATTGAACAACCCGACGGGGGTATCTTTCAAGCGTCCGGCGCCGACGACATCAGCTATGCCGACGCGGCGCGTCATCTCGCCGACCGCCTTGCCATTCCTCGAACCCGGATCGAGGGAACGCTGGCGGTCGATCACGGAGTTCCGCAAAACGAGATCACGCCATTCACGTCCCTGGACACCAGCCGTCTGAGTGCTTTGACGGGTTATCGACCGCCGCGGGCCCACGACGTGATTGACAAGGTGTTGGCGGGTGCCTTCGCCGATATCGCTGCCTCATAGATCTCGCCCGTGTTGGATCAATTCCTCAGCGGTGATCATGACCTCCAGCCGGGCGACGCGGTTGTCGGCCTCATCGTAGTGGACGGTGAACGCTACCTGATGCAGTTGCGCGACCAGAGGCCCGGCATTTTCTATCCCGGTCATTGGGGTCTGTTCGGTGGCGCGGTCGATCCCGGCGAGGATGCCGACACCGCGCTGGCGCGCGAATTGCGCGAAGAACTCGGCATCGAAATATCCGATGCGCGTTATTTCACCGAGTTCAGTTTCGACTTCAGCTTTTGTGGCAAGGGCCGCGTGTGGCGACGATATTACAAGATGGAGGTCGCCGCGGCCGCCGTGCAAAATATGGTGCTGGGGGAGGGAAGCGACCTCCGGACCTTCACAGCGAGTGACATTCTCATCGGCCATCGCGTCGTTCCTTATGACGCGTTTGCCATCTGGCTCGATGCGACGCAGCGGCAGGACGCGGCGTCGACCCAGCCCGCGACAGGCGTGGAGTAAGCAACGTGGCGGAATTTCAATGCCGGGTCTGTGACGCCGACGGCCTGGAAACGCTCGACGCGTTTGCGCAGATCGCGCGTGTCACCTCCGACTGCAAGCCGTGGCCGGCCGGCGGCAAGATGGCGGTCTGCCACCGATGCGGCGCGATCCAGAAGCTGCCCGATGCGGCGTGGTTTGCGGATATCGAGAGCATCTACAAGGGATACCAGATCTACGAATTGTCCGGCGGCGCGGAGCAGGTGATCTTCAGCGGCGACGGCCAGGGTGCACCGCGCTCCCATAGGCTGGTCGATTTCATCAAGCAGACGGCGGCGCTTCCGCCGCGCGGCAAGCTGATCGACATTGGATGCGGAAATGGCGGCGCTTTGCGGACGTTTTCCGGCGCGCTGCCGGACTGGAAATTGTTCGGAAGCGAGCTCACCGATGCCGCGGCGCCGTCGTTGCGAATGCTCCCGAATTTCGTCGACTTGTTCACGGTGGAGCCGGCCGACATCAAGGACCGTTTCGACCTGGTGTCGATGATCCATTCGCTCGAGCATATGCCGGAGCCGTCAAAGACCTTGCGGGATGCGGCCGGCTTGATGACCGCTTCCGGCGTGCTGTTCGTGGAAGTCCCGGACGCCGAGACCTCGCCATTCGACCTGATCGTCGCCGATCACCTGGTGCATTTTTCTCCCGCGACGTTGCGGCTGCTTGCGGAGCGGAACGGGCTCTCGGTTCAGGTCCTGCGCAACGATTTCCTGCCCAAGGAAAATACCATGCTTGCGCGGCGCGGTGCGACGGCGGTCACCAAGCCCGACCCTGCGGCCGGCATCGCGTTTGCGAGACGCAACATCGCCTGGCTTGGTGCGGTGATGGACAAGGCCGCCGCCGCCGCTGCCGGCGGCAAGCCGTTCGGTCTGTTCGGTACGTCGATTTCCGGCACATGGCTCTACGGTGCCCTGCGCGACAAGATCCAGTTCTTCGTGGATGAGGATGTGACGCGCGTCGGCCAATCGGTCGAGGGGCGGCCGATCGTCGCGCCGTCGGCAATTCCGCAGGATGGGGTGGTGTTCGTCCCGCTCATTCCCTCAGTCGCGGATAAAGTCATTGCCAGACTGTCCGTGGCCGGTGCGCAATTCGTCGGGCCGCCGCCGTTCGGAATGTGAGTCTAAAGACTGATCGTGATCAGGCCGATCATGATCGTCAGCGCCGCGCCGACCCGATGCGCCGATGGTTTTTCCTTGAAGAACGCGATCCCGATGATCGTGGCGAACAACACGCTGCTTTCCCGCAGCGCAGAGACTGGACCGACGGGGCTGCGGCTCAGCGCCCACATCACCACCGCGAAGGACGTGACTCCGAGCAGACCGGAGGCCGCCATCCGCCATCGGAAGTGCCACAGCGCCGCCCACAATGTCCTGCCGCGCGCCACGCGGATCAATAGCAGGAACGCCAGCGTGTCGAGCACGACCAGCCATGCGGCAAACGTGCCCCAATGCGGGGCGAGATTGGCCCCATAGGCGTCGAGCACGGAATAGCTCGCAACCGTCAGGCCGGTGACCAGTCCGGCACCGAAGACCCGCCGGTCGACGCCGCCGCGGATCGAATGCACCGCGAGCCACATCAGCCCCAGGGAGACAATCGCGATACCGGCGACCTGGGTGCGCGATGGCGATTGCGAGAGCAGCACGAAAGCGATCGCGGTCGAGATCAGCGGCACCAGGCCCCGTGCCAGCGGGTACGCCTGCCCAAGATCGCCGAACGCGTAAGATTGAGCGAGTGCGAATTTATACCCGACATGCAGCGACACCGAAAACGCGAGCACGATCCACACTTGGCCGGTCGGAAATGGCAGGAAGGGCAGGGCACAGAGTGCTGCGGCGCATGCCACGACGCCCATGCCGGACAGGATCAGGATCTGATCGCCGCCGGACTTGACCAGCGAATGCCACGAGGCGTGCAGCAGTCCGGCAGCCAGCATCAGAACGATCGTCAGCGTATCCAGCATTCCACTGCTTTCGATGTTCGAGAATGCCGAATATCTGAATGCCAACGGGGTTCGCGATTATCCGCGCAGGAGGTCCCACTCCGCATCTGAAAATCTGGCGAGCAGGTGTGGCGCGATCTGAACCTTGTTCTTCTGCTTGATGCCGATCGCGGACCGCTTTGAGCGGAGTAGGATCACGTCACGGACTTTCTGGATCAACCGAAACTGGCGTTCGCCCAGCAAAGACAGCGTAAGGGTCTTCAACGCTTCTTTGTTGTCATTCCCAGCGGTTCTCTGCTTCGCTGAGGTTTGCAAGAATTGTGATTCCAGGCGATGCCTCAGTTGGGTTTTCTCGTCTTCGCTCGCGATCGCCCGGTCCAGATACGTCACGATCCACAGCCGCGGATCGAATTCGCTTCCTATATAGATCATGAAGGAGAGGTCGAACGCCTGGTTCAGGCGGCCGCGGTCAAGGCTTGGGTTACTGTCGATCAGCCACGTGACGAACCGTTCGCGATATTTCAAATACCCCGAGAAAAACCCATCGAAGTCGGAAACGACCCACTGCCCGAAATTGTCCATCTTTTGAGCGTGGGGAGCCAGTCCGATGTTGCGCAGCGTGAACAGGTTATCCAGGCGTTTGACCTTACCTTCGAGCACCGCGCCGGTCGCATGATAGATCTCGGGCCAAAGCGGCTGCTCGCGCTCTTCGTAAAAATCGATCAGCATGCGCTTGGTCTTAGTCCGGAACACCGCGTAGAAAACCGCCTCATAACGCGAGAATAGCTGAATGAGGCGGCCGGCGGCTTCGTTGCCATCGATAGAGGGGCTGTCATACGCCGTGGCCTCGATCCGGAGTTGATCGTCCACTGTCCGGTAATGCAGGTAGGTTCCGTGGCAGCCGATATAGTCGGCATGCGTTTCAAGAAATTGCGCCGCCTTCACGGCATTTTCAATGATCAGTAGATCGTCGTCGGCGCAGTACACGACGTAAGGCGTCTCGACCACGTTGAGTATATCGGAAATCCGGCGGCGATAATTTGGCCACGCACCTTCACCGCTACGGGCCGGAGAATGGACATAAGATATGTTGTCCCCGAGCCTGGCGCATTCGCGGTTCTGCCGTGCGAAATTCTCGTCGCTGCCGTCGGCGACAAAGATCGGCAGACGGATCGCGCGCGCCTGAAGAAAGCGCAGCGTCGCCAGCACCTGTTCAGGCCGGTTGTAGGTCGGAATGATGATCGAGAGCAGTGGCGGCATCGCGTATCCCATAATGATGCAATCTCAGAAACGAACGGCAGGACTTAAACACCAAATGATGTGGGAAACAGTGTCTGTGGTCGACCATTGGTTGATATTGCGGCTGCGCAGCGGGAGCAGATCATGAAGGTCGTCATTCTGGCTGGGGGGCTTGGCACGCGGATCGGCGAGGAATCCCATCTACGTCCGAAGCCGATGATCGAAATCGGCGGCAAGCCGATTCTGTGGCACATTATGAAGATGTATTCCACGTTCGGCCTGAACGATTTCATCGTGTGTTGCGGCTACAAAGGTTACATGATCAAGGAGTATTTCGCTAACTACTTCATCCACATGTCGGACGTCACTGTCGACCTCGTAAATAACCGCACCGAGATCCATCATAACGCCGCTGAGCCGTGGCGGGTGACGCTTGTTGATACCGGTGAGGACGTAATGACCGGCGGCAGGCTCAAGCGCGTGCAGCGCTACATAAAGGACGAGCATTTTTGTTTGACATACGGTGACGGTGTTAGCGATGTCAACATCGCGGCGTTGATCGATTTTCATCGCACCCAGCGGACCTGCGCGACGGTGACAGCGGTCCAGCCGCCGGGCCGGTTCGGGAGTCTCGAAGTTGCGAACCACCGTATCACTCAGTTTCAGGAAAAGCCTCCTGGCGACAGCGGCTGGATCAGCGGAGGCTTCTTCGTACTGGACCCGGCGGTGCTTGGCTATATCGAAGGCGATGACACGTTGTGGGAACGCGGCCCCATGGAGCGCCTCGCTGCAGAGGGGAACCTGAGTGCCTATCTGCATACGGGTTTCTGGCAATGCATGGATACGTTGCGAGATCGCGTCTACCTTGAGGACTTGTGGCAACGTGGCGTCGCGCCGTGGAAGACTTGGGCCTAGCGTTTGCCGATGTCGAGGAACGCGGCTGGCAAGATGAAGTCCGATCGCCGAGGCGGTTTGTTGATAGCTTTGCCATTCAATTCGCAACAAATTTCTTTGTAAGAGTCGGCTCTTTCGTACTATGACCTTGTGCCGGATGTGGTTCTCCGGCCATGCCG
>CANKHJ010000260.1 GCA_947481635.1 Bradyrhizobiaceae bacterium
GCGGCCCTGCTTGCCCATCAGGTCAAGCATTCCATCAACCCAGATCTTGAACAGCAAGCCAAGGCCGCGTAGCCTGTTCAAACAGCGACGCCTGCCGAACGAATTTCAACACGGCTCGGGACATTGCCAGCCGCAGTCTGGATGATGATAAATCTCCAAGAGCCCATCGTGGCAGCAACGGCATCTGCAATTCGCTGCCCAGTGGTGAGCTCGGGTCCTTCCGTCTGGGGACCATCTTGAGTCTCGCGAAGCCCACGACGCAATGTTCTCAGTTCAGTAAGGAGCCGCTGCTCCGTTTCGTGAAGTTCAATCTTCAGGTCTCCGAATTTCTCCATAGCATCGGTCCTCCGCGTCATATCCACTATCCAATCAATAGCTGACATTCGTCAGGCGCGTTGGAATGTCTGCTTTGTATCCAAAACCGGGAGACCTCAGATCGAGCATATGTTTTCCGCTTGCGCCAATAGGCGACAAAGCCTCTCGAGGGCGAACGCCGTGGTTGCACCCTCACAATACGGCGTCGCAGAAACCGCATATTTGCGCGACGCACCAGCCGGGGATCACGAGACTGTGCGCATGATGTGAGCGCCGATGCCCCGCATCACTGCATCGAGGCCGAAATCGAACGCGTCATCGATCGAACCACCCATCTGGAAATTTCCGCTCAGCTCCATCGTGACGAAGCCGTGCAGGAACGCGGTCAGGGTCCGCGCGGCCGGCAATGCCAGCGGCGCACCGAGCAGCGCGATCAGCGCCGTCATGACCGGCGCGATCGCCGCGCGCGCCGCCGGCGAGGGTTCGCTCGATCCGAACAGCAGCGGGTAAAGCCGCGCATGCGTCGCGGCGAATGCGCGGTAAGATCGTCCCATCGCGTGCAAGCCGTCCTGCGGCGTCGAGCCCGATGCGGCCGCGTCGCCAAGCACGCGCGCGAGTTCGAGCAGCACGTCGTCCTGCACGGCGGCGAGCAGCGCGGCACGGTCATCGAAGCGCTTGTAGAGCGACGGTGTCTTGATGCCGACCGCGGCCGCCACTTGCTGCAACGACAAGGCATCGAGCCCCCGCGCGGCGATGACCGCGCGAGCGGCTGCGACAATGTCGGCGTCCGATGTCTTGGCGGGCGCTGCGCACATGCGTCAGGCCTTGGTACGCCCGACATTACCGAGATGCGTGTCGGCAAAGCCAGACGGCAGCTTGAGCCCGATGCCGAGCATCCGATCGAGCCCGATATGCGCAACCCAGATCGCCGCAAGTGCCGCCGGGAGCGTCTCGCCCAGCCCGGCCGCCACCAGCCCCAACGCGGCCGGGATGACAGTGAGATGCGCGGCATTGTAGATCGCCGCTCCGACGCGTGGCCCTTTCAGATAGCCCGCGATGGCAAGGTCCGGCACCAGGAACAGGCCGACGAACAGCCACCAGGAATGGCCGAGATATGCGAACGCCAGCACGCCGCAGACCAAGGCCGCGGCAGCCTCGGCACGAAGCAGGACGATCGGACGAAGCAGGAAGACGGGGCGGAGCGCGGCCTCAGAAACCCGGGACGCAGCGATTGCAGCGAGCGTGGTCATGTCTGAGCTCCATCATGGCTAATTACGATAGCCTTATCGCTAATGCAATTAGCCATGTTAGTCAAGCGCTCTGCTCCATTTGCGAAAGCCTCCCGTAACCGGCTCTTTATCCCGGTCCTCGTAGCGCCTATATGTATCGAGCCGGCTTGCCGGCTATGGCGATAAATGGCCGTCGAAATAAACCTATCGGACCCGGGGGCGGTACCCGGCGCCTCCACCAATGCAGCTTTCGAGATCACAGGCTGCATCGGCGGGGGCGAAATAGGATCGACGAGGGCGTAAAGGACGTGTTTTTGCTCGGCATGGTACCGCCGATATCGGGCCAAACGTGTAGTTGCGAATGACAACTATGCTCCGGTTGCTCAGGCCGCGTAAGCGGTTTGAACTTCCGATTCTGAAGTCCTTGGGGTCTTAGCAGCCTCAAGGCGGGGTTCGGAGGCACCTGGCAACAGAAGCCTCCACTTCATCTCACCTCAAGATCGCGCGATTTGCGTCGAAGTAGCTGGATTGGGGAACCCGCAAACGCCGCTGGGTGTTTGCCATCCTGTAAGCTAGCATCGGCTTCAACGAATCCCGCCCGATCCAGCGTTCACGAGCGATCCATGGCTGTCGATCATCTTCGCTACGATCTCCTCGCCCAGGAAGCGCTGCGCGGCGTCGTGCGCAATGTCCTCTCCGACGTGGCCAAGAAGGGCCTGCCGGGCGAGCACCATTTCTATGTCTCGTTCGACACCAATGCCGAGGGCGTGCAGATCTCGCCACGGCTGCACGCGCAATATCCCGAAGAGATGACCATCGTGCTGCAGCACCAGTTCTGGGATCTCGGCGTCACCGACGAACGTTTCCAGGTGGGACTATCGTTCGGCGGAATTCCGGAACGGCTGGTGGTGCCGTTCGCAGCGGTGAAGGGCTTCTTCGACCCTTCCGTGCAATTCGGGCTTCAGTTCGAGCCGATCGGCGATCAGGCCGAGACCGATGCCCCCACCGCGCCACGCGCTGCAGCCGATTCAATGACGGTGCGCAACAAGAATACGCCGTTCGCGACCTTGCCGCAGGCGGCCAATCCACCGCCGGCGCCAGTCGCTCCGCCCGAGCAAGGTCCCGATGCTCCGAGCGGCGGCGCCGAAGTGGTTCGGCTCGACCGTTTCCGCAAGAAATAAACGCGCGGAGCCATCCTTCGCGGAGGGCCTTTGCCCAAGAAATCTACAGTGTCATCCACGACTCGCGGCAAGACTCGCACCGAGAGCGACAGCTTCGGTCCGATCGCAGTAGCCGACGACCGTTATTGGGGCGCACAGACCGAACGCTCGCGCGGCAATTTCCGCATCGGCGACGAGCGCATGCCGCTGCCGCTGATCCGGGCTTTGGCGCTGATCAAGCGCAACGCCGCCGAGACCAATCACGCGCTCGGGCTGATCGACGCGCGCCGCACCAAGGCGATCGCGCGCGCCGCGCAGGAGGTGATCGACGGCAAGCTCGACGATCATTTTCCGCTGGTGGTCTGGCAGACCGGCTCCGGCACCCAGACCAATATGAATCTCAACGAAGTGATCGCGAACCGCGCCAATGAATTGCTTGGTGGCAAGCGCGGGGCGAAGGCCCCGGTGCATCCCAACGATCACGTCAACATGAGCCAGTCGTCGAACGATGCCTTCCCGACCGCGATGCATGTTGCGGCCGCGCAGGAAATCGCGCGTTTGCTGATCCCTGCCCTCGTCCATCTGCACGCGGCGCTCGATCGCAAGTCGAAGGATTTCGCGCGCATCATCAAAGTCGGCCGCACCCACACCCAGGACGCGACGCCGCTGACGCTGGGGCAGGAATTCTCCGGCTATGCCGCGCAAGCGAAATCCGGCCTCGCACGCGCGCAGCTGGCGCTGAAGGAATTGATGCCGCTGGCGCAAGGCGGCACCGCGGTGGGAACCGGCCTGAATGCACCGGCGAAGTTCGGCACGCTGATCGCGAAGCGGATCGCGACAACCACCGGCCTCCCCTTCATCAGCGCGCCGAACAAATTCGAGGCGCTGGCAGCGCATGACGCGATGGTGTTCGCGCATGGCGCACTGGCCTCGATCGCCACCGGGCTATTCAAGATCAGGAATGACATCCGGCTGCTCGGCTCAGGCCCGCGTTCGGGTCTCGGTGAGTTGCTGCTGCCCGAGAACGAGCCCGGCTCTTCGATCATGCCCGGCAAGGTCAACCCGACCCAGGCCGAAGCGCTGACCATGGTCTGCTGCCAGGTGTTCGGAAATCAGACCACGATCACCGTCGCCGCCAGCCAGGGTCATTTTGAGCTGAACGTCTATAAGCCGGTGATCGCGCTGGCGATGCTGCAATCGATCCGGCTGCTGGCGGATGCGGCAAACTCGTTTGCCGATCATTGCGTGGCTGGCATTGCGGCAAACGAAGCACGCATCCGCGAGTTGATGGAGCGCTCGCTGATGCTGGTCACCGCGCTGGCGCCCAAAATCGGATATGACCGTGCGGCGAAGATCGCCAAGGCCGCGCACGTGAACGGCACGACGTTGCGCGAGGAGGCTATCCGCCTCGGCGCGGTGACCGGTCCGGAATTCGATCGCCTGGTGCGTCCGGAGCGGATGATTCGGCCCTCCTGACCTGCTCTCCGGCCTCATTCGGCAACAACATACCTTTCGAGGGCCCGTCCGCCGGTTGCCCAAAAGATCCATGTGATTATTGCATGGCAGGAGGCTCGGGTGGGCATCCCGGACGGTCGGCAGTAACTTTAAATCCTCGGGATAGGCCATGTTGGGCAGGTACAACACTCACAGCCCGGAGCGGGGTAAAGCAATCCCTTATAACAAATGACAATATAGAAGTTGTTGCTGGGATGACGCAGCGTTATTCTAGGACATTCTCCAGCATAACTGGACTGCCCAACGCCGTTGTTTCAGTATTCTTGAATTCAAGACAACGAAACCAACTGAAACGCCCGAAATTTATCACCCATCAATGTGGAACTTTCTGATTTTTATCCACATCAACGAACTGTGTCCGGCCCTAAGCATATCAATTGCTGCATTCCGGTACGTCATAGCTAGTATGGCGGTAATCGGACGGTTGGAAATTGTGGGCAGTGCCACGGTAGCGGCGTATTTGGCGCACAGCACAGGGACCAGCCGGGGACGGGTCAACATATCTGGAGCCATTTGAACGTCGTAATGGGTGAAGTCGTCAATCTCCGCAGGGCACGTAAACAGACCGGACGGCGGCAGGCTGAGCAGCAAGCCGCAATCAACCGGTCACAGCATGGCCTCAGCAAGGCTGAGCGAGCGCTGCAGGAAGCACGGCAAGCGAAAACCCAAGCCGACCTCGATGGCCACCAGATCGAACCTGGAGACAGTCGATGAAATCACCGGTTGTCAAACGATCCATCGTCATTGCCGGCCACAAGACCAGTGTGAGTCTCGAAGACGAGTTCTGGAAGGGGCTGAAAGATATCGCGGGCGAGCGTGACGTGACGCTGTCCGACATGGTGGCGTCCATCGACACGGACCGCAGGCACGGCAATTTGTCGTCTGCCATCCGCCTGTTCGTCCTCGACCATTATCGAAAACAGCTCGCCGCCGAAGTGCCGCATGAGAGTCAGCCGACGATGCGGCATGACGGGGGCACGGTCCGGCTGGTGCCGTCCGCCTGACCGCGGACCCACACGGATCTGAAGTGGCGGACCTGATCACGCACTGATGTGTGATCGGCATGACATTCATGCCGATCATGCCTTGGTTAGCCTCAGAACCGGACTACCCTTCAGAGCCGAAGTGCCCTCAAGGCAACTCTTCAGCGGGCCAGCACATCTGCGCGCGGGATTTCACTCTGCGTGCGCGGAGCGGGAGCCGGCCGGATATCGA
>CANKHJ010000261.1 GCA_947481635.1 Bradyrhizobiaceae bacterium
AGGTTTTGTCGCGGTTGCCGCCGGCGATGAAGAAACCGAAGGAGCTTGTCGATCTGGCCCTCGTCCGCATTGCATATGCGCCGATCGTGCTGGGACCTGTCGAGATCCACGGCCATAGCGAAATGCCTGTGTGCTGGCGGCCGCTTCTTTTGGCTCTCGCGGGCGTAGTTCCTGTCACTTGGGTTGCTGGACCGCGATCGGTTCCAGACTGGGTCGACGGCAAAAGTATAGAAATTCTTCGGACAAAGCCGAATGACGCCATGCCGGAACTCTATTCGTGTGCAACGCCGCAGCATGAAGTCCTGGAGGCGCTCCGCTGGATGAGAACTCTCATCGCCGAAGGCAAGGCGAGAACCGAAGAAATTGCGATAGCGGCAACGAGCCCGGCCGACTTTGACGATCATGTGCTGGCGCTCTCGCGTGACTCCAACCTGCCGATCCACTTCGTGCAAGGCATTAAAGCCGTTGCTACCGCGGACGGTCAGACTGCCGCCGCGCTTGCCGACGTCCTGGTCAAAGGGCTCTCGCAAGAGCGTGTCCGCCGCCTGTTCCGACGCCTGGACGGTACTCCCGCCATCGCGGATCTGCCGCCGGGTTGGCCGCGCGTTCTTCCAACCGATGCGCCGCTTACTACCGTTCAACGGTGGGAGCAGGCTTTCGCACAGGCAACACCAAACGATTGGCCTGAGGGCGTTGATCGGTCGGCGCGCGTGCTCGACATATTGAGGCTCCTGGAGAGGGGTCCTGCAGTTGCCCTGGAAGCTGGCAAACAGTTGCTTCCGAAGCTGCCGCTCAAACTCTGGGAGCGCGCATTGGAGGAGGGCCCACCCGCGGCGCTTCCGGTAACCCTCATACATCTGCGTGTCGACGATAAGCTTGAGCCGGCCTCCCATCCGATCTGGACGTCGGCCATCTCGCTCGCGGCAGCACCACGCCCGTTTGTGCGTCTGCTGGCGCTCAATGCCGGCCGATGGCCCCGACGGATCTCGGAAGATCGGCTGATCCCTGACAACATCATCGAAATCAAGGATCTCGATCCACTGCCGGTCGCCGATGGCGACAGGCGTGACTTCGCAACCATCATCGCGAGCGCCAAGCACGCATCGATCTCGTTCAGCCGCCGTGACGTCGAGGGCCGCCTGTTGGGTCGTTCGCCGCTAATCGGCGACTTCAATTTAAACTACCTCAGCCGTGGACGAATCCCGAGCCATGCGGCGAGCGAATCCGACCGGCTGCTGGCGCGCCCAAGCGAATTCCGGAAGACGCCTATCGCCAAGTCCGGCCTTGGCTCGTGGCAGGATTGGTACAGGCCGCAAATCACGGCGCATGACGGTCTGGTCGGGCGGACGCATCCGCGCCTTCAGAAGGTATTCCGGCAGCCGATGTCGGCGACATCGCTGAGGATGTTGCTGCGCGATCCGATCCGATTTGTCTGGCGCTACGCATTGGGCTGGCGTCAGCCCGAAGAAGCCGAAGAACCGCGTACGCTCGATGCGCTCGCCTTCGGTATTCTGGTGCACGATATCCTGCAGGCCGCGGTCAGTACTCTTGAGAGCAACGGCGGATTTGGAAAGGCCAAGCCTCAGGCTATCGAAAAGGCGGTCGGGGACGCGGCCGTTTCTGTGGCGTCGCTCTGGGAGAGCGAGCAGCCGGTGCCGCCGCCGATCATTTGGCGTAACTCTCTCGAATCGATCCGGGAAGCATCAACGAGGGCACTGACTTACCGTCTCGATCCAATGCCCAAGCAAAAAAGCTGGACCGAGATTCCGTTCGGGACTCAGGACAGGAAAGAGCGGAACGACCTTCCCTGGGACCCGTCGCACCTGGTTGAAATCCCGAAGACGGGGATCGTCATTCAGGGCCACATCGACAGGCTCGACCTGTCGGGCGACGAAAGCAGCGCACGGGTTATCGACTACAAGACGGGGCGTCTCAAGAAGGGGAGGGCCGACATCGTCGTCGATGGCGGAAAGGAGCTTCAACGTTGCCTCTATGCCTTCGCTGTCCGGACGCTACTCGGACACAAGGTGGATGTCGAGGCGTCGTTGCTTTACCCGCGCGCGCCGGACGGCGAGCAGGCCCTTTTTACACTTAGTAATGTCGATGCAGCGCTGGAACTGCTGGCAACTGCAATAGCGACCGCGCGCACGAGCCTCGAGAAAGGAGTGGCGTTGCCCGGCATCGACGCCGGCGAAGACCACAACGACTTCGCCTTTGCGCTACCCGCAAACGAGAACTACCTGTCACGGAAACGACCCTTGGCCGACCAGCATCTGGGTGATGCCATCAAGATCTGGGAGGCAAACTGATGAACGCCGAGAACCTTCCGGACAAATCCGCGCGTAAGACCGCACTCACCAACACCGACCAATCTTTCCTGGTCGAGGCCGGCGCCGGATCAGGAAAAACGTCGATCATGGCCGGCCGTGTTGCCGTCCTGTTTGCCAAAGGCGTAGGACCGAAGAACGTTGCCGCAATCACATTCACCGAATTCGCGGCCAGCGAGTTGCGCATCCGTATCGAGCGGTTTGTTAATGACCTGTCCGCCGGCAAGGTCCCGTCGGATCTTGAAAACGCGTTCCCGAAAGGAGTATCAGCCGAGCAGCGGGCAACTCTGGTGCAAGCAAAGAAGGCGCTCGACCAACTTGTCTGCACGACCATACACGGTTTCGCGCAGGCACTGATTAAGCCCTATCCAGCCGAAGCCGGTATTGATCCGGGCGCCGAAATCATTGACCCGGCCGAGGGCGACCTTGCCTTCGCTGAGCGTTACCAAGCCTGGCTGAAGGAACATCTCTCTGGCGAACGCGACGACGACATCATCGCTGAACTAGTCATCGCTGACGAGGCTCGAGGGCTTAAAGTGCTGCGCTCGATCGCGGACTTCCTACGTCGCAATCGCGATGCGAAACCAATCGAGGGAACTTGGTCGAGCGATTCCGGCCGGCAATTCGTGGTGGCGGCGAAGGCGTTCGAGAAAGAGATAGGCCGGCTGGAATTCAAAGAGGAAAAGACCCACGCCGCGTGCCAGGCTTTTGTCGGGATGGCCAAGGCCCTCGGGGGAATTGCGATGGGCGTTGAACGCCCCACTTGCCCCGCTTTGATCGAAGCCGCGACCATCGAACGACATAGCGCGTGTTTCACGCAAAACACCGGAAAGCGGCAGCTGCGAACAAAAACCGCGTGGGTGGCCGCGGCCGCCACCGTGGGTAAGCGAAAGACCGACGGTGAAATGGCCTTCGATGGCTGTGTGAAACGCTACGACGCGTGCCATGACGCCTTCGAAGCATGTCTGGCAATGGTTGGGGGCGAACTGATCCGACGCGTCGTCGAGGCGATGGAAGGCCTGCTGAAGGACTGGAGCAAATACAAGCGGGCCGCTGCGCTGCTCGACTTCGATGACCTGCTCTATACCGCAAAGGATCTTTTGGCCAAGAACGAGGATGTGCGCAAAGCGCTAGCGAAGCGTTTCCGACACGTCCTCGTCGACGAATTCCAGGATACCGACCCGCTGCAGATCGACATGCTGTGGCGACTATGCGGAGAGCCGCCGAAGGACAGCAATCCGGAACCGCTCGCGCGCGTCCTTCGGCCTGGTGCGCTGTTTCTCGTTGGCGATCCCAAACAAGCGATCTACCGGTTCCGCGGCGCCGACGTGAGTGCCTATATCGGCGCGCGCGAAGGTATCGGCAGCAAAGCGCTGCTCGAAATCATCGCAAACTTTCGATCGGTGGAACCCATTCTCACCCTGGTCAACGGCAAGTTTGCCAAGCCTCTCTCGTCGGAAGCCGGACAGCCGGGGTTCACGTCGCTGGCCGCCACATGCGATGCGGAGAAGGGTGCGCTTGCGGTCGCAGCGCTCGATATCACCATCGGGGGAGATAAACCCGCATCCGACAAACTGCGCGATGCAGAGGCAGACCGAGTTGCGGAACTATGCACGCGCTTAGTCGACAATGTGAAAGTTCGTGACGGCAAAACGAAACGTGCTTGCCGCTTCGGCGATATAGCACTGCTCGCTCCGGTTGGCACCGACTTGTGGCGTTTCGAGGAAGCGCTCGAACAGCGTGGAATTCCGGTTTCGACGCAGGCGGGAAAAGGATTCTTCAGGCGGCAGGAAGTCCAGGATCTCATTGCGGTAACCCGCGCGATTGCCGATGCACGCGACACTCTTGCGCTGGGCGCGTTGCTGCGCGGCCCCCTCGTTGGGCTCACCGAGGCCGAACTCCTCGACATTGCAGAAGGAATTACCCCGGATACAGATCGTCCAGATCGCCTGCAGAATCTCACGTTATGGACCGAGTTGACTCACATCAATCACGATCTCGCCCGCCGCATCCTTGAAATTCTGCAGTCGCTGGCCAAGCGGACGCGCTCGACAACACCCTACATGCTGCTGTCGGATGCGGTGAGTCTCCTCGATGTACGAGCACAAATTGCCCAGAGGTTCCGTGCAGGTGCGGACCGCGCGCTCGCCAATGTCGACCTGTTCTTGGAGACAGCACGGGCCTACGACGTGCGAGGATTGCGTGCCTTTGCACGAGACATGCGCGTCAATTGGGAAGAACAAGAGCGCCAAGTGGAGGGGCGTCCCGATGCGGAAGAGCAATCGGTTTCGCTAATCACAATTCACGCCTCAAAAGGTCTCGAGTGGCCGGTGGTGATCCCGATCAACATGACCGGTAGTCCGAAGTCGGACTCAGGCCTGATGCACGACCGCAGGTCGGGCGAATTCTCCGTGTCCATCCTCGATATAGAACCTTCAGGCTACGCTGCCATCAAATCATGGAACGAAACGGAACTCGCTCGCGAGCGGGTCCGTCTCTGGTATGTGGCTGCAACCCGGGCCCGCGATCTGCTCGTGCTGCCACGGCATGACGCCAAACTCTCCGACAAGTCCTGGGCTCGAATAGTCGACCTGGATTTAGCAGCGCTTCCGGCCATAAATCCGGCAGACCTCGGCGCGGAGATGTCCCCGCCGACTGCTCCCACGGAGAACACGCAGACCCGAGCCATATTTGCCGAAGAGGCAAAACGAGTTTCAGAGGCGGCAATCATACTCCAATGGCATCGACCGAGCCTCCACGAAGCCGATGCGCCACCGCCTGAACCTACCCCTGTGTTTTCGGATCCTGAGTCTATGGAAGCTGCCGCACCATTTGTTGAGGTTGCTGGTAGCGCCACTCGCGGCACAATCCTGCACAAGCTGATGGAGGAGGTGCTGACCGGCGAAACAAAGGACGCCATCCCCGAACTCGAACGCCGCGCCACAGAGTTGCTGTGGCAAATCGGCCGGGAGCCTTCAGTTGACCCAAAACTTGGACTTTCGCCGCAAGAGTTGGCCGC
>CANKHJ010000262.1 GCA_947481635.1 Bradyrhizobiaceae bacterium
CGGACCGGCCATTGATCGACACCGACCCCCAAATCTTGGTGAACAGCCGATAGAGCGCGATCCGGGCCTGATCCGGGCTTTTGATGATCGCCGGATCGGCAATCAGCGCTTCCAGGGTTGCGACGACGTAGGCATCGCCGGAATGCTGGTTCCCGGTCAGCGCCCTGGCGTAACGGCGCAAATACGGCAGATGCGGCGCAACTGTTTGAGATGGTGACAAAAAAACCTCCCCTTCCGAAAAACTCGAGGCGTTAACGTCCCCCACCGAAAAAAGTTCCACGCGAGTTCCGGAACCAAGTTCATCCTATCACGTTAGGGCTCCAGGGTCGCCCTCCCCACAACCGGTTGGAGGGGGAGAGCCAAGGGGGGGAATTAGATGCAGGATGACATTCCGGTGGGGCCTAAGAAGAAGATGCTTTCATCGAATAATGCAGGGCGCGGCGGCCTCACCCGAGAGGTGCAAGCCAAAATCGGTCAGCAACTTCGCTCGATCTACAACGACGTTGTCGACCAGGGGGTGCCGGATCGGTTCCTTGAGTTGCTCAACAAAATGGATGCCGACAAAAAGAAGACAGACAAGGACGTCGGCTAATGGCCCTCGATCCAACCCTGCGCGACACGGTTTTGGCGTCGGTCCCAAGCCTTCGCGCCTTTGCCATTTCACTCTGCGGAACCGTCGATCGCGCCGACGATCTGGTGCAGGAAACACTGCTGCGGGCGCTTGCGAATATCGACTCATTCCAGCCCGGCACCAACATGTCGGCATGGCTGTTCACCATTCTGCGCAACCTGTTCCGCTCGGAATACCGCAAGCGGCGGCGTGAGGTGGCGGACAGCGACGGCAGCTATGCCGCGCGGCTGAAGACCCATCCTGAACAGGAAGGGCGTATCGAGTTTGGCGAATTCCGCGCGGCGCTGTCGCGCCTTCCTGACGAGCAGCGCGAAGCGCTGATCCTGGTCGGTGCATCGGGGTTCTCCTATGAGGAGGCGGCCACGATCTGCGGCTGCGCCGTGGGAACGATCAAGAGCCGCGTCAATCGCGCCCGCGCCCGCTTGGCCGAATTGCTTTCGATCGACAGCCTCGACGAGTTCGGGCCGGATCAGACCACACGCGCTGTGCTGGTCGGCTTCGACAAATAAGACATCAGCCGCGGATGAGCCCGACTGACCGCTGACATCCCGCTCAAACAAAACAGGCCCCGATCAGGGACCTGCTTTTCTTTCAACCAACACTCTCAACAACTCAACGAATACCCGCATTCACGGAATGCTAGGTGGCGAACGTCCACGCATCAGCGCGACCACGGCGGAAATCAGGAACAGCACAATCGCGACAAAGAAAATGATCTTCGCGATCTCGATTGCAGTACCCGCAACTCCACCAAAGCCAAGAACCGCCGCTATCAGCGCCACGATCAGAAACGTAATAGCCCAGCCAATCATGATCGTCTCCTGCAAGACTATTCATCAAATTGCGCACATCGCGCACGGATGAAACTCCAGTGACTTGCGGGAGTTCCCTAGGCCGGCATCACGGAGATTCATATGGCAGCAAAACGCAACAGCGCGCAGGCAGCCGCAAAGATCGTGGCGAGCGCCAAGGCGAAGGACATTGCCAAGAAGGGAATTGCAAAAGGGAAGCCGTCCGGTTTTCGACTGTCTGCTGCCTTCACGCATTTCGCGCAATCGATCGCGCACTTCACCGGACGGCCTTCGGCTTTCGTCGGCGCCTGCATTCTGATTATCGCCTGGGCGGCCAGCGGACCGGTCTTCGGGTTTAGCGACACCTGGCAGTTGGTGATCAACACGTCGACAACCATCGTGACATTCCTGATGGTGTTCCTGATCCAGAATACTCAGAACCGCGACACCATGGCGCTGCAGATCAAGCTCTCCGAATTGATCATCGTCATGAAGGGCGCATCGAACAAGATCGCCACCGCGGAGGACTTGTCCGAGGAAGAGCTCCAAACGCTGCACCGGCATTATTGCCAGGCGGCCGAGCATGCACTCGTGACGCTCGAAACCAAGCGATCCCATTCGGGCAAGAGCTCCCGTTAACGAAAGCGCCGCTTTCATGGCCAGCGCCGGAACTAATTCGCCTCGACGCTGTTAGCGCGACAGCAGCTTCGGCCGATCCGGCCGGGCGGCCACAGTCTTCATTTCTGAGGGAGCGGACCTATGAGAAAAATCTTGATTGCAGCCGTTGGCGTTGCGTCGCTCGGATTGGCCGGGTGCCAGACCGTAGCGCAGGATCGCGCAGTGGGTGGCGCCGTGATCGGCGGCGCAGCCGGTACCGCCATCGGTGCCGTGTCCACCGGGACGCTCGGCGGAGCCTTGGCGGGCGGCGCGATCGGCGCGGTGGCCGGCGGCGTCATCGGTGCCGCGACCGCTCCAAACGAGCCTTGCTATGTGCGCGGCCGGTCCGGCGCTCTGCGCCGCGTCGCCTGCTGACCGGTAGCCTCGACAGAATCAAAGGCCCGTCCCATCGGGGGCGGGCCTTTCTTTTGGCAGAACCACCGTCAAGTCAGGCCAGTTGTCTAATACCTTAATTCTGATAATTCTACTTAGCTCTCCAAGACCAAATACTTATCATTTCGAGCAAATTCTCCATTAATTACCTCGTCCGTCCTTGTCTTAATTCATCGTTTATTTTGCGATGCTGTAAATCGTCACGATACTTGTCTCGATTCCCATTCGCAGCTCGAAGGATAAGGAGGTCGCATGACATCGTTCCGCGTGCTGCACGTCGATGATGAGCCTGATATTCGCGAAGTGGTGGAGTTGTCGCTCGCGCTCGACCCCGATCTCGCGCTCAAGAGCTGCGCGTCAGGTCGCGAAGCGTTGAACGAGGTCGAGGAATGGACGCCGGACCTGGTCCTGCTCGACGTGATGATGCCGTTGATGGACGGCCCGACCACGCTGCGGCACCTGCGCGACATGGCCCCGCTTGTGGCGACGCCGGTGGTGTTCATGACCGCCCGCGCGCAGGCGCGTGAGATCGAATCGTTCAAATCACTGGGCGTTGCGGGTGTGATTCCGAAACCGTTCGATCCCATGACATTGGCGGCCTCGGTCCGCGGCTATGTCAAACCGCCGCCGATCGATCTCAGTCCGCTGGTTGCCGGGTTTCACGAGCGTGCCCTGCGCGACGCGGTCGATCTCAAGGCGCTGCGGCTGACCCTGACGACAGACGGCGCGGACCCGAAGCTCGACGATATCCGCGTGGTAGCGCATGGTCTCGCAGGCGCCGCGTCGGTTTTCGGGTTTCCGATCGTCAGCAAAAGGGCCGCCAGCCTGCTGGAGATCACGGAGGCCGCGCTGGAACACCAAACCGGCCGCTCCGAGATCGAGACGGCGCTCGATGCGCTCGTGACTGAACTTGAGCGCGTATAGACGCCTACGCCATACCGTCCTCGCGAGCCTGCTCGCGGGTTGCTGTCCGGCCATGGCCGTGGCTCAGGATCGCCAGTCTCAAGACGGCTTCAATGTCATCGTCACCTCTGGACACCCGTTCGGCAGCCTGACCGCGCGCCGCTCGCTGGCACAGGCGCGGCGGCTGGGTGCCGGCACGGTCGCAATCGTCCCATTCCGGTGGCAGCCGTCGCCATCGTCGGCCGCGATCGGACGTGGCAGCGACATGACCAACGACGAATTACGCGCCGCCATTCGCGAAGCGCGCGCGCAAGGCTTCCGCGTGATGGTCAAGCCGCATGTCTGGGTGCCGCAAAGCTGGGCCGGCGCGGTCGCGCCCGGCTCCGACGCCGCATGGCGCGCGTGGTTCGAGAATTACCAAGCCGCCTTGCTGACCATTGCCCGTATCGCCGCGGAGGAAAAGGCCGACGCATTGTCGATCGGCACCGAGTTGAAGGAGACCAGCCAGCGTCCGGAATGGATTTCGATCATCGGCGCACTGCGCGCCGTCTTCCCGCGCCAACTCACCTATGTCGCGCATAATGTCGAGGAAGCGGAGGCGGTGCCATTCTGGCCTCTGCTCGACGCGATCGGCGTCACGCTCTATCCGGTGCTCGGCGACGATCGCGACCGCGTCGGGCGTCTCGCGATCATGACCGCGACCGCCAGCAAGCTTGACGCTTTGGCGGAACGCGCCGGCAAGCCGATCATCGTCGGCGAGATCGGGCTGCGTTCGGCCGAACACGCCGCGTCGAAGCCGTGGGAAAGCGCAGAGGAACGGCCGGCCGAAGCCGATGGGCGCCTTCAGGCTGAGGTGCTGGCCGATTGGATCAAGGTGCTACGTCGTCCCAGCATCAGAGGCGTGCTGGTCTGGCGCTGGTTCACCGATCCGCAAGCCGGCGGACCGAACGACACCGACTTCACGGTGCAGAACAAGCCGGCCGAAGGCGTGCTGCTCTGCGCGTGGTCGGTCGGCTGCGAATCGCCCTGATCAAAACCGGTACCAGGCCCCGATCGTCGCGCCGTCCTCTTGCAGCGCGTTACGACCTGAGAATGTCGTGAAGGCTGCCGCCATCAGCGACCATTGCGGCGTCAGGTCATAGGCGACGCCGAGTTGCAGCTTGTGATAATCGTAGCTCGGGAAGAACGGTCCGCCCGCGCCTTCAGAAAACACGTTGAAGGATTGCGCCAGCAACAGCCATTGCGGGACCGGACGCATGCCGAGCGTGAAGTCGGCGCGGAACTCGTTGGGCGGCCCGGCCGAGCGGAAACGCTGCGCCAATTGGACGTCGACATAGGCGGGCATGTTCCACATCGAGAAGGTCATTCCGCCGAGCGCGCGAAGGTCGACCTCCACCCCGGTATAGCCGATGGCGGCGGGATTAGACGTGTCGAACGCACCGGGCAGGCGGACGCTCCCCTGCCCTGACAGGACCCAGTTTGCGCCCTCGAGGACGCGATAGCGCGCGCCGACCTCGGTATAGCCGAGGCCGGTCCGGGTCGCGTTGGTGGGACTGTCGATCGACACGTGCTGGAAACCCGGCATCACGATCGCGGTCAGCCGGTCGGTCAGGCCGTATTCGAACAACCCCTGGAGCTCGAACTTGTTATACGGCGTCGCGGAGGCAACGTTGCGCGCATCGGTGAACACGCTGTCAGCCCAACTCGGCGTCGCCGTGACCATCACCTGGCCATGGCCCTTCTCCATGGTCCATGCGCCGGCCAGCACCTCACCCGGCAATCCGGCGACAGCAAGCGCGACAAATCCTGACAAAATTTTACGCATCCTGACACACACTTCGGCAAACTCCGGTTGGAGGGTTAGATCGTCGACGCCACGACACGGTCGCCGCCTGCAAGCGTTGCGCGCTGTGCCGAGAAGATCGCCTCGGTGAACAGCTTCACGCGA